>CAVIES010000161.1:0-4117 GCA_963641675.1 Anaerovoracaceae bacterium
GGCCCCAGCACAGCTGCCACTACGACCCCGACGAATCCGTCCTCGTGCGTGGCTCTATGCTCGCGGCGCAGTATGCCGTTGCGTTCTTGAACGAATAGCTCCAACTCTGAGGCTACACGGGAGCCTATTCCTTCTCCTCACCGGAAACGAGGCGCTGGTACATCGTTTCGTTGGCGGCTGTCTCGGCGGAGTCGTCTAGGGGCTCTAGCTTGCCGTCGCCGTACTTGCGCTCGAGGGCCTGGCTGATGAGGTAGTCGGCAACGCCCGGGTTCTTGGGCAGGAGCGGACCGTGGATGTAGGTGCCCACCACGTTCTTGTAGAGGCAGCCCTCGTAGCCCGTCTTGCCGTCGTTGCCGTGGCCGTGGACCACGCGGCCCAGGGGCTCAACATGCACGCCAAGGTGGGTGCGGCCGCCGTGGTTCTCGTAGCCCACGATCGGGCGCTCGCAGATGCGGCTCTCGATGGCGATGTTGCCGATGAGACGGGGCTCGCCTCGGTCGGTGTAAAGGTCCACCAGCGAGAGGCCCTCCACCTCCTCGTCGCCCATAAGGTAGGAGTGGCCGAGCAGCTGATAGCCGCCGCAGACGGCACCCAGTGCGCCGCCGTCCTCCACGAAGGCCGAGAGTTCGGCGCGCTCGGCTAGGAGATGCTCGCAGACGATGCGCTGCTCGCGGTCTGAGCCGCCGCCGATAAAGGCAATGTCGATGTCGGAGAAGCTCGGGCGGTCGTCCACGTGGACCTCGACTACCTCGCAGCCGATGCCGCGCCACTCAAGACGCTTCTTCAGCACGAGGATGTTGCCGCCGTCGCCGTAGAGGTTCAGAAGCTCCGGGTAGAGGTGCGCGATGCGCAGGGTCTTCTCGCTCACAGGCGCTCCCCCATTCCCTCAAGCTCGGCCTTTGCGGGCCAGAGCGCCGAATAGTTCGTAAGCACGTAGAGGGGCTGGTCGACGGGCAGGTGCTCGATCTGTTCAAGCGCGGTGCGAACGTTGGCAGCGACGTTGGCCGAGATGCCCGCGTACTTCATGCGCACGCGCACGTCGTCGGCACGATGCCCGCCGGCAACGACCGTGATGTCACCGTGCTCCACCACGCCGCCTGCCTCCTTGGGGCTGCCAACCGCCAGACGCTCGAAGTCCACGTCCCAAATCCAGGAGATGTCCTTGCCGTCGTTGTAGTTGTCGTTGATGACGAAGAAGGCGGCCTTCTTGCGGTCGTCCGCCAGCATGAGCGAGATGTTCTGGTTAAAGCCGGTGGGGTTCTTGGCGAGGTTGAGCACGACCTCGCGGCCGTCCACGCGGAAGTGCTGGAGGCGGCCGTTCTCGGGGTGGTACTCGTCTAGCGCACGCTGGAACTGAGCCGGCGTGGTAGCGCAAAGCATGGAGCCCACGAAGGCCGCGAGCAGGTTGTAGACCATGTAGATGCCGCCGAAGGTGGCGTGCACGTGCACGGAGCCCTCGACGCCCTGGCCGGAGACGTCAAAGTTGACGCCGTGGCGGTCGACGCTCACGCCGGTTGCCTGCCAGGTGAGCTCCGGGCGGCAGAAGTCGCCCTTGGGGCAGCGGAAGGCACCAAGCTGGGCGTATGCGCGGTACTCGTAGGTGAGCTCGGCGCCGCAGACCTGGCAGAAGCGAGCCTCTGGCACGCGGTCTGCCGGCAGGTGCAGGTCCTCGGCGACACCGAAGGTGAGGACCTTGGTACCCGCCGTACGAGCGCGACGGGCAACGCCCATCACGAGTGGGTCGTCACCGCAGGCCACGAGCGTGGTCTCGGGCGAGGCGGCGAGCGCCTTCACGATGACGTCCTGCACGCGGTCGATCTCTCCGGCGCGGTCGAGCTGGTCGCGGAAGAGGTTCAAAAGCAGCAGGTACTTGGGCTTGAGCTCGGGCAGGATCTGGATGGTGGAGAGCTCGTCGGCCTCCATCACGGCCCAGTCGGCGCTCCTGCCGGGCAGAAGCGCGGCCGCCACGCCGGGGGCCATGTTGGCACCGGCACGGTTGCAGAGCACACGGGCACCGCTTGCCTCCACGGCGCTCGCGAGGATGTTATTCGTGGTCGTCTTGCCGTTGGTGCCGCAGGTGACGATGGAGCCCGCCGTGAGCTTCTCGGAGAAGTCGGCGATGGCATGGGGGTCGATGCCCAAGGCCACGCGACCGGGCAGCTGCGATGCCGAGCGGCCCGCGGTGTGCAGGCCCCAGGCCGCGGCACGACCAAGACCCGAGGCGACCTTCTTCTTGACGCCCACGCGCTACTCCGCCTCGTCGGCAGACTCTTCGCGGGCGCCCTTCATCTGCTCGTACTCCTCGAGCGTGAGCACGTCCTCGATGCGCAGGTTGACGCCGCCGACCTCGAGGCCGGTCATGCCCGCGACCTGCTTCACGACGACCTTCTTGACGTCCTCGAAGACCTGCGGGGCAAAGGCGCCGTACTCGATGAGCACGGAGATGTTCACGCGGACGGAGCTGTCGGGCATGACCTCGACGGAGACGCCCTTGGTGGGGTCGGCCGCGCCAAAGGTCTCCTGCACGCGGTCGATGAAGCCGCCCTTCATGCCAAGCACACCATCGACGTCGCGCACGGCGATGGCGACGATCTTCTCGATGACGCCGTTGGAGAAGGTGAGGGAGTCCTCTGAGTCGAGGTCCTCGTCGGCCTCGGAGAAGGTGAGGTCGCCCTCCTCGGTGGCGGCGAGCTCGCGAGTTGCCTCTGCGGCCTCGGCCGTAGGCTCGGCGGTCTCGACCGGCTTCTCTGCGCTAGGCTTCGTGCTCATATGTGACTCCTTATCCGTCCCGTGTGCGGGGCTAACGGGCTGGCTTTCGCTCTTCCCTATTTCTTATTCATCAGGTTCTTGGCGGCGCGGGCGATCTTTGGGTCGCCGTCGAGGTACTGGCCGGCCGCCACGCCGGCGACGACGAGCACGGCGATGATGACGGTCTTGAAGAGACCAATCCAGAAGAGCAGGAGGGCCAGCAAAAGGCCGCAGACGCCGCCTGCGATGGTGTTCTTGTGCTTGGGGAAGGTCTCTTGCATCCAGCTCGCGATGAGGGCGAGGATGCCCACGCTCGCGGCGGCTGATGCCGTCTCGCCGGCAGAGCCTTCCTCCGTGAGGGCCTTGGCAACCTGCTCGGCAGCCTCGTTCATGGCCTTCTCGTCCTCAGCGGAGGCGCCAGCAGGCTTGGCGGCGCCAGCAGCGGCCTTCTCGGCGGTCTCGCCCACGGCCTTAACCTGCGCCTCCTCGGCGGATTCGACGTGCGCTTGTATCTTCTCTGCCATGGCCTTACGCCTCCTTCTCGACGCTCATCGGGATGGTGATGTCGCCGGAGGCATCCGGGTCAGTAGCAGGCGCGGACGCGGCGGGTTCTGCGGCCTCTTCCTCAGCCTCGTCCGCCGCGACCACCAGCGAAGAGGCGTGCTGGGGCTCAAGGAACTCCACGTTGACCTCGCCCAGGTGCTCGCCGCACATGGCGGAGAGCCCGGTGACGAGGGCCTCATGCAGCAGCGGCGCCTCGGCCGTGACGTCAACCGACTCGTAGGGGGTCACGTGGACGTCAACCGTCACGGTGCCCTGCTTGCCGGAGCGCACCTCCACGTCCTTGGCGCGGCCGAGCTCGAGGGCCTCCACGATGTGGGAGGCCTGGGAGGCCACGGCGTCACGCGTGACGGTGATGGTGCCACCGTCGATGCTCATGACGTTGATGGAGCCCTTGGGCTTGCGCGAGAAGATCGCGCGAAGGAGATTGAAGACGAGCCAGGCGACGAGCAGACCGAGGCAGACCTCGAAGGCCACCTCGAAAGCCGGGTAGCTCATGAGCACGTCGACCTCGACCTGGCCAACGCCAAACACCGGACACGCCAGCACGGCGAGGGCGAAGAGCCCAGCCAGCGAGAACACGAACAGAATGAAGCGCCTGAAGCCGCCCATGAGGTACCTCCTCGTAAACAAAAAGCGCCCTGGCATCCCTGCCAGGGCGCGCTACGCACTAGGATACCCCGAATGCCGGACACTAAGGCGCCGGAGGGGCAACGTCATAAAGCTCGGTTGGAGCTTAGTCCTCCTCGGCCAGAGCCTCGGCGATCTCGTCGGTGACGTCCATGGTGTGGTAGACGTTCTGCACGTC
>CAVIES010000162.1:0-4101 GCA_963641675.1 Anaerovoracaceae bacterium
GTTCTCTAGGGCACGCACCCGGGCCAGGCGGTATCGCCAGGCCCGGGTGCTACCATTTTTGGATGCAAACGCCCGCGCGGCAGGGCGCCCCAACCAGAGGACGGACACGCATGAGCAGCTTCGAGAACCTTCGCATCGTCGACAACTTCTACCAGACGTCGATGTTCTTCCCCATGCCCGTGGTAATCATCAGCACGCTCTGCGAGGACGGCACCACCAACCTCGGCCCGTACTCGCTGGTGCAGCCCTACTACATCGCCGGCAAGGACTACTACGCGATGCTGCTCTGCTGCCGCAACTCCTCCAACACCGCGCAGAACATCCTGCGCAACGGCAAGTGCTGCCTCAACTTCATCGACGACAAGCCCAAGAGCTTCAAGGAGGCCGTCAAGCTCTCGTGGCCGGGCGACAAGACGGCCGAGAAGATGGCTCGCTGCAACTTAAAGCTCGAGAAGAGCAGCATCGAGGAGGAGACGGGCGAGGTGCGCCCCATGGTGCTCACCGACGCCATCGAGGCGCTCGAGTGCACCTGGATGCGCGAGCTCGACGGCGCCGACAAGGACCTTCCCGGCGAGCTTTCTGGCTACGAGCCTCCCTACCACGACTTCAACGGCATCACGAGCCAGTTTGGCGCACACTTCATCCTGCGTGTGGACCGCGTCCTCATGAAGAAGCGCTACAGCGACGCGATCATCCGCGGCGTCACGGCGCGGGACTTCCCCTCGCTGCCGGTTGACTACGGCTATCGCGACTCGAAGAACTTCTGGTTCCACCGCAAGCGCTTCATGCACGCCGAGCCCCTTAAGGTGCGCAAGTCCACGATGGAGTCGGTGCGCTACGCAGCAGACCGCGCCGACGACAAGGTGAAGTTCACCGACGACGCGCTCGAGACCGTCCTCGGCGTGCCCCACGCGTTCCTGCCGCTCGTGCTCAAAGGCTGCGTTGCCTGGGCCAAGGAGAACGACGTCGAGCTCATCACCGCCGAGCACATGAAGATCATCAACGACAAGCGCTCCAAGGAAAAGAATAAGGGCAAGCGCTAGCGCCCCGCCAAGCGACAGCCAGAGGGCCCGGCCTTTACCGCCGCCCAGCATCTCTGGTTCTTTGGGCCCAAGCGCCCGGGTCTGGCGGCCTCGCCGGGCTCGGGCGCTCGTTTTTGAAGACGCGCGCCCACGCAACGGGCGCCAACGGCCGCCGCTGCCATCGCAAGCGTCGGCCGGCTTTTTTGAAATTCCCACTTGCGCGGCCAGCAATCGTTGCGCTAGAGTACCTCCCACCCGAGGGTCCTAGACCCGCCTCCTGGCAAGCCGGTGCCTTTGCGCCGCGTTGGAGATGACCGGTGGGTTCTTGCCCTCACCGGTATTCATTACCCCACACAACCAAAGAAGAGACGTTTAGCGCAGTGCCTTGGCTACGCCCATGTCGCTGTGCCCGCGGCCCTTGCGCCGCGCCATCTGGTTGTGACGACCCTCGGAAGGAGCTCATATGAGCAACAGCGCATTTATCTACCAACCACAGATCATCCGCGAGACGGCGGAGGGCCTGAACCGGCTCGACATCCGCGATGACATGCTCGCCAACCGCGAGCTGGAGCTCACGTGCACGGTCGATGCAGACTCGTGCGCCGCCGTCATCCGCGGCCTTCTCTACCTCGAGCGCCAAGACGCAAACGCCCCCGTGACGCTCTACGTCAACAGCCCCGGTGGAGAGGTGCAATCCGGCCTTGCCCTCTACGACGTCATGCAGGCGGTGAGCTGCCCCGTTAGGACCGTCTGCCTGGGCATGGCCGCAAGCATGGGCGCGCTTCTGTTCGTCGCGGGAGACGAGCGCTGGATGCTTCCCCACAGCCGCGTCATGATCCACGATCCGCTGATTGGCGGGGCCGGGATTGGCGGCAGCGCCCTTTCCGTAAAGGCGAGGGCCGACGACCTCATGCGCATCCGCGACATCACGGCCACCGTCATCGCCCGCCACACGGGCATGCCGCTCGAGCGCGTCTTTGAGCTCACGGCAAACGACACCTACTTCGATGCCGAGCATGCCCTTGAGGCAGGCCTTGCCGACCGCATCGTCACGTCCCTCTAGCCACCTCGGCCCGCGGTGCAGGCGCCGCCGCCCCAAGCGGCGCGCCTCGGCGCCGCGGCGCCGCAATCACCAAGAAAGAAGGCTCATCATGAAGAACATCACTACCAGTGACCGCTCCGCCTACGCGGGCGAGCTGGTCCTCACCTCCGAGCGCCGCGCAAGCATGGACACGTGGGCAACCGGACTCAACAACAACCTGCTCGTGCTCGGTAGCTCCGGCTCGGGCAAGACGCGCAACTTCCTCAAGCCCAACCTGCTTGAGTGCGCCGGCTCCTACGTCGTCCTCGACTCAAAGGGGCGCCTCTACCACGAGATGGCGCCCTACCTGCGCAGCCGCGGCTACGAGGTGGACCGCCTCGACTTCACCACCATGGAGGGGACGCTCGGCTACGACCCTCTCCACCACGTGCGCTGGAGCGGCGGCAGGCCCCTCGGGCAGGACATCGTCGCCATCGCGAGCGCGCTCTTCCCGCGCGACGACATGGGGCAGGACCCGTTTTGGGCAAGCGCCGCGGCCAACTACCTCGCAAGCTACATCGCCTACGTCTTCGAGGCCCTGCCCGACACCGAGTGGAACATGGCCTCGGTGGTGAGCGTGTTCGAGCAGGCCTGCGACGGCGACTCGGTCGCGATGTTTGGCGAGCTCGCAAGCCAAGACCCCGAGAGCTACGCCGTCTCGCTCTGGCACCGCGCCCGCACAACGGCCCGCGCCGAGAAGATGCACGCGAGCATCATGGGCATCATCGCCGCGAACATCTTCCCGCTCACCTTCGACGGCGCGCTCGCCTCGTTTCGCCGCGCCAAGCAGATCGACTTCCGCGCGCTCGGGCACAAGCGGTGCGCGCTGTTCGTGACCATGGACGACATGGACCACAGCCTGGCACCGCTCACGAGCCTCTTTGTGCGCCAGGCCTTCCAGAGCCTGTGCAGCCACGCCGATGCCGAATGCGAGGGAGGCCGCCTACCCGTGCCCGTGCGCTTCATGCTCGACGACTTCGCCAACCTCACGCTTCCGGGCATCGACGACATCCTGGCCGTCATTCGCAGCCGCGAGGTGAGCTGCACGCTCATCTGCCAGACGGTGAGCCAGCTCGAGGCCCGCTACGGCGAGCCGGCGGCAAACTCAGTCATCGGCAACTGCGACCGCCAGCTCGTGCTTGGCTTCCAAGACGAGCGAACGGCCCGCTACTTCTCCACGCGCGCGAACCGCACGCCAAGCTCGCTGCTAGAGACGCCCGCCGGCAGCTGGTGGTACTTCGAGCGGGGCCGGCGCGGCGTGTGCGAGGCCGCCTACGAGCTTGAGCGCCACCCCGCATTTAGCGAGTTCATGGCCGCAGGCAGCGAACCCGCCGAGGAGATGCGCCCGGAGGACCTCCCAGAGCCGGAGGAATGGTACTGCCTCGACTTTGACGAGGACGATTGGGATGAGCTTCCCCTTTACGTCCCCGCAACGAGCGCAGGCACCAGCGCTGCCTAGGGAAAGGCGGCGGGGCCCAGGTGCCGCCGTGTCCGCTCATGCCATGCGGCGGCGCACCAGCCCCGGAACGCCACCGCAAGGCATTAGAATCAAGACATTCAGGAAACCGCCCAAGGAGCGCTCATGGCCCAGGACTTCTTCGACCTTCTCTACAACGGCTACACCGGCGAGTACCAGCTCATGAGCTCGCTTTACCGCAACGGGCTCGACGCCCTGCGCCCGCCCGCCGACATGGGCATCGACGTCGTGTCGCTCAACCTCAAGCGCCAGCTCGAGGAGCCGGGCACCGCTCCCGAGACCTTCTTCTTCCAGGTAAAGACCGCCGTCACGAACGTGCGCGAGGACGCAGAGCGCCCAGGCGCGTTTGCCACGGTGGAGTTCAAGCTCAAGGCGAGCGAGGTCGAGCTCCTCTCGCAGTCGCGCGACAGGGCGCTCTTCTGCTACGTCTACAACAGCGAGGCCGACGCGCTCACCGACGCATTCGAGACCCCGTTCATCTGCTTCTGGCTCGACGGCACGCTTCTGGAGAAGCTCGACCG
>CAVIES010000163.1:0-4019 GCA_963641675.1 Anaerovoracaceae bacterium
CCCTCTGTTCTGATTTGCCCCGGCGCCCGTGCCGACAACTTATGCCAATGGGGGAGACCACATGACCGAGAAGAGCAATCCCGCGAGGTTCGTCTTCGCCTCCGATTCGTTCAAGGGCACGCTGAGCTCGGACGATACGGCGCGGCTACTGGGGGTTGCCGCCCGCAGGCACTTCCCCGGCTGCGAGTGCGTGGCCGTGCCCATGGCAGACGGCGGCGAGGGAACCACGGACGCGGTGGTTTCCGCCTGCGCCGGCGAGCTGCGACGCGTTGCCGCGCACGACCCGCTCGGCCGCTCGATTGAGGCAGAGTTTGGCCTGCTTCCCGGCGGGCGAGCCATCGTGGAGACTGCGGCGGCCTCTGGCCTGCCTTTGCTTGCGCCGGGCGAGCGCAACCCGATGCTCGCGAGCACCTATGGCACGGGCGAGCTCATCCACGCCGCGCTTGACGCGGGCGCGACTGAGATGAGCGTGGCCCTTGGCGGCTCCGCCACGAACGACGGCGGCATGGGCGCCATGCGGGCGCTCGGTGCTCGCTTCCTCGACGCGAATGGCGCCGAACTTGCCGGTACGGGCGCTGACCTCGGGCGCGTTTGCGAGATTGACCTGTCAGGCCTGGACGAGCGCCTTGCGCAGGCGAGCTTCGTTGCCATGTGCGACGTCGATAACCCGCTGCTAGGCGAGTTCGGCGCCACGGCCGTCTTCGGCCCGCAGAAGGGCGCTGATGCGGCGGCCCTTGTGGAGCTCGAGGCCGGCATGGCCAACTACGCGCAGGTGCTGGCCCGCGCGTTCGACTTCGACCCCGCAACGCCCGGTGCCGGCGCGGCCGGTGGCCTCGGCGCCGCCTGCCAGGCGTTTCTCCACGCGAGAATGGAGCGCGGCGTAAACCAGGTCATGAACCTCGCGGGGCTTCCCCAGGCGCTTGAGGGCGCCGCGCTCTGCGTGACGGGGGAGGGCCATGCGGATTCGCAGACGGCCCACGGCAAGGTGGTCTCTGGCGTGGCCGCCGCGTGCGAGGCCGCGGGCGTTCCCTGCGTCGCCATCGTCGGCGGCATGGACGCCTCCGCCGCCGAGCTCCCCGGCCTCACGGCGATGCTGCCGACCCAGATCGACGTCATGTCGCTGGAGGAAGCCCTTGCCCGCGCAGAAGAGCTCTACTCGCTCGCCGCCGAGCGCCTCTTCTCGCTGCTGGCGGTGCGTATTTAGGCTGGGGTCGAGCCCGCCCCTAGGCCGGCTTCCTGGCAACGAGGTGCGCGCGGAATCCCTTCTGGGCCTCCAACTTCTCCACCTCAAAGCCCGCCGCCTCCGCCATCGCGCGGAGCTCGTCGAGGGCGCGCCTCCTCACTAGATGTAGCTGACGAGCTCGTCCTTGCCCTTGCTGGCGGTGTGGCCGGGGGCAGGCTGGTAGGCCGGGTCGGGGTAGCCGATGGGGAAGAGCGCGATGAGGTCGTAGCCGGCAAGCTCGGGCAGTGCCTCGGCAAGCGCCGGGGCATCGAAGTGACCCACCCAGGTGGTGCCCAGGCCCAGGTCCTGAATCTCGAGCATCATGTGTGTTGCCACGATGGCGGCGTCCACGTCGGCAAACCCGCGGCCGTCGTACTTGCGCGTCCAGAACTCGCCCTCGCCCGTGGCGGCGCCCACGGCGATGACCACCTTCGCGCCAAAGCCAAAGCGCGTGCAGTCGTTCACCTTCGCGACGGCCTCGGGCGAGCTGATGACCCAAGCGTGCCACGGCTGCTTGTTCACCGCGGTGGGCGCATGCATGGCCGCCTCAAGCACAAGCTCGATCTTCTCCGGTTCCACCGGCTGGTCGGTGAACTGGCGGCAAGAGTAGCGCTCGGCAGCAAGCGTAAGGAAGTCGGTCATGGCGGTGTCCCTTCTCAAGTGTCTTGGCTTGAGGTTAGCGCATATTCCAGTGGCGGCGTGGGGCGACCTAACGGCATGTGAGGGGCGGGCCCGCGGTGGAACTCGGCACGGGCTTAATTTAAACGCGGCATTGGGACGGGGGGTGGCTGGGGGTAGCGATGACTGGCGTCTCTGCTGCCCGCATGGCGCCTTGATCTCGTCTTGCTTTGTGCCCTCGTTGCTCGCGCCGAGCTTGGTCCCCAGTACGTTTGACGCGAGAATTTTGGTTGCGCTCGTCATGAATTGGCGAATTCTTGTTTGATTCGTGACAGGTTTTTGTCAGAACGAGCGAGTGGTTTTTCAAAATCTTTGAGATCGCCAGCTCAAGCACCGTTAGCCTCGGGCCATGAGTATTTGCGTCTATGGCATAACGGCGTTGGAAATTCTGCGCTCGAGCGGTCGGCTCCTTCCCGATTTGCTCGAGCGCCCCCGAACCTCGTCGCTCGAAGGCTGCCACTCCGCCTCCCGCGCCGAGCTCGACGACCTGCTACCGCGTCTCGGCGTCAAGACCCAGCCGTACCAGCTCATGATTCCGGTCGGCGTATCAACGTGGCAATATTCTGGCGTTGATTGTCGTTGGCTTAGGGGAAAGCTCCCCCGAGCCTCGCTCATAAAGGCGGATTGCGACGTCCTTGTTCCTACACCAGAACTGGCATTCTGCCAAATGGCGGCAACGGCCGAGCTTGATGAGGTGGACCTGGCCGTCTTGGGCATGGAGCTATGCGGCACCTATGTGCTTGATGTTTCTCCTGAGTCTTGGAAGGGCTTTACCAACCTGCCCGCACAAACAACTTCGAGAGAGCGAATATCAAGATGCCTGGCTTCCTGCGCCGGCATGATCGGAGCTCCCAAGGCAAGGCGAGCACTGGCATATATGCTCGATGGCTCCAACTCTCCCATGGAGACCGTGCTTGCTGCTCTGGTTGCGTTCCCGACGAAACTTGGCGGTTGTGGCCTCAGAGGAGCCGTAATGAATTATCGGGTTACCCTGCCGGGGCATACCCGGCTTATAGACCTCGCGTTTCCCGAGAATAAGGTCGGCCTCGAATACAAGGGCCGCGCTTACCATGCGGTCGAGCAATCTGCCAGAGACGATAGAAGGCAAAACGGGCTAGTGGGTTCTGGTTGGACAATCATTAACGTCTGGTATGAAGATCTGGCCGATCCGGTTCTATTTGAAAGCCTGCTGTCTGATATCTGCAAATCACTTGGCGTGCGGCTAAGGATTAGCGTTGGCGACTATGCGACCAAGAGGCGCATGCTAAGAAGCAAAATCATTCCGGGATTGAAGTTGGGTGGGGACTGGCGGTAAAGCGTTCGTATTATTTGTGGGCTTCCAGTTTGTTCGTGCCTTTGAGTTGTCCCCATGGAAGTTCGCGGAGCGTGGCATGGCAAAAAAGTGGCGATTGTTTGCGCTTGGGAGCTTTGTTTGGTCTTGGGGACGGGCCTTTAGGCCCGTTATAAGTATGAGGAAGTACGAATTAACCCCTATTGCAGGCAAAAATCAATTGTCATTGGGCCAAGCGAAGCCCGTTGAGCGCAAACAATCGCTAGAAATTTGCCAGATGGCGCAGACGGAAGTTGTTTAGCGCAAACAATTCCTAGAAATTTGCCAGTTTGAACGTTTGAAAGCTATCTGGCGCGGGCACAGGCTTCAAATATGTCAGGAGGGCCAGCGGATGCTCGCATTGGAAGAGTCTCGGATTGCTTGCTGTTTGGCAGGATGTTCAAATGCCTCCATGGCCGGGGCGGGATCTCTGCCGTCCTTGGCGCTGGGCCGTCTGTCGCGAACGGTGCCGGCCGCTTGCAGGTACAACGTGATATTGCCTCGGCCGCTGCGGGTAAACTGAAAGTGAACCTATTGGTTTCGGGCATGAGCCCTGCGGGAAAGGACCCCAGAATGGCCGAGAACGAGAAGGTTACCGAGGCGCTTGCCGACGCTCAGCTGGAAGAAGTCGCTGGTGGAGGCACCGAGGAAGTGGAACACTTGGTCCGTTGGGCTGTCTTCGTCTGCCCCGACTGCGAAACTGAAGTTGACGTGGAGGTCGAAAAGCCGATGGGCGCCCATCGCAAGTGGAAGCAGATTCCCCAGCCGTGCTCTAAGTGCGGCAGGGTG
>CAVIES010000164.1:0-3968 GCA_963641675.1 Anaerovoracaceae bacterium
GCGGCTCGCCGTTCTCGTCGGTGCCCACGGTCTCCACAGCCTGCCAGTCGCTGTCCGCGTCGAGGTTGGGGAAGAACGTGTCGCATTCGCGCACGCAGTGGTTCTTGGTGATGACAGCGCGCACGCAGTGGGGGAGCAGCGCCTTGTAGACCTGGCCGCCGCCGATGACCCAGACCTCGTCGTCACCCGCGACCACAGAGAGCGCGTCCTCGAGCGAGTGCACGACCTCGACGCCCTCGCGCTCAAAGCCCTCGTCGCTCGTGAGCACGACGTTGCGGCGGTCTTTGAGCGGCCTGCCGCCCGGGAAGCTCTCGAGGGTCTTGCGGCCCATCAGCACGGTGTGGCCCTTGGTGCAGCGCACGAAGTGGCGCATGTCGGCGCGGTTCTCCACCACCATGCCACCGCCGAGGCCAATGCCCCAGTTGTCGCAGACGGCAACGATCGCGTTCAGCTGAGTCATGAAACCCTCCAAGCAGATTAAAAGTGCGTACTCCAGAGGCCCGCGCGCGGACCTACGGCGAAGCCAGTTGGCCCGAATGAGGAGCGTGGCGTACTAAGTACGTGAGCGACGAATGAGCGCCAAATGGCTCGCCGTAGGCCCGCGCGGACCTTATACGGCGATGGGGATGTTCTTCACCTGCGGGCCATGGTTGTAGTCCTCGACGATGAGGTCGCTCGTGGTGAAGTCGTAGAAGTTCGTGACCTCGGGGTTGAGGCTCACCTTGGGCGCGGCGTACTGCTCGCGGCCGATGAGCTCGCGGATGATGTCCACGTGGCGGTCGTAGATGTGGGCGTCGGCGATGACGTGCACGAGCTCGCCCACGTTCATGCCCACGCTCTGGGCCACCATCATGAGCAGGATGGCGTACTGGCAGACGTTCCAGTTGTTGGCGGCTAGGATGTCCTGGCTCCTCTGGTTGAGGATCATGTTGAGCGTGAGCTTGTCCTCGCCGGCGCGCTGCGTGACGTTGTAGGTGACGCTGTAGGCGCAGGGGTAGAGGTGCATCTCCGAGAGGTCTGAGAACACGTAGGTGTTCGTCATGATGCGGCGGCTGAAGGGCGTGTTCTTGAGGTCGTAGAGCACGCGGTCCATCTGGTCGAACTCGCCCTCGGGGTAGGTGCTCTTCTGGCCGATCTGGTAGCCGTAGGCCTTGCCGATCGATCCCGTCTCGTCGGCCCACTGGTCCCAGATGTGGCTGTTGAGGTCGTTGATGTTGTTCGACTTCTTCTGGTAGATCCAGAGGATCTCGTCCATGGCGCTCTTGAGCGCGGTGCGGCGAAGGGTGAGCGCGGGGAACTCCTCGCGCAGGTCGTAGCGGTTCACCACGCCAAACTGCTTGATGGTGTAGGCGGGCGTGCCGTCCTCCCACCTGGGGCGGACCTTCTGGCCCTCGGTGGTGGTGCCGTTGTCGATGATGTCCTGGCACATGGCACAGAAGAGCTGATCGGCCTTGCTCATGGGAGGTCCCTTCGGGTCGTGGTTTGCGCATGTGGGCGAGCGCTGCGCGTGCGCTGGGGCACAAGGCCCGGGCAAGGCGCGGCGCCGCGGCCTAGTACGTGGAGCGCGGGGTGAGGTTCTCGAACGCCTCGCCGCTCAAGAGGTCGCTCGCACCGAGGCTGCTCAAGCTCTCGCTGCCGTCCAGCAGACGCTCGAGCTCCTCGACGTCCTCGTCGGAAAGGCCATAGCCCGAGCCGGAGTCGTCGAGCGTGGAGTCCTCGTAGGTGTACGTCTCCCCGTAGTAGTCGGCCATCTCGGCGCCGACGCTGAAGAACGTCTGCATGAGCCACATGCCAAGCGCGCAGATGAGGATGAGCACGCCGGCGGTGAGCAGCACCGGGCCCGCACCCGTCTGGTTGTCGCTCGCGGTGGTGGCGCTCGCACTCTCTATGACGTTCTTCTCTGCGAGGCCGTTCTCGGCCGTTGCGTTGTCGTTGTTCTCGCTCATGGGGCTCCTATCGCGGGCTTGGGGAGTGGCGCCTAGGCCATGTCCTCCAGGCGGCCGTGCTTCTCGTAGCGTGTGATGCGGGAGGGCTTGTTGGTCTCGTCTACGAAGACGACGCGTGGCGCGTTCTCGGGCGCGGCGGCCTCCTCGGGGGTCATCTGGGCGTAGCACATGATGATGACCTTGTCGCCCACGTCCACGAGGTGGGCGGCGGCACCGTTCAGGCAGATGACGCCGCTACCGGCCTCGCCGGCGATGACGTAGGTCTCCAGGCGCGTGCCGCGCTCGACGTCTGCCACCTGCACCTTCTCGTATTCGATGATGCCGGCGGCGTCCATGAGGTCTTGGTCGATGGTGATCGAGCCCACGTAGTCGAGCTCGGCCTGGGTGACCGTGGCGCGGTGGATCTTGCCCTTGAGCATGTTGAGGACCATGTGCGTTTGGCTCCGTAAAGCGTAGGTGTTTGCTTATCCAAGTTGATAAGGATACCGCAGCGTGGACGTGGCGGGCGCGGGGCAAGCGCGTCTCCACCTGCCGGGCATTTTGTTCGCCGGAATTTACGTTTTAATGTCCGGCCGGACGCTTACTATATGAGGTGGATGCAATAGCTCTGGGCACGTTCAAGGGAGACGACATGGAGCTCAAGAACCGCCTCATTCTCGAGGAGTACCGCAAGAGCCGCGAGGACTTCCTCCAGATTGAGCAAATCGTCGCAGAGATGCTCGACAAGATCGTCGCCGACACGGGCGCGCGCGTCTTTGCCACGCAGCACCGCGTCAAGGAGGAGAAGAGCCTCGCCGGCAAGCTCGTCCGCAAGGGCGACTGGTATAGCTCCCTTGGCGACCTCACCGATATCCTCGGTGCCCGCGTGATCCTCTACTTCTCCGACGACATCGACGTCGTGGGCCGCGCCGTTGAGGAGGCCTTCGACATCGACTGGGAGAACTCCAGCGACAAGCGCGAGCTCATTGGTGCCGAGACCTTCGGCTACCTGTCGCTGCACCGCATCTGCCGCCTGCCCGAGGGCTACCCCGAGGAGCTCCGCAAGTGGCGCTTCGAGATTCAGATCCGCACCGCGCTCCAGCACGTGTGGAGCGACATCAACCACGACATGGGCTACAAGAACGAGTTCGGCGTGCCGCGCGAGGTGACCCGCGCCTTCTCGCGCGTCTCGGCACTGCTCGAGGTGGCAGACAGCGAGTTCGTCCACGCCCGCAACATGATGAACGACTACACCGAGGACGTCCGCAGCCGCATCATCTCCGGCGACGCCGATGACGTCGCGCTCTCTGGCGTGTCCCTCGGCGAGTTCATCCGCAGGAACACCAAGATGCGCGCCTTCCTGGAGAAGATCGCCTCCATCGCCGGCGCAGAGATCGAGGAGACCGACCCCGGCAACTACCTCGAGCAGCTTCACTGGCTCGGCATCACCACGCTCGGGGGGCTCCAGCAGCTGCTCGACGACAACGAGCAGATGGCCACCAAGATGGTGGAGCGCACGCTCGAGGGCGCCGAGCTCGACGTCCTCTCCAGCTCCGTCGCCCTGCGCTACCTCTGCCGCGCAGAGATCTGCCGCCGCGGCCTTGGCGAGGACGAGGTGGCGGAGTTCCTCGCGCTCTCGCTCAAGGACAAGATGCGCAGCGCCCGTCGCGCCCGCTACCTCATTGACTCCTACAAGAAGCTCCAGGCTGAGGAGGCCGAATAGTGGCTAAACCTACGCCAGAAAGCGAGCTCTACGTGCGCGCGCTCGCGTTTGCTACCAAGAAGCACGCGGGCCAGGTGCGCCGTGGCGGCATGCCCTACATCTGCCACCCCACCACGGTGGCCGACATCGTTAACCGCTGGGGCTACGGCAAGGACTACGTCATCACGGCCTTCTTCCACGACCTTCTGGAAGACACCGACGCCACCGACGCCGAGATCGAGGAGATCGGCGGCCCCGTGGTGCTCGAGGCGGTGCATGCCCTCACCAAGGAGCACGGCTACGTGATGGCCGACTACGTGGCCGGCATCCGCGCCAACGAA
>CAVIES010000165.1:0-3919 GCA_963641675.1 Anaerovoracaceae bacterium
AGGCGACGTCTCGCACGCAGCCCTTTTCAGCCGTGGTGCCGGCCTCGGTAGAACGGCCTTCTTCCATCAACGCCTCCCCTCTCGCATTGCCTTTGTCTTAAGTATCCCAAAAACGAGGGCCCCGGGAACTCCCGAGGCCCTCAATGACAGAACAGATATGCGCGGGCGCCACGCCCGCAGCCGCTACTCCTCCACCTTGGGGAGCGTGGGCGCGAAGCCGTCGTCGCGGGTGAAGATGTTCATGAACTCGTCGCCCGTGATGGTCTCCTTCTTCTGGAGATAGTGGCTGATCTCGTGAAGCTTGAAGCGGTGGGCCTTAAGCGTCTCGAGGGCGGCCTGGTGGCCCTCCTCCACGAGGCGCTGGACCTCGGCGTCAATCTCCTGCGCAGTGCCCTCTGAGCAAGTGAGCTCGGAGCCACCGCCAAGGTAGCGGTTGCGCTGCTGGCCGAGCGCGACCATGCCGAACTTGTCGCTCATGCCGTACTGGGTCACCATGGCGCGCGCGATGCTCGTGGCCTTCTCGATGTCGTTGGAGGCGCCCGTGGTCATCTCGCCAAAGATGAGTTCCTCGGCCGCGCGGCCGCCGCAGAGGACGGCGATCTTGTTCTTGGCCTCCTCGCGGGTGGTGAGGAAGTGCTCGTCCTCCTCCACCTGCATGGTGAAGCCGAGAGCGCCAGAGGTGCGCGGCACGATGGTGATCTTTGAGACGGGGGCGGAGCCCTTCTGCGTGGCCGCGACGATGGCGTGGCCTGTCTCGTGGTAGGAGACGACCTCCTTCTCGTGCTCGGAGAGGACGGTCGACTTCTTCTTCTCGCCGGCGATGACAACGTCGACCGACTCGACGAGGTCCTCCTGGGTCACGCGCTTGCGGCCGAAGCGAACGGCACGCAGGGCGCTCTCGTTGATGATGTTGGCGAGGTCGGCGCCGGAGGCACCGGGCGTGGAGCGGGCGATGACGCCAAGGTCGATGCCCTTTTCCATCTTCACGTCGTTGGCGTGGAGGTTGAGGATGGCCTCGCGGCCGGCAAGGTCGGGAAGCTCAACGGGGATGCGGCGGTCGAAGCGGCCGGGGCGCAGCAGCGCCTGGTCGAGCGACTCGGGGCGGTTCGTGGCGGCAAGCACCACGATGCCCTTCTGGTTGTCGAAGCCGTCCATCTCAGAAAGCAGCTGGTTGAGCGTCTGCTCGCGCTCGTCGTTGGAGTTAAGCGAGCCATCGCGCTTCTTGCCCACGGCGTCGATCTCGTCGATGAAGATGATGCAGGGCGCCTTCTCCTTGGCCTGCTTGAAGAGGTCGCGCACCTTGGCGGCGCCGCGGCCGACGAACATCTCAACGAACTCGGAGCCGGCAATCTGGAAGAAGGGCACGCCGGCCTCGCCGGCGACGGCCTTGGCGAGCAGGGTCTTACCGGTGCCCGGAGGGCCGACGAGAAGCGCGCCACGCGGGCAGCGGGCACCAATCTCGTTGTACTTCTCGGGGTGCTTGAGGAAGCTCACGATCTCTTCCAGCGACTCCTTGGCCTCGTCCTGGCCGGCGACGTCGGTGAACTTGACGCCGGTCTCCTCGCCCTTGACCTCCTTGGCGTTGCTCTTGCCCAGGCCTCCGCCCATGCCGAAGCCGCCGCCGAAGTTCATGGAGGGGCCGTCCTCGCCCATGGCCTTCTTCATGCGACGGTTAAGCCAGATGCCACCGAGGACGGCGATGAGTATCGGCAGGCCGTAGACGAGCAGGATGTAAGTCCAGATGCTCGAGCTGGAGTCTGAGACCTGCGCCGAGTAGTTGACGTTGTGTTTGCTCAACAGCTCTGAGAGCGACGTGTCGTAGGGCCACATCGTCACGCGATAGGTGGTGTTCGCGTCATTCTTGGTGGTGAAGGTGATCTTGCCGGAGCTCGAGTCGAGCTGGGCTTCACTCACCTCGTCCGACTCGACCATGTTTACGAACTCGCTGTAGGTGACGTCCTGCACCGTCGCGCGCTCGATGCTCGGGTAGATCACCGACTGAATCGCGACAATCGCGGCGATGGCGATGATCACGTAGAGGATCATCGACTGTCGCTTCTTCTTGTTGTCCATTCCTCATCCTTGCTTCGGTTTGCGGGGTTTCCCGCATGCAACTTTGGCAAGGATACCCAAGCGCCCCCGCTTAAAACATAAGCGGGGGCGAAAACCGCAAACAAGCGGGACAGATTCGCTTCAGGCTAGTAGTGGACCACCACGACGTCGCCGACCTTGCAGAGGTTGTAGAGCTCCGCGGCCTTGGAGGAAGGCAGGTTGACGCAGCCGTGGCTGCCGCCGTACTGGTAGATGGTGCCGCCGAAGTTGCTGCGCCAGCTCGCGTCGTGGAACGCGTAGGAGTTGCCGATGAAGGGCATCCAGTACGTGACGTGGCTGATGTACTCGGGCTGGCCCGTGGTGGGGTCGGTGGCGCCGCGCAGCTCGACGTCGCCGGTGGCGCGGTTGCCGTTCAGGTAATAGACACCCTCTGGGGTGTTGTGGCCCTGCGAGGTGTTGCCGGTGACGCAGTCAGACTCCCAGATGATGGACCCCGAGTCGTCATAGAGGCGCACGTGCTGTTCGGTAAGATCGACGTCGATGTAGCGGTTGCCCCAGTCCCTAAGGCCGGAGTCGGCAGCCTGGTTGGCGGAGCTGGTTGTGGGAATCTCGATGGAATCCGTGGAGCCCGCCTCGACGGCGGCTTTGATGGAGGCGCAGAGCGAATCCTGGTCGACCGTCGTGCCATAGAGGCTGTCCCAGTTGCTGGAACCGGCGGGGACGGTCACCTGCTTGCCGTCTGCGCGCGTATAGGACCTCGCGGCACCCTTCGTGTCGTACTTGGCGGCCACCTCAGAGGCAAGCCACTCCTTGAGCTTCGCCTCGTCGAGCGTGGCGTTGAGGCTGTCGTCGAGCGTGATCCAGGTGGAGATCTGGGCGCGCGTGACCTCGCCCGCGGCCTGGCCGGAGAGCGTGAGCGGGATATCGGCCGCGAGATAGCGGTTAGCGTTCTCGGCAGCCGTGGCCAGGTTCGGTTCCTCGGAGGTGACGGTTGCCTGCACGAGGCACGAGTCGTCAAGCTCGATGGTGGCAGGCATGCCGGCGAGCTCCTCGGTGACCTTCGCCACGGTGGCTTCCAGGTCGACGGCGGTGCCGAGCTTCTCGGCAACCACCTCATACTGGTTCGTCGTCTCGGAGAAGGCGATGGTGGCGTTCGTGGGCTGGGTGGCGTCCTTGTTGACCTCATCCACCGCACTCTGAAGGGCAGTCTTTACCTTGTCCTCGCTGGCGGTGGCGCCGGCGTCGGCCTCGATCACGTGGCTCTCGGCTATGTGGAGCGGCCAGGACCAGGCATGCTGCTGGGAGATGATGCTCTTGGCGTAGGCGTCCTCGTCAAAGGAGAGGTCGACGTCTGCGCTCTTGAGGGTGAGCTCGATGCCGTCGCCGGTGACCTTGGCCTCGTAGTTGGCTGCCTTGGTCTCCAGCGCAGAGGCGACGTCGGTCGCGAGCGTAAGGGAAATGTCCTGACCATCGAGCGTGGTGTTGGGCATGAACATGAATGAGAACGCTGCAAAGCCAGCGAGATAGACCAGGACGACAAGGCCGACGATCACGCCGATGACGATGAGGGCAACCTTCTTGCCCTTGCCGTTGCCCTTGTTGGAAGGAGCGGCGTGCTTGGGCGCGCCGGGTTCGGAGGAAGGGGCCGAGATGGTATCGAAGCCGGCGAAGGCGTCATCGGAGCCGGGCTCGGGGGAGATGACGGGGAAGGCTTCGGCGGTGTTGGCGAGGTTCGCTTCGTTCTGCTGCGTTTCGTCCTGCATTTTTGGGAGTCCATATTCTTCGGCCGCTCAAGCCGAGCCACGCATTTGTCACAACTACGTTATCGTAGCGTATATGCAGGAAAGTGGACCTTACAGTATTGACG
>CAVIES010000166.1:0-3900 GCA_963641675.1 Anaerovoracaceae bacterium
GCGCAGATCTGCCTCACCGCGACGCCTGGGCTCTCGTTTGAGCAGCGCGCGGTGATGTTAAAGCGCGGCTCGATGAGCTTGATGACCTGCTGCGGGCACTCCCTGGCGCAGAGGCCGCAGCCGATGCAGAGGTCTTGGTTCACGTGCGCGAAGCCCGCCGGGCTCACGACGATGGCGCCCTTGCGGCAGACGGTGGCGCAGGTGCCGCAGCCAACGCAGCCTGTCTTGCAGATGCCAACCTCGGTGCAGCCGCCGTTGCAGAAGACGATGGCCTTGGGGCGCGCCTTCCGCACCTTCTTTGGCTTGTCCGGGCGCTCGGGCGCCTTGGCGTGATCGTATTTTTGCTTGTCGTATGCCATATGTTGCCTATGACCTCTGACCTGCAATGACGTGGATAGTTTGGTGGAGCTTTGCGCGGAGCGGTGGTGCTGGTGGAGCTCCCGGCTGCGCCCGCTTGGGGCTCGTGGCCCAGGGCGGGCGCCTTGGTGCCGGCACCAGCCGTGTTGCCGGGGCGAGCGCGCGACCCGCCCCGGCGGCTGGTTTACTTGGCTAGCAGGTAGCCGTAGGAGTCGCGCACGGCCTGGATGGTCAGGCGCACCTCCTCGGGAAGGCCGCAGCCGGCGTCGTCGACGTCATAGGCCGCGGTGCCTGCGGCCAGGCGGACGAGGAACGTGCCGTCTGCCTGCGGCAGGAAGCCGAGGTTCTCTGAGGCGCCCATGTCCTCAGCGCTCCAGAAGAGGGTGAGCTTGTTCTTGTAGGGCGCACCCTCCCACGGGCAGAAGACGGCGCAGTTGCCGCACTCGTTGCACATGCCGTCGACGTGCACCACCTGGTGCTGGGCAAGGCCCGGCACGGTGATGGAGACGTTGGCGCGGTTGGGGCAGACGTCGCAGCAGGCCTCGCAGACGCTGGCGCATCCCAGGCAGCGGGAGTGCGAAAGCGGCGCGGCGGGCGTGGAGAGCGTGCCCTTGCGCTCGTAGCACTCATCGGGCGTGGCCGCGGCGTTTGCGGCGGCGTAGGCGTTGAAGTCGGCACCCGCGAGGTCGCGGGCAACGGCCTGGGCGTCGGCGATGGCGGCGACGAAGGTCGCGGGCCCGCGGCGGCAGTCGCCGGCAGCCCAGACGTGGGCAACGCCGGTGGCGGTGCCCGCCGGGCGACCCTTAGCGTCCAGCGAAACGCCGGCGGAGGCGTAGAGCCCGCCCTCGATGTGCTCGCCCACCGCGCAGATGACGGCGGTGGCGGGCACCTCAACGAGCTCGCCGGTGGCGACGGGCTTCTGGCGGCCGCTCTCATCGGCCTCGCCAAGCTCCATGCGCTCGCAGGTGAGGACGCCGTCGGCCACGCCCTTGGGGGCGAGGAGCTCGCAGAACTCGACGCCGTCGGCCATCGCCTCGCGGAGCTCATCCTCGTCCGCCGGCATGTAGCGCTTGGTGCGGCGGTAGACGATGCGCACGTTCTCAACTCCCGGCAGGCGCTTGGCCACGCGAGCGGCGTCCATGGCGGTGTTGCCCGCGCCCACGATCACGACATCGCTGCCGAGGTGGGTGAGGTCCTCGCCGGCCTTGGCGGCGGCCAGGAACTCGAGCACGTCCGTCTCCTCGCCAAACTCCAGGCCCACGTGCCCGGGCGCCCAGGCGCCCACGCAGACGACGACGTCGGTGTAGCCCTCGGCCGTGAGCTCGGCCACGCTCGTTACCTCGCGGTTGAGCTCGACCTTTGCGCCAAAGGCGAGGCAGAGCCTCTCGTCGGCGTCGATGTCCTCGTGGCTGATGCGGAACTCGGGAATGACGTGGCGCGCGACGCCACCGAGCCGCCCGGTGCGCTCGATGACGGTGACCTCGGCGCCTGCGCGCGTGAGGAAGAAAGCGCAGGCGAGGCCGGCCGGGCCGCCGTCCACAACGGCGACCTTCTTGCCGGCGGCAGCGGCGGTGGGCTCGGGTGCCGCAGCCGTGAGCTCGGCCAGCACCTCGTCAAAGCCGCCACGGGCCGCAGCGAGCTTGCTGGCGCGAATCTGCGCGCCCTCGGGCTCGTAGAAGGCGCGCTCGCACTTGGCGCCGCAGGGGTGCGGGCAGAGGTTGCCCGTGATGTGCGGCAGGGCGTTCCTCTCCAGCACCACGCGCAGGGCGCCGGCGAAGTCGCCCTCGTCCACCTTGTGGAGATAGGCCGGAATGTCTTGTTGGATGGGGCAACCGGAGCGGCAGGGAGCCGTAAAGCAGCTGGTGAGCGGCAGCGGAGCCTCCATCTTGTGGGGCTTTGCCGGCTTCACGGGCTTCTTGTAGAGGGGACTTGCGCCCGCGGCCTCGTCGAGCTCGGCCACGGCCTCCACGTCCACGTCGTCCTTGCGCGGCACGCCAGCGAGGATGCCCGCGATCTGGCTGAAGCGCTCGTAGCCGCCGGGCTTGAGCACGGTGGTCGCCATGGTGATTGGCCAGATGCCGGCCGCATAGATATCTGCGATGTTTGCGGCGTCGGCGCCGCCGGAGTAGCTGATGCGAAGCTTGCCCTCAAACTCGGCGCTGATCTTCTCGGCCACGTGGATGGTGAGCGGGAAGAGCGAGCGGCCGCTCATGTACATCTCCTCGCTCGGCAGCTCCTTGCGCGTGACGTCAACCGGGAAGGTGTTCGTGAGCTTCACGCCAAAGGCGAGGCCGCGCTCGGCCGCCAGCGCCATGAGACGGCGGAACATCGGCACGGCGTCTTCCCACTGCAGATCCTCGCGGAAGTGTTTGTCGTCAAAGGCCACGTAGTCAAAGCCGAGGGAGTTCAGGCGCTCGCGGGCGTAGTCGTAGCCCAGAAGCGTCGGGTTGCACTTGATGTAGCAGTTGAGGCCCTTCTCGGTGATGAGATAGGTGGCGATGCGCTCGATCTCTGCCGGCGGGCAGCCGTGGAGGGTGGACTCGGTGACGGAGCCGGAGACGCGCGGGCTCACGCCCTCGACGAAGGCGGCGTCAACGTGGGAGAAGCGGCCGAGGTTGGCAAGCGCCCACTCGCGGCACTCGGCCCAGACGGGCGTTGCGCTCGCGTCCTTCATGCTCTCGATGAAGCCGTCGACCTTCTCGCTCTTGATGCCCTCGAGGTCATAGCCCACGCTCATGTTGAAGACGAAGCCGTCCGGGCTGCCGAGGCCGAGCTCGGCCGCGAGCAGCTTGCAGGCCCACCAGGCCTTGACGTACTCGTCGCGCGCCTGGCCCACCTCGAGCTCGGTGGACCACTCGCAGTTGTAGCACTCGTCCTCCGCCACAATGCAGGGCTTGTTAACGCAGGCGGAAAGCTCCGCGCCGTCCATGACCTGCACGGTCTTGAGCTCGAAGAAGCGCGCGCCCGCCACGTAGGAGGCGACGATGTTCTGCGCGAGCTGGCTGTTGGGGCCGGCAGCGGGGCCGAACGGGGCCTCGATCTTCTCGTTGAAGATGGGCTCGGCGCCGCCCTCGTGCACCACGATCTTGCGGATGCCGAAGATGCTTGCGTGCTCTTCGTGCTCGGTGAGGATCCAGTCCATAAGCTGCGCGAACGGGATCGGCCTCATGATGTCGCTCATATGTGAGCTCCTCTCCTGCACCGCCGAGACCGCGCGGCGGCGCCTGTGGATGTCGCACCCTTGGTGCGGGCGGCCCCGCGGAGGCCGCCTGCCAGGCTTAGGGGCTCCCCGGCCCCGGCCTGGTTGCGCGTGGCGTCTCGGCCACGCGCCCACGGACCGCCCTCCCATAGGGCAGCCCGAAGGAGAACTAGTACGTGCGGTGGTTCAGGTCGCCCCAGAGCTTCTTGCTTTGCTCGAGCGTCCAGGCGTTGATGCGCTCCTCGTCAAAGGCCACGAACTCGCGGTCCTTGTAGAGCACCTTGCCGTTTACGATGGTAGTACGGCAGTTCTTGCCCATCATGCCGAAGAGCATGTGCCCGTCG
>CAVIES010000167.1:0-3819 GCA_963641675.1 Anaerovoracaceae bacterium
GCTCGTCGGGCTCATAACCCGAAGGTCGTAGGTTCAAATCCTGCCCCCGCGACCAAAAGTTCCGAGGCCGGAAGCCAAGCGCTTCCGGCCTCGTTTCGTTGTTGGCATTTCTTCTGGCGCTTAGGAGTCTTGCTTACTCCGGGGCCGCAAAATGCTCGGTGAAACCCGCTACAGGGTGTCGGTTCGCAGCGCCTCGACGACGTTTTGGGCGTTGCTGCGGTGCAGAGCGTAGACTGCGGAGACCAAAAGTACCACCGCAGTGCCGGCGACGGCCGCAAGTACATAGGGAAGCGGCATTGCCAGTGCTAGGCCGGCGAAGGAGCCGGACATGGACCGCCGCATGAGCCAGGAGACGCCTAGGGCAAGTGCCAGGCCAAAGACCAGGCCGCGCAGGGCGTAGCTTGCGCACTCGTAGAGCATCATCCGGCGGAAGGCGGCGTCGCCCATGCCGATGCTTCTGAGCATGGCGAACTCGCGCGTGCGAAGGATGATCGAGTTGGTGAGGGTGTTGAACACGTTGGCCAGGGCGATGAGCATCGTGATGATGCTGAAGAGTGCGACGAGAAGGCGAATGAGCCCGGCGACGTTCACGCTGGAGCGCGCGTTCTCGGCGATGTTCTCGACGTAGGTACTCATGTTCTGGCTGCTGTCGCTAAGCTTGGCGGCAATGGAGCACAGCTCCTTGGCTGCGGCAACGTCGTCGTCGGCGGAGACGTAGAGATTGGCGCCATCGGCGGTAAGGCAGCTGGTCTTGCCGGTTGCACCCGCGGTGGAGCCGATGGCGCTTACGGGCAGGATGACGGCCGGGAAGCTTGCGGTGACGCCGCTGCCGGTGAGGGCGTCGGGCAGCTCGCTGGCAACGGTGCCGACCTCAAGGTTCTGCGTGCCGCCGACCTGGGCGTCGTTTGTGGAATGCAGCGTTACAGTGCCCGCGGAGAGTGCGTTGTCCAGCGTGACGTAGCGGTCATCTATTCCGCCAGTAAGCGTACTTACTCCAATGGCGAGAGGAGCCTCGCTGTTGCAGTACTGAGCCTCGCTAAGGCCGAGCTCCTGTACGTAGGAGCGCCACTCGGAGTCGTTGATGTAGCAGATGCTGAGGCTGGTCGTGCCATCGTCGGTGGTTGAGAGGAACGGCTGGGCGTCGGCACTGACCATGGACTCGGGGAGCGTTGCGGAGACGCTCGCGTAGACATAGCCCGTCTGCGCGGTCACGCCCTCGACCTTGGCTGCCTTGGAGACAAGCTCCGTGTAGGCGCCGATGAAGTCCGATGTGGGCGCATCCTTCTCGGTTGAGTAGAGGCCGCAGACGATGCTTGTGCCTTCGGGGTAGTTGCCCGTCGCGGCCACGTCTATCACGGGTGCCACGTAGGCGTCGATGCAGCCGCAGGTAACAACGAGCATCACCGAGACGGCAAGCGACGCCACCACGACACGGCTTCGCGAGCTCGACCGCGTGAGATTGCGGTGCGCCACGAGGCCGGGTACGCCAAAGAGCGCTTGGGCCACGCGCCCGCCGATGCGCCCGCGGTGCTTGCGGACGCGCACGGCGTTGGCCTGGCGCATGGTGTCTACGGCGCTCACACGGCTCGCGCGCAAGGCGGGGACTGAGGCGGAAATCAGCAGCGTGACAAGGGAGACCGCCATAGCCAGAAGCAAGACGCGCCAGTCCACGCAAAGGTTGAAGCTGGTTGCGCTGACGATGGAGGCAAACAGGGGCTGCGCGACCACAAGGGTGATGGCGGTGCCGCCGAGGCCAAGCGCGATGCCCGCAGGAATGCCGACGGCCCCAAGCATGAGCGCCTCGCCGATGACGGAGCGGCGCAGCTGGCGGGCGCTGGCACCGATGCCGGAGAGAAGCCCCAGCTGACGGGTGCGCTCGGTGACCGAGATGGCAAACGACGTATAGACGAGCGAGACGGACGCAATCATCACGATTGCAACCAAAATGCCGGCAAACGCCCACAAGGTGCCGTAGAGGGGGTGGAGGGTGCGGTCGGGCGTCATGCCCTTGTCGCGGAGGAGATCCGTGTGCAGGGTGGCGCCGGACTCGGTGATGCCGTCTGCCCAGGCAGAGATCTGGCTGTAGGAGGAGAGGTTTGTCTCGACAAGGGCGTAGGCGGTTGCGCCGGCGCCGGCCTCGGCTGCGTCTTCGGCAGCGACAAGGGCGACCGTGCCGTACGAGACGCCGCAGATTTCGCCCGCGCTGTTCGCGCCCTGGCTGGAGATGATGCCAACCACAGTGTAGCTGCGGCTTTGCGCGGCGGCGTCAGTGCCTGCGTCCGCGCTGCCGTTTGCGCTGAGCGCAAGTGTGACGGTGCTGCCGAGCTCGATGGTGTCGGCGCTGCAGGTGACGCCGGGGGCGTAGGCCAGCGCATCGACAAGTGCCTCGGGCAGCGCGATCTCGCCTGCTGCCTCCGGGAGGCGGCCAGCCTTGAGCTCGGGGATGGTGGCAAGCGCGGTGGCGCCCGACCCGCGGGTGCAGAAGGCGCCCGTGGACCCTGCGGTCTTCTCGGGGAGGGACCTGACGGCGAGGTAGGAGTAGCCGGTTTCGTCGTTGGCGACGCAGCCCACCTCGTAGCCCACGGCGGCGTTGCGGACGCTCTTGTCGCTGGCGAGGTCGGCTGCGGCGTCGGCAGAGAGGCCGGAGAAGGAGACCTCCCAGCTGCCGCTTAGCTCGAGCTCGCGCTGGACGATGGCGCCCTGGATGGAGGTGACGGTGGTGAAGATGGCGGTGACGAGCGCGCAGGAGAGCGCGATGCCGATGATGGAGACGATGCTGCGCGCGCGGTTTTTGCGCAGGTTGCGCAGGGTGAAGCTACCGATGATTCCCATGGCTACGCCTCCTGGGTGACGGGGGCAACGGCGGCTGCGGCGTGCTTGTCCGCGATGGTCACGAAGCTCTTGCCGCCGCGACGCTCGTCGGAGGTGATGTGGCCGTCCTCGATGGTGATGACGCGGTCGGCCGTGAGCGCGATGTCCTCGTCGTGCGTGATGATGACGAGCGCCTGGCCCATCTGGCGGTTGGACGCGCGCAACAGGCTCATGATCTCGGCGGAGTTCTTGGAGTCGAGGTTGCCCGTGGGCTCGTCGGCAAGCAAGATGGCCGGCGCGTTCATGAGGGCGCGGCCGATGGCAACGCGCTGCTGCTGGCCGCCGGAGAGCTGGTTGGGCAGGTGCTTCTCGCGGCCGCGGAGGGACAGGGCATCGAGTAGCATGTCCAGGCGTTCCTGGTTGACGCGGCGGCCGTCGAGAAGAACGGGCAGCGTCATGTTCTCCACTACGTCCAGCACGGGGATAAGGTTAAAGAACTGATATACAAGACCGACCTCGCGGCGACGGAAGACTGCCAGCTGCTCGTTGTTGCGGGCAAAGACGTCCTCGCCGTTGACGCGCACGGTGCCCGAGGTGGGGCGGTCGACGCCGCCCAAGAGGTGCATGAGGGTCGACTTGCCCGAGCCCGAGGAGCCGATGATGGCCACGAACTCGCCGGCGGCGATGCTGAGAGATACGTCGTCCAGCGCGCGGACGGCGGCGTCGCCGGTGCCGTAGACCTTGGTGAGGTGCTCTGCGGAGAGGATGTCCATGGGGTTCCTTCCTGGAGGGGCGCGGAGGCGCCCGGTTTTCTCGTCGGGGTCTATCGTGGCCGTGCCGGGTGGCGCTGGGCTGACGGCTGAGTGACGGGATAGTCATTTTGGCGGGCGTCGCGCTCACGCGGGCGTCGTGCTCACTCGGGCGTCTCGTAACCGTCTACACCGTGGCCTTGAAGAACGCGATGTCGAACCGAGCGCCGCTTACGCGGCCGTTTTCGTCCGTGACGTT
>CAVIES010000168.1:0-3734 GCA_963641675.1 Anaerovoracaceae bacterium
CTCGGCCATGTGGCTCCCGGTCATAGAGACAGCGCGATGCGCAGTATTAGCTATCTGATTTTACCCTCTATACCCGCTCCCCACAGCTACCACACGAGCCCATAGGCAAACGGCCGGCGGGGTCTCCCCTGCCGGCCGTGGCAAATCAGATTAGCTTGGCTTGGTTAGTCTCCGACGTGCTCGTCCTCCGAAACGGGCTCAGAAGCGGCCTCGGTGGCACGGGCGCGCTCGACCGCGGCGAGCTTGGTGCGATACGCCGCGGCAATGATGTCGCAGCAGCCCTGACGGCCGAAGCACTCGCGGTTGACGACGACGTCCTTACCCTCATGAAGGCTCCACTTGCCGTTGGAATAGCGCTTGTAGAAGAGCTCGCGAGCGCGCTGCATGCGCTTCACAAGCTTCTTTGCCTTCTTCTCAGTGAGACCTCGCTTGGAACGAACGATCTCGGTGCGATACTCGAGCGGCGCCGTCACGAGCACGCTGATGAGGTTGGGGTTGTCGCGCAGAATGTAGTCGGAAAGACGCCCCTCGATGATGCAGCTCTCGGTGGAGCCAAGGTCGCGGATGACGCCCTCCATCTGCTTGAAGAGCTTATCGGCCACCGAGCGCGCATCGACGCGGTCGGGCAGGAAGGCCGAAATCTCTGCCGCGAGGCTCTCGTCGTAAGCGGCGATCTCGTCGGTGGTGACGCCGGCACGAAGCGAGGCACGGACGAGCACCTCGTTGTCGTAGAGCGGTATGCCAAGCTCGGTGGAAAGGAGCTTGCCGATCTCGTGACCCTCGGCGCCGAAGTCGCGCGCGATGGCGATGACCACCGGGAAGGTGCTGGTGTCGGTACTTGTCTCTACGGGAAGCTCAGCCATGGTCTCTCCTTAAGCCGCCACGGCGCGACGCTGGTAGGCGCGCACGATGAGCGAGATGCCGAAGTTAAGGACAAAGTACAGCAGGAAGACGAAGCCGTAAACCAGAAGCACGTCGTTCAGGCTCGTGGTCTTGGCCATAACGACCTTGGAGCAGTACATGAACTCGGCCACGTTGATGCCGGCAAGGTACGAGCTGTCCTTGATGACGGTGGTGCACTGGCTAAAGAGAGCCGGGATGATCGTCTTGAAGCACTGCGGCAGGATGATGTAGGCCATCGTCTGGAAGAAGCCGAAGCCCTGGGAGCGAGCGGCCTCGAACTGGCTGACCGGGATGGCGTTGAGGCCGCCGCGGACGATCTCTGCCATGACGGCGGAGGTGAAGATCGTGAAGGCCAGCGTGGAGATGAAGACGTCGTTGCCCTTCACGGTGAAGTAGATGAAGAGGATCCAGAGCAGGTTAGGCGTGCAGCGGAAGAGCTCGATGTAGGCGCTCACGATGAGGCGCACGGGCTTGGGCGCATAGGACTTGAGCATGGCCAGCACGGTGCCGATGACGAGAGAGAAGATGATGGCAAGGAACGAAATCTCAAGCGTCTTGCCAAAGCCACCGAGCATGAAGCCGATGTTTTCGGGGGTAAAGAGTTCCATGTCCTACGCCTCCTCTGCAACGTCGGTGATACCGGGAATGACCTTGGCGCGCGGGCGCTTCTTGGAGCGGGCCTCGAGCCACTGGACGAGCAGCGCCAGCGGGAAGCAGATGATGAAGTACAACACGCAGGCCATGATGTAGCCCTGGAGATAGCCATAGGTCGAGACGAAGTTGTCGGCGTTGTACATGAGGTCGCCGCCGGCGATGAGCGCAAGCACCGAGGTGTTCTTAACGAGGTTGAGCGCCTGGTTGCAGAGCGGCGGCAGGATCACCTTGAACGTCTGCGGAAGGATGATGTAGGCGTAGGCCTGCACGCGGGAGAAACCCTGCGAGAGTGCAGCCTCCATCTGGCCGCGCGGCACGCTCTCGATGCCCGTGCGGATGACCTCGGAGATGTAGGCCGCGTGGTAGAGGCCCACCCCGAGTACGCCGAGCGCGAAGGCGGAGGTGCGCACGGGGCTATCGGTGTGCATGATGGCCTGGAGAATCTTAGGCCCGGCCATGTACATGAAGAACACCTGCACCGGCAGCGGGGTGTTCTGGAAGAACTCGACGTACACGCGGCTCACGGCGCGCAGCACGCGGGAGCGCGTGGTTGAGAACACGCCGAGCAGCGTGCCAAGCACGAGCGAAAGCAAAAGCCCGGCGAGCACGACCTTGAGCGTCAGCCCAAAGCCCTCCCACATAGAGCCGAGCTCGGCAAAGGTCAGAGACCAGCGCCTCGCATCCAGCAATCCTTCAAGCATCTCGTTCCCTTTCAGGTGGAATAACAGACCGGCCGCCCGAGACTCACGTACCCGGGCGGCCGCAGAGCGACCAAGCTAGTCGGCCGCGAGGCTAACGCTTAGAGCAGACCCCAGGTCTCGATCTCCTCGTCGATCCAGCCGTTGGAGGTGACCTCCTTGACGACCTCCTCGGTGACGTCGGAGAAGTCGGAGTCCTTCTTGGTGGCGATGCCGTAGTCCTGGGCACCGAACTCGATCTCGGGCTGCAGGAGCTCCTTGTCGTCGGTGGTGTAGGTCTTCAGCGTGGAGCGGTCCATGGCGAAGGCGTCGATCTGGCCGGCGTCGAGGGCGGAGTTGATGGACGGGTAATCGGGGTACTCGTCAAACTCGGGCGTAGCGGAGATGCCGTTGTCGGAGAGCATCTGCGTGATGGCGTCCTTGGTGGTGGAGCCCTGGGAAACGCCGATGTGCTTGCCGTCGAGGTCGGCCATGGAACTCATGGAGCCCTTCTTGATCAGGATGCCGACGTGGTCGGTGCGGTAGGGGTCGGTGAAGTCCCAGCTCTCCTTGCGCTCGTCGGTGATGGTGTAGGTGGCGCAAATCATGTCGAGCGTGTCGTTGTCGATGAGCGGGCCGCGCGTCTTGGGCGTGACGTCGGTGAACTCGACGAGGTCCTGGTCCTTGGCCTCCTCGTAGGTGACGTCGAAGACCTTGGCAGCGACCTGGTAGCAGAGGTCGATCTCCATGCCCTCGTACTTGCCGGTGGCGGTGTCGAGCAGGCCGTAGCCGACGACGTCCTTCTTGACGCCGCAGGCAAGCTTGCCGCGGGCCTTGATGGTCTCGACCTTGGACTCGGAGGAGGAGTCGGAGGAGTCGCTGGATCCGCCGCAGCCAACGAGGCCGAGGCCGGCAACGGCAGCGGTGGCGCCGAGGGCGCCGACGAACTGGCGACGGGAGAGGTTCTTCATGAGGGGTACCCCTTTCTGTGGTACGACCGTTAAATACGAGCTAGTGGGCCTTGTGACCATCGCAAGCCCGCTTGCGCGGGCGAAAGCGCGGGTGGGTGCTAGCGCAGGATCTTGGAGAGGAAGAGCTTGGTGCGCTCGTTCTGCGGGTTCTCGAAGAAGTGCTCGGGCGTGCCCTCCTCGATGATGACGCCGTCCTCGACGAAGATGACGCGGTCGGCGACCTCGCGGGCAAAGCCCATCTCGTGGGTGACGCACATCATGGTGATGTTCTCGTGCGCGAGCTCGACCATGACGTTCAGCACCTCCTGGACCATCTCGGGGTCAAGGGCGCTCGTGGGCTCGTCGAACAGGATGATCGGCTGCTTGGTGCAGAGGGCGCGGGCGATGGCGACGCGCTGTTGCTGGCCGCCGGAGAGGTTCTGCGGGTACTCCCCAGCCTTGGCCTCAAGTCCGACGCGCTTAAGCGCCTCCATGGCGTTCTTGGTGGCCTCCTCCTTGCTCTTCTTCTGAAGCTTGATGGGGGCAAGGG
>CAVIES010000169.1:0-3734 GCA_963641675.1 Anaerovoracaceae bacterium
GGATTGTCGTCGTCGGCTTTCTTCAAATCATCGAAAAGACGGCGGTACATGTCCATCTGCCCGATGTCCTGATGCGTCAGCTTGGCGGCTTTCAGGTCGATGAGAACGAAGCACTTCAAAATGTAGTTGTAGAAGACGAGATCAATGTAGTAGTGCGTGGTTTCGGTGCTGATTCGATACTGCCGGCCGACAAAAGAGAATCCTTTGCCGAGTTCGAGGAGAAAGCTCTGAAGATTGTCGATCAGCTGGTCTTCGAGTTTCTTTTCGCTGTAGTCAAGGTTCTTAGGGGACCCCTTTCTCTGAAAAAGTTCGAAAGGATCGTCAAGTAATTTTTTGATTACAGTTGGATTTTCCATGAACAACGGCTCAGCACCAACACTTTCAACGTAGTCACGCTGCTTCTGTCCGTTGTAGGCGGAGTCACCAAGAACCATGGTGCCCTTGTCTGCGCTGGTGATGAGCTTGTCAACGGCTTGTGAATCGTGCACATTGGCTGCTGTGACGAAGAGATCGGTGATCAGCTTAGAAACCATGCAAGCCTTGGTGTGCGTCTTGTATCCGAAGTACGGCAAGTTGTTCTTCTTGGTATGGCGAGCATCCACATCTCGCTGGCGTCTTTCTGCAGGATTTTCAAAGATATCTACCGGATCGACGCCGTCAATGATCTGCTGATGGACGGCAGCAGATACGTGGCGCTTAGGGGCGTCAACGAAGGTTCCGTCAACAATGCTGCATTTTCCAATCTGGGAGCTGATATCTGGTAAAAGATCAAGGCAAAATTGAAGCGACTCATCGAAAACTTTTCGCAGAGAATTGTGCTGAGCCCATGCATCGCGGTAAGACCAGATGGTCTTGGGGGACGGAATATGCCTGATATCCGTAATGCCAACAAAACGGCGAACAGTGGGGCTTTCGCAAGCCCACTCGTACAAACTTTGATCTGAAAGGCGAAAACGGCATCCCAACAGCACGAGGCGAAACATAGTTTTAAGCTCGTTAGAAGGGCGGCCACGAGAACTTTCTGTGGAAGGAGCCGGAAGGTTGTCACCAAGTGGAGCAAGTACAGAGGCATCGAAAACTCCATCACGGACAAGGTCAACGTAGGCCTGAACAGAGGCTCGCTGCCTGAGTTCTTGGCGTTTGGGCCTGCGAAGATCGTCATACTTCACTTCGTCGAGTTTGAGCTGTTTTTGGAAAATGGATTCCGCAAGAAGGCCATGTCTCAAGTGAGGTTCGATGCGCTCGTAAGGAACGTAGCGGCTCAGATCCAGCAATTTGTCAGGATGGAGCGTATCCAGCGAAGAGCAGATGATTGCATCGCTCCGGCTCACAATTGCAGCTTCTTCGTCAGTAAGCTGTTTGTAGGGGTTGCGAGACTTTCGGGATTTTTTTAGCTTGACGGCTCATCGTGGATTTGTAGGAAAACAACACCTCAAAACCCCCGCCTTTGTGACGGCCGTAGTCCTGCGCAGCATGCCGAAGCGGATGCTGCCTCGAGTGGGCGAGTTGCCGGGTAGTCTCGCCAAAACCTTCTTTTTGAAGTACTCAAAGTCACGATAGCCGTAGGCATCCCGCTTGAGCACCTTGATGGCGTTGTTGGCGCCCTCGAGAGGGCCGGAACCATAGCCATAGCGGCCGCAATGAATGATGCCGTCAAAGCGGCGCTTGAGCATCTTGGCGAAGGAGCGTGCAGGCTCGAACTTGTGGGTGCGGGCGATCTGCAAGCAGAGTGCGCGGATGCGCTCAATCAGCTCGATCGCTTCGCACATGTTCTTCTCGCGCCAGAGGTTGCGAAGAAGGTCGGCGATGGGATAGAGATCTGACAGCAGCTGGTTGATTTTTCTAAGTTTCTCGAGCTTCTCGTAATCATCGTTATCGAGAGTGTCGTACGTGCGAACTAAAATCCACTGAGAAGACGTGTACAGCGCCTTCTCCTCCTTGAGCTGGGCGCGCAACACAGCGTTGCGCTGTAGCTCCTCAGGCGACAGCGGCTCCGTCGTGCCCTTTGGAGTATCCAACGCAGCGAGGCGTGCCAAGACGTCTTGTTGGCACCGTTTCTTCGCGGGCACGAGCACCTCGCGAGTGAAGAGCTGCAGGACGTGGAAGAGGTCATAGAGCACGACGGCCTTGGGGCAGTACTCCTTCACAATCGAGGGGAAGCAGGCGTTCATGTCCATCGAGACAGAGAGGATCTTGTCAGCCACGCCATGCTCCTTCAATGCCTCGAAGAAGGGACGCACATCCTTGCCGCCGCGGCCTCTGCCAACCCATATGGCGCGGTGCGTTTCAGCATCCATGACGATGGTGGCGTAGTTCTGCCCTTTGTGGATGGCGAACTCGTCCATGATCAGGTGCTTGATGCCTTGTAGCTCAATGGAGCTGAAGCAGTAGTCCAGCTGGCGCTTGTCCAGCAGACGCACGGTGGACCAATCGAGTCCGTAGCGCTTGGCAACGGCTTTGATGGTGCTGCCTTCACGCAGGTCAGCCTGAACAATGGCCATGAGCCTGTTGGTCACGCGGGCGTGCTGGTCAAGCCAGGGGATGACCTCCATGCGGCGGCATCCGCACGGGCACTGCACCTGCCGTGCGCGCAAGCGCAGGAACACATTGGGGTAGCCGTCCTTGGGGGCGTCTCTCACCGTGCGCAATACGGAGCCATGGGCCTTGCACCGCGCGCCGCACTTGGGGCACACGCACAAGCCCGTCGGTTCAAGCTCAAGAGTAAGCGTTTCGTCATTCGCATCGGCAGCGTAATTGCTCAGTCTGAAGCCAGGATAACAATCCAGAAAGTAACGGTCTCCAGCGGTACAGGCAATGCGAGATTCAAGTAGACTGCGGGCCACGGCGGTGCTCCTTTGGTTTTGGGTGGAAACTTAACTTTAGGGGAACCGCCGTTTTTTGTCACCTATTTCCGCACCTTTCTTCTGAGAACGGGCCGGGCGCTAGCGGGGTCAAGCGGTCGTGGAATACCGAGCACGTGCCGCCGCAGGCGGTGCGCGCGGAGGATATGCCGCGAAAGCCGCTTGACGCCGTAGGGTCAGGACTACGCTTGCGGTAAGGCGGAAGTGGTCAGAGCGAAGCGGCGAACGCTTCCGCCTTATCGCACAAAGAGTCCTGCATTGGGTTTCTTCTCTCTTCCTTGGTCTAAGGCAGTTTTTGGCCTGCCTGTCAAGTTTTTCGCGGTTTTCCTAGGATTCCACGATGAACCGAATTTTCCCTCGCCGCGCTTGCCCACGCGCTTCATGGGGTACTTCAGGCGATCGGGCGAGTAGATGCGCTCACGCATCGAGCGGCCGCGCTGGCAAGCGCGGATCTGGCGAGGGCCCAAGGTGTCGGGCTGAGTGTTGTCCGTTTCGATGCGGATCACCTGACCGTTCTTCGTGTAGCAGCGCACGGGGCAGCGCTGGCCACAGTTGATGACGCAGGCGCACCATGAGTAGGTGCCGCAGTCATCCATGGCCGCCGCCACGGCCTTCGCAATCGGCGACAGGGCAAAGCCCGACGCCGCAGCAGCCGCAAGAAGCGTCCGGCGGGAAATCGAGAGGTCCAGCATTTTCATCTCCTGAATCGTTGGGTCGCAAGGCGCTCACGATTCTGGAAAAGACGGCGCCCCGCTTTGTTTTCGGGGCGAAATGCTATCGACGGACGTTTTCTTGCACTAAACGGGTTTCTGACAAGCGATACGCTTTTTTGGACAACCGGCCGCTCATTTTTCCCTGAGTGAAGGCTTATTC
>CAVIES010000170.1:0-3656 GCA_963641675.1 Anaerovoracaceae bacterium
GCGCCTCGTCGGCGTCGGGCACGGAAGCCTCGGGCACGTCGGCGCCCACGGCCTTCTTGTCTTCTTCGGTCATAGATCCCTCGGTATAACAACAAAGGCGCCGTCCCAACGCGGCGCCTGATTCTGCCGCATCCATCCTAACAATGCGGCGAAACAAATTGTTGAACAACACGGACGCAGACATCCGGAAGAGACTGAACCCAAGGGGATTCCTCCCAAACACGGCCAATATGTCCCCCGATACGCACACGAGGGTCAAGCAGCCGCGGGATATAATGTCTGGTATCTGTTTTACCTTTGCGTAAAACCACAGACACCAAGCATCACCAGACGCAGACCAGCCCCAGCTCAGAGGGCCGGTTTAACTAGGACAGAAAGGAGCCAGCCATGCCGCAACGTCGTCTCGCAGCCCAGCGCCGTGCAGCGTCCACGCTCACGCCCGGCTCCCCCCTCCCCGCCGGAGGCACCAGATGAGCGCACCCAAGGAATATCGCGGAGGCATCACGCGTGAGCAATGGCTGGCGGCAGAGACCCGAACCGTGGCGCGCCTGCGCACGGACGAGGGCATAGCCGACGCAGACGAGCTCATCGCTCGCGTCACGGACGAGAACCTCTTCCGCTACCCCACCGAGCGCGAGCTCAAGTCCATCACCCGCGCGTGCAACCGCCGCCTCAACGCCCTGCTAGAGCAGGGCGACGCGGTGGACCCCGCAACGGCCGCCCAGACCCACGCGGCGTTGCTGCAGCTCATCGCCCACGGCACGCAATAGCAGCTCTGCCAGACCAACCTCTACGCCATGGCACGCGACAACCGCATCGTCTGGGACTTCCTAGTGGGCGTCGTCGCCGGCAAGCTGAATCGCCTCGACTACTCGCTCGCCCGCCGAGAGATCGCCTCCTTTGTGGACGGCCTCGGTACGCAGAGCGATAAGGCCGCCGATTGGAGCGACGCTACAAGAAACAAGATCCGCCAGGTGCTCACCGCCTGCCTCGAGCAGGCCGGCATGTATAGCCGCAAGACCGAGGAGCTCCACCCGCCCCTGCTCGACCTCGAGCTCGAATCGCTCATCCGCAGCAACGGCGACGAGGCGCTCCTCCCCGCGTTTGGCCTCAAGAACCCCGAGAGTTGGTAGCAGCCATGCCATTGCCAAAGAAGAAGTCCATAGCAGAGAGCTTCGAGCTGCTTGCCTCGCGTATGCACGACCCCGAGTTCCTCGCGGGCCACGGCCTCGGCAACGAGGTCCCGTTCTTCGTCTTGCCCTACGACGCCGCAGAGGAGGACGAGCTGCGCGCACAGCTCGCCAAGCTCATGGCGGCCTCCGCCGCCGAGGCTGAGAAGGGCGGCGCCCGCGTGACCCACTTCGACCTCTGGGAGACCCTCCTTGCCATATGCGCAAAGAAGAGGATCACGCCCGAGAAGATGCAGGCGCTCGAGGAGCGACGCGGCAGCGAGGCCCTGCTCCAGCGCATGCAGAAGATTGCGACGCCAGAGGCGTTCGTGGCCCAGATGCGCGAGGACTTCGAAGCTAAGAACGGCGAGCTCACGGCCGGCAAGGACGTCATCATCCTAAGTGGCGTCGGCAAGGTGTACCCCTTCGTGCGCGCCAACAGCATCCTGGAAAACGCGCAGCCCGTGTTCATCGACATCCCGGTGGTGCTCCTCTACCCCGGCGTGTACGACGGCCAGTCGCTGCGCCTGTTCGGCAGCATCTTCGACGACAACTACTACCGCGCGTTCAACCTGATCTAGCCCAAAGCAACCGCCGCGCCGCGCGCCAAGTGGCCCGGACGCCTCACCAAGACCTACGACCGGAGGATCGAAAATGCGCATCCAAGACATGTTCGAGCGCGACATCAACCGCAACATCAACGGCGTCATCAAGGTTGGCCAGGACGACGAGGCAAACGTGGAGCAGGAGCTCCAGGAGTACGTCGTCACCAACGAGCTGCGCCGCCACTACTCCACTTTCTTCGAGGCCTACGACCGAGCCCTCGACGTCCCCACCGACAAGATCGGCGTCTGGATCAGCGGCTTCTTTGGCTCCGGTAAGTCGCACTTCCTCAAGATGCTCTACTACGTGCTCACCAACCAGACCGCCAGCGACGGCAGGACCGCGGCGCAGATCCTCGGCCCGCGCTTTGACGACCCGATGATCGAGGCCAACGCCAACCGCGCCGCCAGCATCCCCACAGAGGCCATCCTCTTCAACATCGACAGCAAGGGGCCCTCCAACAAGGACAAGACGGCGGTGATGCGCGTCTTTGCCCGCGTCTTCTATGAGAACCAGGGCTTTTATGGCGCAGACCTCAAGCTAGCGCGCCTGGAGCGCTACGTAGACCAGAAGGGCCTCACCTCCGCGTTCCGCGCCGCCTACGAGGACGCAACCGACGTCTCTTGGGTGGAGGACCGCGAGAACTACGAGTTCAACACCGACGAGCTCGCGGAGGCGCTCGACACCGCGGGCGTCATGAGCGCCGACGCCGCTATCCGCTGGATCGAGGGCTCGGAGGACGCCGAGTTCTCCATCGAACAGCTCACTGACGAGATCCGCGACTACGCAGAGGCCCGCGCGAGGGAGAACGGCGGGCAATTCCGCCTCCTGTTCATGATCGACGAAATGAGCCAGTACGTCGCCAATGACGTGAACCTGCTGCTCAACCTCCAGACCATCGTGGAGGAGCTCGGCACCAAATGCGCCGGCCGCGTGTGGGTCATGGTGACCGGACAAGAGGCCATCGACGAGATCACAAAGGTCGCCGGTGACGACTTCTCAAAGATTCTCGGCCGCTTCAACACCCGTCTCTCGCTCTCCAGCTCGGGCGCCGGCGAGGTCATCCGCAAGCGCGTGCTTGCCAAGAAGGCCGATTCCGCCAACCTCCTCAAGGAGGAGTACGCCCAGAACGCGACGGTGCTCAGGAACCTCTTCACCTTCAAGAACGCCACGCAAGACCTCGGCAGCTACGAGGACGAGCAGGACTTTGCAGAGGCCTTTCCGTTCGTGGGCTACCAGTTCCGCCTCATGCAAGACATCATCAACGAGCTGCGCAAGCAGGGCAGCTCCGGCAAACACCTCTCCGCGGAGCGCTCCATGCTGAGCGGTTTCCAGGAGGCGGCGCAGCACGTGGAGGAGAAGGACGAGAACGCGCTCGTGCCCCTCTGGCGCTTCTATGACACCGTGCGCAACTTCCTCGAGGGTCGCCACACCCGCGTCATCACCAACTGCGTGGAGGCCGCCGAGAAGGGCAAGGGGCTCGAGCCGCAGGACGCGGAGGTGTTGAAGCTCCTGTTCCTCCTGCGTTGGGTTGAGCGCGAGATGCCCTCCGACATCGAGAACGTCACCACGCTCATGACCAGCGACGTCCGCACCGACCGCGCCGCGCTGCGCGCGGAGGTGCAGGAGTCGCTCGACCGCCTCATGCGCCAGAACTACATCGAGCGCACTGGTGAGCTCTACCGCTTCCTCACCGACGACGAGCAAGAGATCGCCCTGCAGATCGAGAGGACGAAGGTCGACGTCTCCACGCTCACGAAGAACGCTGCCGCCATCGTGTTCGACGAGATCCTCGCCTCCAAGAAGCTCGCAGTTGGCAAGAACCAGTTCCCGCTTACAGAGATCCTCGATCAGACGTACGTGAGCAATGTCACCTCCGGTGGC
>CAVIES010000171.1:0-3636 GCA_963641675.1 Anaerovoracaceae bacterium
GGCTTTCGTAAGATTCTTATACACGGATGAAAGAACCCACCAGCTTGCGCTGGTGGGTTCTTTTGCTAGCGCTATGTGCTTGCGAGGCTTAGCTTACAGCGTGCGGATGCTTACTTCCTTTAGCTGCTTGGTGCTTACCTCGCTGGGGGCATCGCTCATGAGGTCGGAGCCGGAGCTCGTCTTCGGGAACGCCATGACCTCGCGGATGGAGTCGGAGCCGGTGAGCAGCATGCACACGCGGTCGAGGCCGAGGGCGAAGCCGCCCATCGGGGGCGCACCGAACTCGAGGGCGTCCATGACAAAGCCGAACTGCTCGCGGGCGCTCTCCTCGGTGAAGCCCAGGAGCTCGAGCATCTCGAGCTGCATCTTGGCGTCGTGGATACGCATGCCGCCACCGCCGGCCTCGTAGCCGTCCATGACGAAGTCGTAGGTGAAGCTGCCGGCGGCCAGCGGGTCGGCCTTGATCTTCTCCACGTCAGACTCGGTGGGAAGGGTGAACGGCTGGTGCTCGGCCGCGTAGGCCTTGCGCTCCTCGTCCCAGTGGAACAGCGGGAAGTTGACGACCCACAGGAAGTCGTGGCCCTCGCGCGGGACGTTCAGGGCATCTGCCATGTGGCAGCGCATGCCGCCGAGGATCTCGTCGGAGGCGAGGCGCGGACCGGCGGCGAACATCACGAGGTCGCCGGGCTGGGCGTCGGTGCGCTCGCGCAGGGCGGCCATCTCCTCGTCGGAGAAGAACTTGACGATGGGGCTGTTGATGGAGCCGTCCTCGCGGAAGGCGATCCAAGCCAGGCCCTTGGCGCCGAAGGTCTCGGCGATGGGCTCGAGCTTGTCGATCTGGGCGCGCGGCCAGGTGCCGGCACCCTTGGCGTTGATGCACTTGACGACGGAGCCCTCGGTGTTGGCGGCGTTGGCGAACACCTTGAACTTCGACTCGGTGAAGATGTCGGTGACGTCCACGAGGTGCATGCCGTAGCGCGTGTCGGGCTTGTCGACGCCGTAGGTGTCCATGGCGTCCCAGTACTCCATGCGGCGAAGCGGCGTGGGCATCTCGACGCCCATCTTGGCGAAGGCCTCGGAGAGCACGTCCTCAAGCGCGTCCATGACGTCATCCTGCTTCACGAAGGACATCTCGATGTCGACCTGCGTGAACTCGGGCTGGCGGTCGGCGCGCAGGTCCTCGTCGCGGAAGCACTTGGCAACCTGGTAGTAGCGCTCGACGCCGCCCACCATCAGCAGCTGCTTCAGGAGCTGCGGGGACTGCGGCAGGGCATAGAAGTGGCCCGGCTGGATGCGGCAGGGCACGAGGAAGTCGCGGGCGCCCTCGGGCGTGGACTTGAAGAGGCTCGGAGTCTCGACCTCCATGAAGGCGCGGTTGTGGAGCGCCTCGCGCAGGGCGAAGGTGAAGTCGGAGCGGAGCTTGAGGTTAGCCATCATCTCGGGGCGACGGATGTCGAGGTAGCGATAGCGAAGGCGCGTGTCCTCGGCGGTGTCGATGCCGTCCTCGATCTGGAAGGGCGGGGTCTTGGAGCGGTTGAGGACCTCGATCGTATCGACGCGGACCTCCACCTCGCCGGTGGGGAGCTTGGGGTTGACGGTCTCCTCGTCGCGGCCGCGAACGACGCCGTGGACGCAGATGGGCCACTCGGGGCGGATGACCTCGGCGGCGTGGAAGGCGGTGCCGCCGGAGTGCTCGGGGTCGAAGGTGCACTGGGTCATGCCGGTGCGGTCGCGCAGGTCGACGAAGATGAGGCCACCGTGGTCGCGGCGACGCCACACCCAACCGGTGAGCGTGACCTCCTTGCCGATGTCCTCGCGGCGAAGCTCGCCGGCGGTGTGGGTGTGCATGGAGTGCTCGTGCATGGCGGCAGCGTCGGCGGCGAACGCCTCGGCGGCCTCCGCCTCAACGGCGGAAGTGGAGTCCTTCATAAGGTTCCTCTCGTCTGTGCCATCCCGTGTCGTTACGGATGGCAGGCCATCAGACGCGCGTTGCTCGAGTAGACAGCGGGAGCGCGCGCAAGGAAACACTATAGCGCAGTGGAGTGCGCCAACTGTTTCAGCGAGGTTTCACGACGCAAGCTGCACGGGCGTTTAGCTCGAGGAAATCTAGGACGTTTGGGAGGGGTTGCGAATGAAGGCAGGCACCCTACGCGGGAGACGGCAAGCGCATCGCACTCGCGCGCGGCGCTGCCCCAGGGCAGGGCACCCTACGCGGGAGACGGCAGCGCTCGCCTCGGGCGCAGGCGCGCACGGAGATAGAACGAGCGGCGTGGGCACGAATACCGCCCACGCAGGCCACACGGTAACCCCTCTGTTTCGTTGCGTTTAATCTCCGGCGGAGATTGGCCCATGCCGGCGAAAACATTTCCGGGCGTGCTACGCTGCAATTATCCGAACGAACCCAAGGGCATGGGAGCTAGGCATGGAGAGCACCTCAGACACGCAAACCGAACCTGCGGCGGAGGGACGCGAGACCCGCGCCGCAGCGAAGATCAAGGCCGCTGAGGAGGCGACCTCTGCCTACGTGATCGGCAAGCGCCGCTGGTACCACGCCCACCCCGAGGTCGCCTACAAGGAGTTCGTCACCACCGAGCAGATCTGCGCCGACCTCGACGAGCTCGGCATCCCCTACGAGCGCCCCACAGAGACGGGCGTCATCGCCACCATCAAGGGCACCGCACCCGGCGCCTACGACGAAAAGGGCAACGCCCGCCGCCGCGTGATGCTTCGCTCAGACATCGACGCCCTGCCCGTTGCCGAGGAGACCGGCGAGCCCTTCTCCTCTGAGAATCCCGGCTTTATGCACGCCTGCGGCCACGACTGCCACATGGCGATGCTGCTCGGCGCGGCCAAGCTGCTGCTCGGCACGACCGACGAGCTCGCCGGCGAGGTGCGACTCGTGTTCCAGCCCGCCGAGGAGGGCGGCGACGGCTCGGGCCACATGATCGCCGCGGGCGCGCTCGAGGGCGTGGACGGCGTCTACGGCACCCACATCTGGAGCGACGTCCCGGCGGGCAAGGTCTCCGTCGAGGCCGGCCCGCGCATGGCCGCCACCGACTGGTGGCGCCTGGACGTCACCGGCAAGAGCGCCCACGGCGCCATGCCCAACCAGGGCGCCGACGCCCTGCTCGCAGGCGCCGCCATCGTGGAGAGCCTGCAGGCCATCGTCAGCCGCAACATGAGCCCCTTCGAGCCCGCCGTGGTCTCTGTGGGGCAGTTCCACGCCGGCACCGCGCGCAACGTCATCGCCGGCAGCGCCTGGATGGACGGCACGGTGCGCACCTTCCACGAGGACTCGCGCCAGCGCATCCCCCAGCTCATCGAGCGCATGGCCAAGGACGTCGCCGCCGCCTACGGCTGCACGGCCGAGCTCACCTACACCATGACGCACCCGCCCGTGGTAAACGACGCGGAGGCGAGCGAGCGCGCGGCACGCGCGGCCACCGAGGTGCTCGGCGCAGACGCCATCACCCGCTACGAGGGTTGCATGCCCGGCGAGGACTTCGCGAGCTACCTGGGGCACGTCCCCGGCGTGTTCGTCTTCCTCGGAGCCGGCACGGCAGACCCCATGGGCACCGTGTGGCCCCAGCACAGCTGCCACTACGACCCCGACGAATCCGTCCTCGTGCGTGGCTC
>CAVIES010000172.1:0-3603 GCA_963641675.1 Anaerovoracaceae bacterium
GCGCTGTCTGTATGACCGGGAGCCACATGGCCGAGAACGACGACAAGCTGATTGAGAACGAGCCGCAGGCCGCTGACGTGCCTGAGGCCCCTGCTCCCGCCACGGGCGTTCCGGCTGCGACCGCCGAGGCCCCGGAGGCGAAAGTGGCCTCATCTGCGGCCGTAGGTGCCACTCCTGCCGCAGGCCCTGCAAAACCCGCGGCCCACAAGCCGCATGCGCCCAAGCCTCGCATGGCGGGCGCCCCGGCCGCACGTCACCACAAGGCGGGTGAGGAGGAGAAGCCGGCCGATCCTGACAAGAACCAGGCCGCCAAGGGCGCCAAGTTCATCGGCCTCGTCTTTGCTGCCTACGTAGCCTTCCTCTTCTTCTCCGGCCAGATCGACTCGTTCGTCCAGGCCTTCCAGAACGTCGAGGCGAGCTGGCTCGTCGGTGCCGTCGTCTGCATCGTCATGTACTTCATGCTTGGCACGCTTGCCTATGTAACGGCCGTTTATCTCGACCCGGAGAGCCCCGTGGGCTTCCGAGACCTTATGGCCGTCGAGGCGAGCGGCACCTTCTTCGGCAACCTCACGCCCATGCAGATGGGCGCGCTTCCCTCGCAGATCTACCAGCTCACTAAGGCCGGCCTTTCCGTCGGCGAAGCGAGTGCCACGCAGTTCACGCGCTTCATCATGTTCCAGCTGGGCGTCGTTCTCTTTGCGGCGCTCATGCTCTTTGCCAAGCTCGGCTTCTTCATGTCGAGCTACGGCGACATCGTGCTGCTCAACCTGCTCGTGTTTGCGGGCCACGCGCTCGAGCTCGTGTTCCTCTTCGTCGTCTGTCTCTGCCCCAACTTCGTGCGCCGCGTGGGATCCTCGCTCCTTCGCTGGGCCAACGGCCACGGCTGGGTCAAGAACTACGACAAGTGGGACGACATGATCAACGTCCAGGTCGCGCAGTTCTCTAACGCCTTCATGCGCTCCGCCTCTAACATCCCCGACATGGTGCTCACGCTCGTCATCACGATGGTGCAGCTCTTTTTCCTCTACACCATCCCGTGGTTCGTGCTGCATGCCTTTGGCGTGAAGGGGGACTTCCTCACCTGTCTTGCCGCCGGCTCCATGGTGCAGCTCGTCTCCACGGCCGTGCCGCTTCCCGGCGGCACCGGTGGCGCCGAGGGTGGCTTCGCCCTCTTCTTTGGCCCCATGTTCGGCAGCTTCGCCACGGCGGGCTTCCTTGTCTGGCGTGTGATCACGTTCTTCCTGCCGACCTTCGGCGCCCTGCCGCTTCTCGGTCTCAAGAGCTCTCACAAGGAGAGCATCTACCACCGCGTCCAGCGCTGGACGGGCCGCTCTAAGAAGTCGACCGGCAAGAAGCCGGCACGCAAGACCTCGGGCGGCGTAACCGTGAACCCCGCCAAGGTCTCAAAGTCCGGCACCAAGTTCGTGGTGAAGAAGACCACCCACACCACTACAAAGAAGTAAGCAAAAGGCCGCAAGTTCAAACGAGAACTTGCGGCCTTGTTAGTTGCTATGTGCGAATGCTCTTAAAGAGCCATGCCCTTTGCGCGGTCGAGGCGGGCGAGGGCGTCGGCCTTGCCGATGAGCTCGATGACGACGCCGAGCGGCGGGCTCACGAGGTTGCCGCAGACGGCGGCACGGATGGCCTGGAAGACGATACGCTTCTTGGCATCGAGCTTCTCGGGCAGCTCTTCGAGCGCAGCGTCGATGGCCTCGGCCTTCCAAGCGTCCTCAGAGACGGCCTCGAGTGCTGCCTTGGCGGCCTCGAGCACGTCTGCCATGCCCTCCTTGGCAAGGCCCTTGGAGACGGCCTTTTCCTCGTAGGGGAGGGTCTCTGCGGAGTCGAACACCATCGAGCAGATGCCGCAGACGTCGCCGAGGTGCTTCGTGCGCGGGCGGACGACGCTCGCGAGCGTGGTGAGCCAGGAGGCGTCCTTGTCGGCGGCGCTCTTCATGAGGCCGCCTTCGACGAGCTCGGGCACCATGATCTTCTCGGAGAACTCCTCGTCGGACATGGCGGCGAGGTACTCGGCGTTTATCCAGTCGAGCTTGGCCGGGTCGAACGTAGCGGGGTTCTTGGAGACGCGGTCGAGCGAGAAGGTGCTGGCAAGCACGTCGCGCGGGACGATCGTGGTCTCGCCGTCGGGCGACCAACCAAGGAGCGCGAGGTAGTTCATGAAGGCGTCCGGCAGGTAGCCCTGGTCGCGGAACTCCTCCACGGAGGTGGCGCCGTGGCGCTTGGAGAGCTTCTTGCCGTCGGCACCGAGGATCATGGAGATGTGGGCGAAGACCGGCACGGGCGCGCCGAGGGCCTCGTAGACCATGACCTGTCGCGGGGTGTTGGAGAGGTGGTCGTCGCCGCGGATGACATGGGTGATGCCCATGGCGGCGTCATCCACCACGGTGGCGAAGTTGTAGGTGGGGGTGCCGTCGGAGCGGAAGATGACGAAGTCATCGAGCTCCTTGGCATCAAAGGTGACGTCGCCGTGGACGGCGTCGTGGATCACGACATCGCCGCGGTCCTCGGGTACCTTGATGCGCAGGACGTACTTCTCGCCGGCCTCGATGCGGGCCTTGGCCTCGTCGGCCGGGATGTTGCGGCAGCGGCGCTGGTAGCCCTGGAACGGGTCCTTGCGCTCCTGGGCGGCCTTCTTGTCCTCGGCGAGCTGCTCGGCGGAGCAGAAGCAGGGATAGGCCTTGCCCTCGTCCCAGAGCTTCTGGGCGGCCTGCTTGTACATGTCGAGGCGGTCGGTCTGCGCGTAGGGGCCAAAGTCGCCGCCGACCTCCGGGCCCTCGTCCCAGTCGAGGCCCATCCAGCGCATGGCGCGGATGATGATGTCGGTGTTCTCCTGGGTGGAGCGCGTGGGGTCGGTGTCATCGATGCGGAGGATGAAGGTGCCCTTGTTCGCGCGGGCGAAGGCCCAGTTGAAGATGGCGGTGCGCGCGCCGCCGACGTGGAGCTTTCCGGTGGGGGAAGGCGCGAAGCGAACGCGGACGGGCGTGGTGCTCTCGGACATGTGAGGTCCTCCTATACGTAAGTTCACATACAGCAAGAAAGTATAGCGCGAGCGGGGCAGTTTTCGTGCCTAGGGCGGTTTGCAATGGGGCTTTGGGCGGTATACTCAACAGAGCACATAAGCGACCAAGGAGGTTTCGCACGTGAAAGGCATCATCCTCGCCGGCGGTTTCGGCACCCACCTTTATCCGATGACGTTCTCGGGCTCCAAGCACCTGCTGCCCATCTACGACAAGCCGCTTGTCTATTACTCCCTCGCCGCCCTCATGAAGGCCGACATCCGCGAGGTCCTCTTCATCGTGAACCCCGACGACATCGACGCCTACAAGGCCCACTTCGGTGACGGCTCCCAGCTCGGCATGAAGATCTCCTACGACGTGCAGGAGCGCCGCAACGGCATCGGCGAGGCCTTCCTCATCGGCGAGGACTTCATCGGCAAGGACTCCGTCGCCCTCGTGCTGGCCGACAGCATCTTCTATGGCTCTGGCCTCGATACCGCCATCGAGCGCGCCAAGGCCCACAAGAAGGGCGCCACGCTCTTCAGCTACCAGACCAAGAGCCCCGAGCGCTTCGCCATCGTCGACTTCG
>CAVIES010000173.1:0-3590 GCA_963641675.1 Anaerovoracaceae bacterium
TCATGGGGTTGCCCCCATACGGACCTGAACCGTACGCGTCTGCCAATTCCGCCACGCCCGCAAATGCAGAGTTGATAGTACAACAGGCTCGCTCCCCCGCGCAACAAGAATTTTGCTCGCATGCGCGCGGCTGCTAGAATGGGCGCATAAACGCACCGGCACACGCAGCTGAAACGAGGACCCACGCCGTGCAGACCCCCACCCCACAACAACAGGGCTGGGCTGCCACCCCCAACCAGGCGCAGCTCCAAGCCGAGCAGCCGCTGCTGCTCGGTCGCTACCGCGTGGTTGAGACGCGCGGCACCGGCGGCTTTGGCGCCGTGCGCGTGTGCTGGGACACCCGCCTTGAGCGCAAGGTTGCCATCAAGTGCATGCCGCTCGAGCCTGCGCCCGGCATGAGCGCGAGCACCTTGGCCGAGGCCCTCGACGAGGCGCGCATCACGAGCCGCCTTACCAATGCCAACGTCGTTACCGTGCACGACTTTGCCGTCCAGGGGAGCGTGGCCTACCTCATCATGGAGTACGTGGAGGGCCTCACCCTGGCCGAGCTCATGGGCCGCGTGGAGGGCGGCGTACTCACCTACGACGAGTGCGCCCACCTGCTTTCGAGCCTTGCGAAGGCGCTCGACTACGCGCACGCAAACGACGTGCTCCACCTCGATATCAAGCCCTCGAACGTCTTCATCGACTCGGCGGGCAACATCAAGCTCGGCGACTTTGGCATGGCGAGCCTCGCCTCGGCCACCGGCTGGGAGGGCGCGCGTGGGGGCACCGTGGGCTACATGCCGCCCGAGCAGCTCTCGGGCGAGCTCGTGGACGAGCGCACCGACGTCTTTGCGCTGGCCGTGGTCTGCTACCAGGCGCTCGTTGGCGCAACGCCCTTCGCGGCCAAGGATGCCGAGGCCTCGCTCAAGAAGATCCAGAAGGGCGCCCGCCCGCTCGCCAAGGTTGAGCCCGAGCTTGCGGGCCCGGTGAGCGACCAGATCGCGGAGGCCCTCAGCGCAGACCCGGGCACCCGGCCCTCCACCGCGGGCGAGCTCGCCGCGGCGGTGCTCCCCTACCTCGGCGACGAGGAGGAGGGGCGCAAGTCCATCGCGAGCCTGATGGCGCAGGCCATGGGCGAGCCCGACCCCTACGAAGAGGCTTGGGAAGCCGCGGCCAACATGCCGCTCGTGGAGCGCTACCCCTGGCTGCCGGGCGCCCTCGAGCGCGGGCTGAGCGCGCTGGCCACGGGCCTAGCGGGCTGGCGCTGCATCCCGGCCGTAGCCGCCATGCTCGGCGTTTCTGCAAACCCCGTCGCCATCGCCGCGGCTTCCGCCCTCGTGCCGGCGGCCATCGCGGCCGCTTGGCCGGGCGCCGGCGGCGTCGTTGCCGCCGTGGCGCTCGTGGGCGCTCTCTTCACCCCGGGCGTCTACTCGGCGGCCTTCCTCATCGCCATCCTTGCGGCGGCAGCCCTCTTTGCCTGGGGTTACCTCGCAAGCTTTAAGGCCCGTCTCTCCCACGCCGCGCTCTTCATGGCAAGCGCCCTGGGATCGGCCGCAGGCTCAGCCGCACTCGCGGGCGCCTGCCTGCCGCCGCTTGCGGCCTCCGTCACCAGCGCCTTTGGCGGGCTTCTTGCCCTCGTACTCAAGGCGGCGCTTTCCGCCGAGACGGGTGACGCCTTCGCCGCCAGCTGCGGCGACGTCCTCGCCCACGGCGGCACCTGGGTGGCCCTCCTTGGCTGCGCGCTTGGCGCCGGAGCATGCGCCCTTATCTCGCGCCACCACGGCAAAGGCGCCAACATCGCAGGTCAGGTGCTCAATTTTGCCATTCTGATAGCTTCTTGGCTAATTGCTCTCAGAGTGGAGAATGGCGGGTTATGGGCCGCGCCCGCAGCTAGCGACATCGCAGTTGCGGTAGGCTGTTCTCTACTTATGTGTATTGCTATCGCCAGTCTCGGGCCCGTTCCGATTACCTGGGAGGATGAGTGACGTGAACTTTCTGAATGTCTTTGAGCAGCGTGTGGGCGGCCTCTTCGGCGCCACCGCGCAGGGAATCACCGCCCCCTTCTCCTTCAAGAAGCTCGCCAAGAAGGCCGCCCGCGAGATGGAGGCCGAGACCTTCGTCGTGAACGGCGTGGACACCGCGCCCGCGCTCTACACCATCCTCGTCTCCAGCGAGGACGACATCACCATGCGCCCGCTCTACGCGCAGCTCACCAGCGAGACCGCGCAGTTCATCGAGGGCCAGGCGCAGGGCAAGGGCTACGTCTTCGTTGGCAAGCCCCTCGTCCGCTTCATGGCCGACCCCTCGCTCAAGAGCGGCAAGTTCTCCGTCTTTGCCGAGAACGTCGACGCCACCACGCTGGCGCGCCTTCGCGAGGAGGAGGCCCGCTTCCTGGGCGCCGACTCCTCGCTCGACGGCGGCCTCGGCGGCGCCGCGGCCCAGCAGTTCGCCCAGCCCGCCGCGCAGCCCTTTGCGGCCCCCGCCCAGCAGTTCGCTACGCCGGCCGCGGCCGACTCCAGCCTCGCCGGCTTTGACGTGCTCCCACAGGAGAGCGTGATGGACGCCGAGCAGCAGCTCTACGCCCAGGGCGGCATCCCCGCCGGCGGAATCCCCGAGGTCAACCCCTCCGTGACGCCCGTGCAGCCCGTCAACCAGCCGGCCGCCCAGCCCGCGGCCTACGCCGCGCCCGCTGCCGCCGCAGGCGTTGCAGCTGGCGCCGCCGCCGGCTATGCCGCGCAGCAGGCCGCGCCCGCCGCGCCCCAGACCGTCCGCGTGGCCCCCGCCGCGCCCGCGCCTGCCGCCGCCCCCATCACCTGCCTGCTCATCGACCGCAAGAGCGGCCGCACCTTCACCGGCAACGCCCCGCGCGTCGTCATCGGCCGCGAGCGCACGCCGGGCGGCATCGTGGTGCACGACCCCAACGTGTCCCGCGCCCACGCCGAGCTCTCCTTCGACGGCCAGAGCTGGCGCATCCGCGACCTCAACTCCACCAACGGCACGCTCGTGAACGACGTCGACGTCGACGAGTGCGCCCTTCGTGACGGCGACCTCATCACCCTCGGCCTCACGAACCTTGAGTTCCGGGAGAACTAAATGATCGACCTCGTCCTCTTCATGGGGCGCATCGCGCTCGTTGTCGTTCTGTACCTGTTCCTGTTCATCGTCATGAGGACGGGAATCGGTCTGGTGAAGGGCCAGCGCAAGGACCCGGCAATCTGGTGCGTCGACGTCGACAAGGGCCCGCGCCAGCTGCGCGGCCTGCACGTCGACATGCTCGGCCCCGTCATCGTGGGCCGCTCGCCCTCCAGCGACATCGTCATCTCCGAGGCATACGTGAGCTCCACGCACGCGCGCTTTACCCTCCAGGGGCCGGCGCTCGTGCTTGAGGACCTGCACTCCACCAACGGCACGCTCGTGAACGGCCGCGCCATCATGGAGCCCGTCACCCTGCGTGACGGCGACGAGGTGCAGGTGGGCGACGTCGTCATGAGGGTGAGTCGCCGATGAGCGACCAGCTCCAACAGAACCAGGGCACCGCGAACCCGCAGTCCACGGGCCCCATTCCGCTCGCGTCGCGCCTGCCGCACCCGGGCAGCATCCACGTG
>CAVIES010000174.1:0-3552 GCA_963641675.1 Anaerovoracaceae bacterium
CCCTTATGCCGCCCAGCTCAAGAGCCACGAGGGCCTCGTGGTGATGGACACGCCTGGCAACGACCCCTCCAGCGTCGGCGGCATCATCGCCGGCGGCTGCCAGCTCGTGGTCTTCTCCACCGGCCTCGGCACGCCCACGGGCAACGCCATCGCGCCGGTGCTTCGCCTCACGGCCAACGGCCGCACGGCTAAGACCATGGCCGACAACATCGACTTTGACGCGCAGGCCACCATCTATGGCCCCGAGACCATGGAGGAGCTGCGCGACCAGCTCATCGACCAGATCATCCGCGTCTGCAACGGCGAGCCCACCTGCGCCGAGGCGCTTGGCTACACCGAGACGGCGCTTCCGCACCTCTGCAACTACATGTAGGCCTTCCTTCCTTGTCTGCCGCGCCAGCCATGCGGCGCGGCAGACACCTTCCTTGGGGCATCCGCCCCTGCGGCCACGCGCCGCAAACACATGGTTCAAGCGCGGTAGGGACGCCGCGATGAATCGGACCCCACCACCCTGGGGCCCGCAAACGGCTAGCCGGGGAGAGACCGGCTAAGAAAGAGAGGAAATCATCATGGATCTGCATCTCGAGGGTAAGGTCATCTTCGTCACCGGCGGCTTCAAGGGCATCGGCAAGGGCATCGCCCTGCAGCTCGCCCGCGAGGGCGCTGTGCCCGTCGTCCTCAACCGCAAGGACGGCGTCGAGGATGAGTTCCGCGCCGAGATCTCTGAGATCACCAGCACGTTTGAGATGTACTACATCGACCTCAACGACACCGACGCCATCAAGCCCATCGTTGATGAGGTCTACGCCAAGTACGGCCACATCGACGGTGTCGTGAACAACGCCGGCCGCAACGACAACCTCGAGCTCGAGACCACCAGCTGGCAGGAGTTCGAGAAGTCCCTCCACGGCAACCTCACCCACTACTTCGAGCTCGTCCACGAGACCTGCCCCTACCTCAAGGAGTCCAAGGGCGCCATCGTGAACATCGCCTCCAAGGTCGCCCTCACCGGCCAGGGCAAGACCAGCGCCTACGCCGCCGCCAAGGGCGCCATCCTCGGCCTCACCCGCGAGTGGGCCGCTGCCCTCGTCAAGGACTCCGTCCGCGTGAACGCCATCGTGGTCGCCGAGGCCTGGACCCCGCTCTACGCCAACTGGATCAAGACCTTCGGTGACGAGGAGGCCCAGCAGAAGCGCCTCGCCGTCATCACCGACAAGATCCCCCTGGAGCACCGTATGACAACCACCGAGGAGATCGCCGACACCGTCGCCTTCCTGCTCTCCGACCGCTCCAGCCACACCACCGGCCAGTGGTGCAACGTTGACGGTGGCTACGTCAACCTCGACCGCGCCCTCGACTAGTAGCCAGCGCCAGAAAGAGGTCTGACAATGTCTGATTCCACCAAGAAGGTGGGTTCCAAGGGCTCCGCGGCGACCATCGCCATCGTCCTTGTTACCTCGCTGTTCTTTGTCTGGGGCCTGACCATGAACCTGGTCAACGCCCTCAACAGCCCGATGTCTAACTACCTGGAGCTCTCCAGCACCGAGGCATCGCTGCTGCAGGTGGCCTACTACGGCGCCTACTTCGTGATGGCGATCCCTGCCTCCATCGTGGCCAAGAAGTATGGCTACAAGGGCGGCGTCATCATGGGCCTCGCACTCTTTGTGCTAGGCTCGCTCATCACGGTGCCCGCCACCAACGCGGCTTCGTACGCGCTGTTCCTCATCGCTATGTTCGTCATCGCCGCCGGCGCCACCACGCTCGAGACGAACTGCAACCCCTACATCACCAAGCTCGGTGACGAGGAGCACGAGTCCATGCGCCTGAACCTCGCGCAGTCGTTCAACGGCGTGGGCAACATCGTGGGCCCGCTCATCCTCGCGCAGTTCCTCGGCACCACCGTTGCCGCCGGCGAGGACGGCTTTGCCGAGGCAAAGCTCTCGTTCCTCTCCAGCATGCGCGGCATGTACATCGTCATCGCCGTTGTGCTTGCCATCGTGCTCGCGGTCTTCGTGTTCGTGAAGCTCCCCACGCCTCCCGGCGACGAGGAGGAGGCCGCCTCTGGCTCCGAGGAGAAGGTCACGCTTGGCGACATGCTCAAGCGCCCCTACTTCGCCCTGGGTGTCCTGGCCGAGTTCATCTTCATCGGCCTGCAGGTTGCCGGCCAGTCCCTCTTCTCCAGCTTTGCGTTGCAGCAGTGGGACGGCATGACCGCCGGCACCGCCGCGACGCTGCTCTCGGTGCTCTCGCTCTTCTTCACCATCGGCCGCTTCGTCTCCACGCCCATCATGGCCAAGGTCGACGCCGGCAAGCTGCTCGGCGGCTACATGATCGCCTCCGCGGTGCTCTTCTTCGTGGCCTTCCTCGGCCTCGGCGCCGTCTCGGTCGTCGCGCTGATCATCGCCTACCTGTTCGTTTCCATCGGCTACCCGGTGGTCTTCTCGCTCACCCTCACGGGCTTCCGTGGCTCTGCGGTTAAGACGGGTTCCGCCGCCCTCACGATGTCCATCGTGGGCGCCGCCCTCATCCCGCTGGTGATGAGCGCCATCGCCGATGCCGCCGGCATCAACGTCGCCCTGCTCGTCGCCGTTCCCGGCTTCCTGTACGTCGCTTGGTACGGCCTCTTCGGCTGCAAGCTTGGTCTTGAGAGGAAGTAAACCATGGCTCTGAAGGTTATTGATTCGCACTTCCACGTCTGGAATCTCGAGACCCAGGACCTTCCCTGGCTCGATGGCACCGACGGCACCATCACCCATACCTACACCATGTCCGACCTCGAGGCCGAGTATGCCCGCCAGGCTGGCATCGAGTTCGTGGGCGGCGTGTACGTCGAGGTCGATTGCGCCGACCATGTGGCAGAGGACAAGATCGCCTACGACATCAAGCAGGCCGACCCCAAGATGCTCGCCTGCATGCTGAGGAGCGACGTCTCCCCCTGGATGCGCGTCCCGGCCTTTGCCGCCGGCATCCGCGAGCCGCTCCACATCGACTCCGAGCCCAAGGGCCGCTGCCTCGAGCCGAGCTTCATCGAGGGCCTGCACGCCATGGCCGAGAAGGGCCTGCCCTTCGAGTCGTGCAACCGCGTTAACGAGCTCGAGGACGCCTGCGAGGCCTTCGCCCAGGCCCCGGAGGAGACGATCATCCTCAACCACCTCGGCAACGTCGAGGCGCTCACCGACGAGTGGAAGGCCGCGATGAAGAAGTTCGCGACCCTGCCGAACCTCTACATGAAGGTCTCTGGCTACTCCACCGCCGACAAGGAGTTCGTCAGCGAGCTGCTGAAGTTCACGCGCGACACCTTTGCGCCCGACAAGCTCCTCTATGCCTCCAACTGGCCGGTCGTGAAGCTCTACTCGAGCTTTGACGAGCACTTCCAGATTCTGCGCGACGCCTTTGGCGACGACGAGGACTTCTTCATGAACAACGCCGTTCGCGCCTACGGCCTCAAGCTCTAGCCGAGGCTTCATAGCAACTGCTAATGCCGGGGGCGTAGAGCCCTCGGCATTAGCGGGTTTGTTTGCCCCCAAGGCTGGGGCAGACGCACAATACGAG
>CAVIES010000175.1:0-3540 GCA_963641675.1 Anaerovoracaceae bacterium
ACAGGAACACGGCGAAGAACACCAGCAGGAACACGACCTCCTTGACGCCAGGCAGGCTCCCCGAGCCGTCCATGCGCTGGGAGATCTGGATGAGCTTGATGGTGAACACCAGTGAGAGCACCCCGCACCCGATGGGCAGGATCGCAGCGTTCCAGACCCCGTGCGCGATGTCGTACATGGACACGCTTCCGCTGGTGGTGAGCATGTCGGCGAAGTCCGCGCCGATGATGCCGTCGTAGCCGATGGACTCAAGCACCTTGACCTGGTTGGTGAACATCCAGTTGCACGAGTCACGAAGCACGCCGCACAGCCACGAGTTCACGTCGTCGGCAATGGACGCGTAGGCGCTCTGGCACGGGATGAGCGTCAGCGCCAGCAGCAGGAACGTCGCGAGCGCGGCCGTCTGGAACCTGCGGTCGCGCAGGACGTTGGTCAGCCGGCTCACAGCGCGCTCAGCTTTCCCGTGGCGCCGTCGTATTTGAGCTGGACCACGGTGCCCGCGCCGTCGTCGAGGGCGAAGCCCGTGGTCACGGTGTCGTCGTTGCAGTCGACGTACACCTCGCCGTCCCAGGCCGCCGTGGTTGCGTAGGGTGACTTCGAAGCCGCCCATTGCGCGATGGCTGCTGTTATGGCGCTATCGTCCGATTCCATGAGCTCGTTGAGCTTAGGTCCGTGGGCGGCCAGCTTGAGCTCGGTTGCCGCCTTGGCATCGAGCGTGTAGGACTTCGCCAGCTGGAAGGCGTCGCATGTCGCAGTGACCTTATTTTCGGATGCGTCTATGCGAAGCACGCAAGACTTGGGCGTGTCCTTCGCCGTGGCGTAGGTCGAGATGTCGGCAGAGACGCCATCGGCGTCGGCCTTCTCCGACTCGACCTCGTAGTAAGCGACTGTCGTCTGGCCGTCCTTGCGCTCGATGAGCGCGTCAGAGATGATCGAGAGCGTCGCTCCGTCCGCGGATGTCCATGAAGTGCCGACGTACTCTGCAAGGCCGCTCTCTTCGTCCTGCTGGCCGCTTGCTGCCTCTTCCTGAGTTTGGGTCTGCGCAGTCTCCTCGACCGCACTCTCTCCACCTCCCGTTGCGGCCGTTATGGCGCAGCGGGCTATCCCCGCGCCCACGATGACCGCGACGGCGCCGATGGCGCACGCAGCCAGAAGCTTCGTTTTCCTGTCCATGTCCTGTCCTTTCTTCCTAGCCTGCGCGCAACGCGCAGGTGAAGTAGTCGATGCCGCTCGCTATGCGGCACACGTCCCCGGTTTGGGGCTCGTGGATGTACTTCCCGTCCCCGATGTAGATGGCCACATGCCCCGGCTTGTAGAGGATGTCGCCGGGCTGTGCCTGCGATAGCGGGATGTGGCGCAGCTCCGCGTACTGGTCTTCCGTGTAGTGGCTGATGGAGATGCCGGCTTGCCGGTAGCAGTACTGGGTGAGCCCGCTGCAGTCCAGGCCGACGCCCGGCGTCGAGCCTCCCCACACGTAGGGAACGCCCAACTGGCTGTACGCTGCCTGGACGATCGCGCTGCCGCTGGCAGTGGCCGCCTTCAGGTCCTCGGCCGTCATGGAGTCGAAACGGCGCAGGTTGTAGGTGTCCATGACCGACTTCAGGCTCTCGACGTAGCTCGAGCTGGTTGCCCAGCCGGCGTCTTTGAGCCCCTCGGCCATGAGGTCCGAGTCGTGCTGGGAGATGGCCTCCTGGATTTTCGCGTTGCCCGCGTAGGTGGATGACTGCAGGAAGACGCGGCTGCGGAACCTGATGCAGTCCACATCGCTCTTGAAAACGGTGAAGTACGCGGTGATGGTGACGGTGGATCCGTTCACCTCCTCGTTTGTCTGCCAGGCGCTTTTGCCCGAGACCTCATAACATCCGCCGAAGCTCGATGCCCACTTCATGCCGAAGAGGTTGTGGTCGCGGGTTGCGAGCCTGCTCATGGTGTCGCCCTGGCCTGATTCCACGATGATCTGCGCCAGCGTGCACCCGGCCGGGTGCCCGTACTCCTCCTGGCACTCGAGCGCCGCCTCCACCATCTCGTAGGTGATGTATGGCGGAAGCCCCTCCATGGATTGCTTGGCAGCCTCGTTCTCCCAGAAGCCGAAGAGCGCGCTCACCACCTGCGAGACCGCCAGCACGCAGATGACTAACGCCACGATCCCTGCGATGACGCCGGCAACCGGCGCGAGCGCCGAGGCGATGCCGCCCACGATGGTGGCCGTGCCGCCCTCGGCTGCCGTGGCTGCCGCGGCGCCGGCGGCGTTGGCACCCGTGGCCGCCGCCGACTCCTGTGCCTTGGCGAGCGCGGCGCGGCGCATGCGCTCGGCGTTTGCCTCCTTGGCCTTGGCAGCCTGCTCCGTTTTGCTGCTTTTCTTGGCGCCCTTGCCGGTCGGGGAGGGTTTGTTAGCCCTCGCCCTGCGGCGCGTGATCAGCGAGCGGGCCGACCTGCCGGTGCGGTGCATGTCGGCTACGCCCTCGAGCTCGTCCGAGTCGTCGAGCTGCTCCACCGCCTCGTTGGCGATGGCGCGCTTGAGGTTGAGCTTGGACTGCGCGGCCTTCGCGGAATCCGCCCCCGCGTCGGGACCGGTCACGTTTGCTGGGACAGACTGTCCCACCTGCTTACCGCCAGGGGAAGGCTTGCGGGAAGGTATGCTTTTCACGTCACCGGCAGCTTTGTTGCCTCGCCCTGCACTCGCCTGGCTGCGAGCAGGTTCCGAGAGCGCGTCGGCGGCGCGCGACGATGCGCTGCGCACGATGCCCGATTTAACCGCGTCGGGCCTGTCCGCTGCGCCCATTGCGCGGGACTCCTCAGGCGCAGTTGCCTGCACTGCCTGGGCGTTCTCGCTGTATGTGGCCAGGTTCCTCGCCATCTACTTCCCCTGTGCCCTCGCGAACGCCTGCGCGCGCTTGATCTTGGCGATCTCCTCGGGCTTGGTGTTGAACAGGTCGTAGAGGCCGCCCTTGGGAAAGTCGTCCTTCAGCGGAACGCGCACGCCGCCCGCCACCAGCAGCCCCTCGCCGGCCTTGATTGAGTCGTCTATGTAGCTCTCTTCCTGCGCCGAGAGCGACAGCAGGTCCACCCAGCTTTTGCGGTCCAGGTGGCTTTGCTTGTGAAGCAGGCAGAAGTCGGAGTTCAGCACCATGTTGCGCGCGTCCTCGTGCTCAAGCATGTAGGTGGAGTTCTGGGTGATGCCCGTGCAGATCAGGTTGAACTTGCGGCCTTCCGCCCAAAACTTCGAGAAGTAGCTGATGATGGCGGGGTGGCCGAAGAGGCTTTGCACCTCGTCGATGTAGAGCCAGGTGGTCACGCCGCGCTCGAAATTGGAGTACATGCGGTTTCGCACGGCCTCGAGCGCCGTGAGCATGCCGAAGACCCTCATGTTGGAGGAGAGGTCCTTGAAATCCACGTTGGTGATGCGCGCGTCGAAGCCCACGTTGCTCTGATGGTTGAAGAACGACAGCGCACCCTTCACGTAACGCTCGTAGCGCAAGGCGATGTCACGGGCCTCCGGCTCCGGCTGTTCCAGCAGCAGCGTATGGAAGTCCTGTAGGG
>CAVIES010000176.1:0-3506 GCA_963641675.1 Anaerovoracaceae bacterium
GTCCAGGAGGTTCATCAGAACGCTGGCAAGGTCGATCTCCTCGTAAGGAAGCTCGGACGGCACGGCAATGCGCGAGTCCAGGTCAACGCCCGCAGCCGTCGCGCGCGAAAGCTCCAGGTTCACAATGTCGTCGACCAGGCGGTTACCACTGTTGACGTGCAGAAACGTGGGGTTCGCACGCATGGACATCTCGCCGAAGAACTCCTTGGCGCGCTCGTAGTCGCCCTGATCGAGAAGCATCTTGATGTAGGCGTACTGGTTCTTGACCTCGTGGCGCAAGATGCGCAGGTTCTGCCCGCTCTCACGGTAGGCATCAAGTGCGGTCAGACGGCCTTCCATGAGGTGACGCTCCGCCTGCAGACGGCGCCTCTCGCGAAAGCCGCGCACCAGACGAAGCGTTGCGTAATAGACCACAAGCTCCGCCACCTGGCCGTTTACACACGAGAGCACGCTTTCCAAGGTACTCACGGAGTAGGTGCCCATGCCAAAGTCGCTGCGCAAATAGAGGATGGCGCGGGCGATAAGGCCGGACGCGCAGACCACGATGACCGGGATGACGGACGTAAGCGACACATCGTCACCTTCGAGCGAACCCCGACGTTCAAGCAGCTGCAGGATGGCCCAGACGACCAGCATGTAGGCAAGCGAGACGAGCGAGGCCACCCAAACACCGCCGTTGACCTGCTGGTTTACGACCTCCGCCGCAGACAGCGAGTAAATCCAGGAGCACATGAGGATCGAAGTGCGCACAAGGCGCGCCGGGGCAGCGAAGTCGCGAAATACCAGCGCCGCGGCAACGGCCGGCAGCACCGTCCACGTGATGGAGTTCGGAAAGATGAGGTCCGAGACGGTACCCAGCACCCACGTGAGGGCGAGCGAAACCGCAAGGCGGAGCAGCAGCTTGGCCACTGGACGCGAGGTCCCGTCCACGCGTGTGAGCATCAGCGCGATCGAAGCGGCAAGCGCCAGGTTGTACAGCGAGGTGATGCTCGCCAGAAGGGTGTTCAGAATCACGTCCACAGCTCGCCTGCCCTATTCCGCAGAGGAAAGCTCGGACAGGATCCGAGAGATAGCCGCAGCATCTCGCTCCGAAAGCCGTCCCAAGCGACCCGCCGTTCCAAGGTAGCCGGCCGGAATCTCGGCAATTCGATCCACTCGCGCTATAGATGGCTTGACCAAGCCTGCGCTTTGCCAATCTTGGAGAAGGTAGTCGTGCTCCATGTGGAGCTTGTTAGTCGAGCTGGTGACCATCATGACCAGCGAGCCGTCATCGCGCACGCCGACCACAATCACTGGTCGGAACTTGTACCCCTTGCCCTCTTGATAGTCAAAGCGAGCGTGCCAGACCTCCCAAAGCTGCGGAGCGGCACTACTCGTCATCTTCGTCCCAGTCAGCGGGAAGAACGGCAACGCCTTCGTCATTCAGAGGGGCCTTGTACGCCTTTACGGCAATGCTCTCGTAAGACGGCGCATCGGGCCTCATCGAGAAGGGCAGGCCGCCGACCTCAACGGACTTAACGAGAAACACGTTGATTGCGTCCGAGAGGCTCAATCCCCAGCGAGCATAGATCTCTGCCGCACGGTCCTTGGTCTCTCCGCTGGTACGGTACTTACCCTCAACGTTTCTCACCAGTGTTGCCGACATGGCGCCTCCTTCGATTAATACCCAAACTGTACCCTATCTGGGACCGAGGCGCACGCGAGCTCAAAATGATACGAAGGGACTGTCCCTTCGTATCATTTGCGCTCCCAGGTGGGCGGGACGGGGGCGTCGGGGGTGGACCAGGTGCCGAGAGGCGCGTTGGGCGCGGCGTCCAAGGCGAGCGGCACCGTGTTGCCCGCAAGGAAGCTCCTCAGCGCGGGGATGCCGATCATGGCAGCGTTGTCTCCGCAGGCGCGCATGGGCGGCACGGTCACACGGACGCCCATCTTGGAGAAGGTCTTCTCGTATGCCGCGCGCAGGGCGGGGTTTGCCGCCACGCCGCCACCGATGCAGATGTCGGAGACGCCGGTCTGCTCGACGGCCGTCTTGGCCTTTGCCACCTGCACGTCAACAACCGCAGCCTGGAAGCTCGCCGCAAGGTCGGGCAGGTTGATGGGACGCCCGGCGCGGTTCTCGCCCTCGATATAGGTGATGACGGCGGTCTTGAGACCGGAGAGGCTAAAGCTGTAGTCGCCGGAATGCATCATGGCGCGCGGGAAGTGGATGGCGCGCGGGTTGCCCGTTGCGGCGAGCTTGCTGATCACAGGGCCGCCGGGGTAACCCAGGCCCAGGGCCTTGGCCACCTTGTCGAAGGCCTCGCCCACCGCATCGTCGATGGTAGCGCCCAGAACCTCGTAGTCACCCCAGGCGCGCACGTGCACGAGCATCGTGTTGCCGCCGGAAACCAGGCTCGCCACAAACGGCGGCTTGAGGTCGGGCGTCTCGAAGAGGTTGGCCATGAGGTGGCCCTCGAGGTGGTGCACGGCAATGAGCGGCAGGTCAGCGGCCGCGCAGAGGCCCTTGGCAAACGCCACGCCAACGACAAGCGCACCCACGAGGCCCGGGCCCGCCGTCACTCCGACGGCCGCAAGGTCTGCCGGCGTCAACGTATCCACGCCAAAGTGCTCGCCGGCCTGCGCGAGCGTCTCCTCAAAGACGCCCACGATGGCCTCGGTGTGCTTACGGCTGGCAATCTCCGGCACCACGCCGCCAAAGCGCGCGTGGAAGTCGATCTGCGTGGCCACGACGCTGGCACACACCACGCCATGGGAATCCGTCACGGCCATGGCGGTCTCGTCGCAGCTGCTCTCGATGGAGAGGACCAGCGGGCCCGCGGCGAGAAGCGCGGCCGCGGCGGCCTCGTCGCGCGGCGCGGCCTCGATGGGCCACGGACGGATGGACGCGCGCGGCGCCGGGTTGTGGTCAGCATCGGTCGAAAGGTCAACGAGCGGCAGGTCAGCGACCATGATGCGCGCGTCGTGACCCTGTCCGTAGTAGTTGGGGCGCACGCCAACCTCGCGGTAGCCCATGCGCTCGTAGAGGCGCTCGGCGGGCTCGTTGCCCACCTCGACCTCAAGGGAGCTCGTGGCAGCGCCCAGCATCTGTGCGTCGTAGGCCACGCGAGAAAGCAGGCGCTCGGCGATGCCCTCGCGACGGCGCTCCTGCGCGGTAGCGACGTTTGCGATCTGCAGCTCATCTGCCACAACGGTGCCGCCCACGTAGCCGATAATCTGGCCGCGGTCGTGCGCGACCCACCACACGTGGCCATGGGTGGTGACGTCCTCGTAGAAGACCTTCTCGCTCCACGGCTCGTGGTTGGAGCCGGCAAAGACGCGGGCCTCCAGCTCGGCCACAGGTGCGACGTCGTTCACGGTCATCGGGCGCACCTGGCAATGGATGCCGGCAAGGGCGTCGTCGCAACCCGTGAGCTCGACGGTCGCCGGGGTCTTGAGGCCCAGGCGGGTGCGCTCGTTTTCCTCGGCGTCGGAGAGGCGCGTGTAGATGGGCAGCACGAGGGCCGGGT
>CAVIES010000177.1:0-3502 GCA_963641675.1 Anaerovoracaceae bacterium
ATGCAGAACAACACACGCGAGCAGAAGCTCATTAACGACCTGCGGAGGAATCCCTCTGCGCAGGTCGGTCCATGTCCGGACCTGGTCAACGCGAGAACCCTCGCAAGCCATCTAGGCATAACCGACAAGTCGGTGCTGCGGATGGCCCGCGAAGGACGCATTCCCAGCGTTCGGTTTTCCAAGAGGGTAATACGCTTCGATGTGAACGCCGTAGATCGCGCGCTCAAGAGGCGCTAGCACCATGGCTCATGACAGATCGGCGCGAAGGGTGCCGAAGATGCCTGCCGCCCTGATAGGAGGCAGAGCATGAGCAACAGCAAACCATCAAACACCGGGCCCTTCGTAAAAAGGCCCGTTCTGCAGCAGGACACCTATTCGGTCGAAGAGGTGGCCATCCTGCTGCGCATAAGCAGAAACGCGGTCTATGACCTGAGCAGAAGAGAGACAGACCCACTTCCGCTCCACACCATAGCCAAGACCAGGCGCGGCCTTTTCGCCTATCGCGACGAGCTGCTCGCGTGGAGCAAGAGGAACGTCAACTGAGAGGCCTATCGGAACCAAGATGCCACCTAACGAAGACAGGTACATAGTGGTACGCGAGTTCATGACGAGGGGGCTGGGCCTAGCGGGCCTGCCCCTGCTCGTCTATGCCCGCATATACGGCTTCTGCAGCGGAGGGGGCACATGCTTCGAGAGCAAGAAGAGCATGTCGGACCTGCTGTGCGTTGACGAGAGAAGCGTATACCGGGCGATAAAGACGCTCAAGGAGCTGGGTCTGATCATGGAGGTCGGCACCCATTCCACGCCGGGCGGCCACGAGACGAAGGAATACGCGGTGAACTGGAACGCCGTCTCTATGACGCGGGCGCAGTCCCTGAACCCTGACGAAACGCCACCTACTGGCAATGCGTCAGGTGACATCCCGTCATTTAAAACAGCCGCGAAGCCTGACCACATGCCATCTCACGGCATGGCAGGATGCCACCCGATATCAAAGAGGGAGAACAAGAACTATTAGGGAGAGGAAAGGCGATGAGCGCATTCGGCGGACCGTACAGCCGGCACGAGCTTGAAGGCATGGGCATAACGCCGGATGCGGAGGGCCAGGCGTGCCCGTACTGCGGCAAGGCCCTCGAGCTGGCCTTCTACGTGGCAAACGGAACGGTCGTCTTCTCCCACCCGGAGCCCTGCGGATGCGAAGGCGAGAGGAAGGCCGAGGAGGAGCGCGCTGCCGCGGAACTCGCCGAAAAGCGGCTCAAGTCCGAGCGCGCGAGGCGGTCGCGCTACCTCAAGGCCGGGATTCCGAAGCGCTTTTTGGATGCGAAGGTGCAGCTCCCGCAAAGCGCCGCGTACCTGTCGGGTTTCGCCGAAGCGCACGGGCATGGCCTCTACATCCACGGTAAATCCGGGAGGGGGAAGACCTACGCCGCATCTGCGCTTGCCAAGGAGTTCGTGGACGCGGGCTACTCCGTCACGTTCACGACCGCAGGCAGGATGCTCGAGGCCGTTAAGTCGACCTTCGACGGCAACGGCTCGACGGCAGACGAGCTGGCGCGCTACACGACCTGCGACATGCTGGTCTTAGACGACCTTGGCAAGGAGAACACGCGCGAGTGGTCGGTGAACACGATATTCATGGTGTTGAACGACCGCTACGAGGCCATGCTGCCCACCATCATCACGTCCAACTTTTCCCCGATAGAAATCGCCGGGAAGCTGGGGCGCCGAGGGGAACGCGAGGCCGCCGAGGCCATCGCGTCGAGGATGGCGGAGACATGCACGTCCGTGCACCTTTCCGGCCCTGACAGGCGCACGGGAAAGATGTGAATCCCGTGGAGTGATTACGCAGCGGGATTCAGCGGGACGAGACGCCTGCCGAACGCAGCAATCCCTCCCCGACCTCTGGTACAAAGCGGGAAAGGGCGGCGCCGAGCGGGCCAAAACAACATGGCGGAGGCCAATCTGCCGCAGCCAGCGCCCCCCGAACCTTCTCCCTGCGGATGGAGCGCCGACGAATAAGCGCTCGGGCATGGCGTTGCCCGAGCCGGTGGCGGTGGCGGCGCTCCGCCCGCAGGGCATGAAGCAACGAAACGCAGCAGGCCCTGCACCAAACGATTACGAGAGGAGCCCCGAGATGCTCAAGATGACCCCGGTCGACGATGAGACGGCATCCGCCCTCACGGCAAAGTGCCAGGAGAACGGCTGGCTGAGGATCGGCGGATACGACTGGCAGGACGACCCCTTCATGGAGGAGTGCCCCTACGAGTTCGCCAGCCTCGGCAGCATCGAGGAGCTCCGCGAGTTCGCACAGCACGGCAACTGGGCCATCCGCCAGGGCGTCGTGTACGGCGACCTGGCCTTTATTCAGCAGGTAAACGGCGGCGACGAGTTCTGGACGCTCAAGCGCGACGGCGATAACTGGGTGGATTTCGAGAGCGTCTCCCTGGGCCGCATGGCCAAAGACGGCGCCGATTTCGAACGGGTGATAGCCGCGATGCGCAACGCGACGCCGGATGAATGCAGAAGGCTCACGTACATGGACCACGCCCCCACCATCGTGCAAGCGGCAAAGGCGGCGCGCGAGGCCAGCAGGCAATTCGACAAGGGCGGAGCCGACCCACGGGCGATACGCCGCGAGCAGGGACGCTCATAAGCACATGGAGGCGGGCAGCGTGCCCGCCTCCTCCATTTCATGAAGGCAACTGGGACAGTCTGTCCCACCAAGGCAAGGAGGTAGCGGCATGCCGAGCGATTTCGGTGACGACAGCGGCGAGAAGATGGTCGACTGGATGATAAGGGTTGGCCAGGACATGGGCGGCGACGCCATGATGGCGACCGCCGGCAAGCTGGCAAAGGCATTCAAAAACGCACGGGAGGGCATCTCGGCCGACGGCTCCGAGGTCGCAGGTGATGGCGAGCAGGTCCGCAGCTGGGCGCGCCTCAACCTGCACGAGTTCGAGGAGCTGCCCGCCTACGAATCCATCAGGGAGATCATCGACGAGAGGCTTTCCTCCGAAGGCGTCCGCCACGAGTTCGCGAGCATGCCCGAGGGCGAGAACCTGATATTCCTCGTGGAAGACGCCCCCGATGTCGCCAACGTGTTCAAGAAGCTCGAGGACCAGGCGGGCGAATGCGCCAAGACGGCGCAGGAGCGCCTGCGCGACGTCATCGGGAAATCCAAGGAAGCGCCTCTTGCGGAGAAGGCGCAGGCGGCTCGCGAGGCCTCCAAGCAGATAGAGCACGCCGGCGAGAAAAGCCGCGACATCACGCGCGCCGAGATGAGGGCCAAGTGAGCGGCGAGCTTTCCTCAGGCCATGTCGCGGCCGCGGGCATCGGCAGCGTAGCCGCCGGGCTCGCAGGCAACGCCTACGTCACCGCCATCGAGTCCATGGGCGGCGCGCCCACCGGCAACCTGGTCAGCGCGCTGGCCCAGATCCCCACGACAGTGCTCTCGGCTGACCCCATGGCGCTTGCCGTAGGCACCGCGTGCGCATGCGCGCCT
>CAVIES010000178.1:0-3461 GCA_963641675.1 Anaerovoracaceae bacterium
CTGCTGGGCGCTGTTGAGGGCGTCGTTGACGGCGGCGAGGACCATGTCCTGCAGCAGCTCGACGTCCTCGGGATCGCAGGCGTCGGGGCTGATCTCGATGGACTTCACCTGCATCTCGCCGGTGGCAACGACCTTCACCATGCCGCCGCCGGCGGAGGCGGAGACCTCGACGTCCTTGAGCTTGTCCTGGGCGGCCGCGAGCTGCTCCTGCATCTTGCGGGCCTGCTTCATCATCTGCTGCATGTTCATCTGGGCCATCGTGGGCTCCTTTGCGTTCGTTTTGCGTACGGGATAACTCTAGCGGAAAGCCGCCGCGGCGGGCGGCACTCGGCGTCTTTTGGCCCTCGTCGCCAAAAAGGGGGCTATGTGAGTAACCTCTTTGGAATTTTGCGAGTAGCCCGCATTATTTGCCGGCAAAACCCCAGTTGGCCGAGGGCCGATTTGGCCCGCTACTCAGCAAATCCGGATTAGGTTACTCACATAGCCCCTGTTTTTGACATTCACCTACTCGGCATCGTCCTTGACCACCTGGACGGTCACGGCGCCGAAGACCGAGGAGGCCATGGAGCGCAGGTCCGCGGCGGTGCCGTCGAAGGGCCTGGTGGCCTCGGAGTCTGCACCGTCGGGGACGGAGAGGTCGGCGGCGCTGGTCGACGCGGCGGGCTCGTCGTCCTCGGGGACGTCGATGGGCGGGAGGTCGTCCTCGCCCGCAGGGGTCTCGCCGTCGTAAGGGGCGTAGTCATCGTAGTCGGGGCCGTCGTCGGGGTCGGAGGCCGGAGCTTCGAAGCTGGCGGGCTCGGCCGGGGCGGCGGGCGCAGAGGCGGCAGCCTCGAGAGCGGCGGGCGCGGGCGAGCCGCCGGTCACAAAGCTGGGCAGCGTGAGGGCCGCGGCGCCCTTGGGCTTCTTGGTAGAGGCAGCCGGGACCGGCGAGGTTGCCGGCGCAGCAGCGGGGGCCGAGGTGGGCGCGGCAACGGGCGACGGGGCGGCAGCCTCGGCAGCAGCAGGCGCGGACACGGACGGAGCCGGAGCTGCCGAAGCGGCGGGCGCGGGCGCGGCCGGCGCCGAGGCGGAAGCGGCCGGCGCGGGGGTCTCTGCAGGGGCGGCCGACGCGGGCTCGGGCACCGCAGGCGCAGCAGGCGCGGGCTCGGATGCCTGGGACGACGCAGCCGGCGCGGCCTCGGGAGCGGACGCCGCGGCGGAAGCGCTGGCCGCGGGCGCCTCGGGAGCGGGGGTCGCGGACTTGGTGGGCTCGGGATAGACGAGGGCCGAGGCCGCCGGACGCGAGGGCTTGGCCTCGGGCGCCGGGGCGTCGGCAAAGACGAGCTCGCGCGTGCCAACGTGCTTGGCGAGCGCCGGCTCGAAGGAGGCCTTGATGTCGGGCCTCATGAGCATCTTCTGGGCGAAGGTGCCGCTTGCACGCAGGGTGAGCTTGGCGCCGTCGTCAGCGACGGGCTCGATGTTGGAGAGGATCGCCACCGCGGAGGGAACCGCCTTGCAGACGTCTGCGGAAACGGCAGCCCACGCGCTCTTGAGCGCGGCTTCATCGAGGCCGGCGGCGGAAGCTGCGGCGGGCGCGGCCTCGGGGGCAGGAGCCGTTGCCGCGGGCGCGGAAGAGGCCGGTTCGGGCTTTTCGGCAGGAGCGGCCGGCGTCGCAACGGAAACCGGGGCAGGCGCGGGCTTCTCAACAGGCGCGGGAGCAGCCGAAGCGGCGGTCACGGACGCGGGGGCCGCCGAAGCGGCGGGCGCGGGCGCCGGAGCCGGGGCCGGGGCCGCCGAGGCAACCGGAGCGGCAGGCGCAGAGGCGGCCGCGGAGCCGGGGCGCTTCTTGCCCGGGAGCACCAGCGGCGGCGGGGTGAACTTGGGAGCCGCGGCAGCCTTCGCGGGCTGCGGGGCCGGAGCGGCCGCAGCCGCAGGCGCGGCAGCGGGCACGTAAGCCGGCGGCACACTAGCAGACGCCGGGGCGGGCGCAGCAGCTGCGGGAGCGGCGGCAGACGTGGGCGCAGCGGCTCCAGCCGCCACTACCCCGCGCTCGAGGCGCTCCACGCGCTCGGCCAGCGACTCGAGTGTGAGGTCGCTCTCGGGCCTGGCGCAGCGGGTAAGGGCGATCTCGAGCACAAGGCGCTGGTTCACGGCGGTGCGCATCTGGGCTGCGGCGTCGCCAAGGATGGCAAGCACGCGCGCCAGGCGGTCGGCGCTGCCGTAGGCCTCAGCCTCGGCCGTGAGCTCGGCGAGCTCGGCCTCGTTCACGTCAACCACGCCGGGCTTGGCGCCGGCGACGGCCACCACGTAGGCGTTCCTCACGCGGGCGGCGAGCTCGCGGGTGAACTGCAGCAGGTCGCCGCCGTTGTTCACGAGCTCGGCCACCTCAGAGAAGAGCGCGGGCACGTCGCGCTTGGCAAGCGACATGGATACGCCGGCGAGCGCCGACCCACCGGCCTCGCCCAGAAGGTCGCGGGCGCTCTCGGCGCCCACGTGGCCGTCGCCGAAGACGCTCAGCTGCTCGAGGGCAGAGAGGGCGTCGCGCATGCCGCCGCGGGCATGGCGAACCACGAGGTCGAGCGCCTCGTCGTCGTAGGTAAAGCCCTCGGCCTTGCAGACGTTGGCGAGGTGCTCGCGCATCTCGGCCGGGGCGATGGAGTGGAAGTCGAAGCGCTGCACGCGCGAGAGAATCGTGGCGAGGATCTTCTGCGGGTCGGTGGTGCACATGACGAAGACCACGTGCGCCGGCGGCTCCTCCAGCGTCTTGAGCAGCGCGTTGAACGCCGCCGGGGTGAGCATGTGGACCTCGTCGATGATGTAGACCTTGTAGCGGCCGCGCACCGGGGCGTAGTCCACGCGCGAGATGATCTCTTCGCGCACGTTGTCGACGCCCGTGCGGCTCGCGGCGTCGAGCTCGTAGACGTCCGGGTGCTCTCCGGCGGCGATGAGCTGGCACTCCTCGCAGGTGCCGTCGGGCAGGTGGCCCTCGCCCTGCTCGCACATGAGGGCCTTGGCAAGGATGCGCGCCATGGTGGTCTTGCCGGTGCCGCGCGGGCCACAGAAGAGGTAGGCGTGGCTGGTGCGACCCTCGGTCACGGCGCGCTCGAGCGTCGAGACGACGTGGGACTGGCCAACTACCTGCTCAAACGTCTGCGGACGGTATTTGCGATACAGCGATTCCATGCGACCTCCGGCGGGTTTGCGGCGCGCCCTTCCGGCCGCCGCGACAGATGTCAACCAGTATAGGTGAGCTTGTGGGCACGCGGGTGGCGGCGCCACGGCCGCGGTGGCAGCGCCGCCCCGTTGTTTGCGGCGCACGCAACCCCAAGCGGGCGCCACGGGCTCGGGGGGGGCAGCGCGGACGCTTCCCAGTGGCCGCGCCCGTTGCGCGCGGCGGCCGCGCCCGTTGCGAACGGCGGCCGCGCGCGCCTCTCCCCGCACCCCTCTCCCCGCACCCTCTCCCCGCGCGCCCTCTCTCCGCG
>CAVIES010000179.1:0-3426 GCA_963641675.1 Anaerovoracaceae bacterium
ACTTAATGTCACCTCCGTGCGAGCAGGACTGTCTGAAAGCTGGAACGCGTACCCCTGTCCCGCCGGTGGGATGAAAGCAGCTCGCAAGCCAACGCCCTACGCCGTAAGGAACACCATCACGATGATCATCGCAAAGCCGATGAGGTCGGTGGGGGCAAAGCTCGTGCCCAGCCACACGGCCGAGAAGATCGTGGCGGCGATGGGCTCTGAGGTGCCAAGCATGCTGGCACGAAGCGGCCCCAAGTCCTTCACGCCCTGCATGTAGAACGCATAGGCAAGGAAGGTGCCCGCCACGGTGATGGCAATGACGGCGGCGATGCCGGCAAGGTCAAAGGCGGGCGTCTTCTCCCACAGGCGGAAGATGACGCACATGGCGCCACCGCTCGCGAGCATGCTCACGCCGTTCACCACGGGCGTGCCCCACTTGGCCAGGAGCTTGGCGGGAAGCGCCGTGTAGAGCGCATAGGTAAGGCAGGTGCCAAGGCCCCAGAGCAGACCCGCCACCGGCATGGAGAGCTGGGTGGGGTCGCCGCCGGTGGCAAGCAGGTAGGTGCCGCCGAGGGCAAGGACGAGGCCGAGCATCTCGCGCTTGCGGGGCGCGCGGTGCGCGGTCACGCAGGAATAGACCATGAGAACCACGAGCGCGAGCGTCTGCAGCACGGTGGCCGTGGCCGAGTTGGTGACCTTGACCGTGGTGATGTAGCAGACCGAGTTCACGCCCATGCAGACGGCCGTGGCCACAAAGAGCGCGATGCTCGCCGGCCCGCCGAAGCGCGTGCGCACGAGCTCGCCCATGCGGTTGCGGTCCGCGCGGTTAGACATCGCAAGGGCGATGAAGAGCCACGAGGCGAAGAACTGGCGCACGCCGACGAGCCAGATGGGGTCGGCGCCATAGCCGTCCATCAGGAACTTTGCGCAGGTTCCGGAGAAGCCCCAGAGGGTGCCTCCAAGAAGGGTAAGTATCACGCCACGTAACGTTTTGCGGTCCTTGGCCATTCATCTTCCTTGCGTGCTACAGTCATTTGCGAGAAACCAACCCTTGAAAGGTAACACTATGAGCTTTGATTCTTCTAGCGCGCTCGCGTCTCTCGTGCCGGGTTCTGTCCACCACGGCTTTGTGGTGGAGCGCGCCGAGGAGCTGACCGAGATCGACGGCTACGCCTTCGTCATGCGCCACGAGGCCACGGGCGCCCGCACGATGTGGCTCGCCAACGACGACGAGAACAAGGCCTTCGCCATCGCCTTCAAGACGCCTCCCGCAAACAGCACGGGCGTCTTCCACATCCTCGAGCACTCTGTGCTCTGCGGCTCTGCCAAGTTCCCGGTGAAGGAGCCCTTCGTCCACCTGCTCAAGAGCTCGATGCAGACCTTCCTGAACGCGCTCACCTTCTCTGACAAGACCATGTATCCCGTGGCCTCCACCAACGACCAGGACCTCGAGAACCTCATGGAGGTCTACCTGGACGCGGTGCTGCACCCCAACATCTACAGCCGCCCGCGCATCTTTGAGCAGGAGGGCTGGCACTACGAGCTTGGTGAGGCCACCGAGGGCGGGGAAGCCCCGCTTACCTGCAACGGCGTGGTCTACAACGAGATGAAGGGCGCCTTCTCAGACCCCGACGAGCACCTGGTGAACCAGATTGGCACCGAACTCTTCGGCACCACCCCCTACGGCTGGGTCTCTGGCGGCGACCCCGCGAACATCCCCGAGCTCACCTACGAGGAGTTCCTTAACACCCACGCACGCCACTACCAGCTCTCCAACTCCTACACCACGCTCTACGGCGACCTCGACATCGAGGAGAAGCTCGCCTTCCTGAACGAGCGCTTCCTGGCCGCCGAGGACCGCGGCGCCGGCGAGCCCAACCCGCTGCCGCTCGCGGAACCCCGCATGCGTGAGCTGGTGCAGGTTCCGGTGGAGACCACGCCCGACAACGCCTGCGTTGGCGTGGCCTACGTCATCGGCACGGCCGGCCAGCGCGAGCGCGTGATGGCGGCAGACATCCTCGTAGACGCCCTCATCGGCTCCAACGAGGCGCCGCTCAAGCGTGCCGTCCTCGACGCCGACCTCGGCCGCGACGTCTCGGGCTTCCTCTACGACGGCCTTCTCCAGCCCATGCTCATCTTTGAGCTCAAGGGCGCCAAGGAGGGCGTGGCCGAGAAGTTCCGCGCCCTCGTGGACGAGACCTGCCGCGCCCTCGCGGCAGAGGGCCTGGGCCAGGACAACCTCGAGGCCTCCCTTGCCCAGGCGGAGTTCAACCTGCGCGAGGGCGACTGGGGCTACCCCGACGGCGTGGGCCTTGCCATCCAGGCCATGAGCGGCTGGCTCTATAGCGACGACGACGCCACGAGCTACCTGCACTACGAGGACGCCCTCGCCCACATGCACGCCGGCCTTGAGCACGGCTACTTCGAGAAGCTGCTGGACGAGTGCGTCTGCCAGTGCAACCACCGCTGCCTGGTGGAGGTCGTGCCCACAGAGAAGGAGAGCTCCGAGGAGACCGAGCGCATGGCCGCCAAGCGCGCCACCCTCACCGAGGACAAGCTCGCAGCCATCGCCGCCGAGGCCGAGGCGCTTCACACAGAGCAGGCCGCGCCCGACACGCCCGAGGCCCTGGCGACGCTTCCGCGCCTCGAGCTCTCCGACATCGGCGAGGGCCGCCCCGACCCCGAGAGCGTGACCGTGGAGGCGCCCGTGCCGTGCCTTCGCCACGACATCGCCACGCGCGGCATCGACTACGCCTACTTCTACTTCGACCTTGGCTGCGTTGCCTACGAGGAGCTGCCCTACGTGACGGTGCTCGCAAACCTCCTCGGCAAGCTCGACACCGACACGCGCACTGCCTACGAGCTCGACACCATCTGCGAGTCCAAGCTCGGTTTCCTCTCGTTCTTCTCAGAGACCTACAGCACCGACGGCGAGGTGCTCTCCGCCCGCCCCAAGCTTGTGGTGGGCGCAAGCGCCCTTTCTGCCAACGTGGACTGGCTGGCGACGCTGCCGGCCGAGGTCTGGGGCAAGACCAACCTCTCCGACAAGCGTCGCGTGAAGGACATCCTCGCCCAGAGGCGCCTCGGCATGGAGAACACCTTCGTGAACTCCGGCCACGCCAGCGCGCTCTCGCGCGTGAGCTCGCAGTTCATGGGCAGCGCCGAGGTCTCCGAGCAGCTCGGCGGCGTGGACTTCTACCTCTTCCTGAAGGACCTGCTCGAGCACTTTGACGAGCGCTTCGACGCGCTGGTGGCAAAGCTCGAGGAGCTCCGCGCTCGCATCTTCACCCTCGCCAACTGCGAGGTGAGCATCACCGGCCCCGCCGAGGACGCGGAGCGCTTCTGGCAGAGCGCCGGCACGCTGGGCCTTGCCGAGGGTGACGCCCCCGAACGCCGCCTTGAGGTTCCCGAGCCCCACGTGCGCAAGGAGGCCTTCAT
>CAVIES010000180.1:0-3415 GCA_963641675.1 Anaerovoracaceae bacterium
CGCCATCCGCAGCATCACCTGAGACCACCTCAACGCCCTTCTCAGCCTCAACCTTGCTTGGTGCCGAAGCGTTCTCTCCCACACCGACGCTTGTGTCCTTGGCGGGGATCACCAGCCTCAAGCTGCCTTCGGTGCTGGCTGCCAGAAGGGTTGTCACATCCTCTGGCCTGACCGCTACGGATAGCGACCCCTTTGACAGGGCGGCGGCGCCCGAAGATCCACTCCCCGGAGCAAGAAGCACCTGGATGTCTGCCGACAGCAGCTTGGTTCCCGTATCCGTAACCTCATACGCGGCAAGCTTCGTGCCCACCTCGACCGCACTCGAAAGACCAAGCTTCTCCGTCACCGGGACGGACAGCGCAACATAGCCGGAGGGCACCTCCGCCATCGCGTCGCCCACGCGGAAGTTCAGCGCCGTCAGCGGCACGCCATCGGCAACGGGTACCGTGACCTGCTTTCCCACTACGTCATCCATGCTGGTCACGGCATCGGCGGGCGCCAGATCAGAAAGCCACTCCCTCTCGGCAACGTTCTGCTTGCCCACGACGTCACCCACCTCAAGGCCGCCCGTGGCCACGACAAGACGCGTTACCTCGCCGCCATAGCGCTCCAGTGCCTCGGCCCTCACGGCCTCGGCCTCACCCTTCACGCGCTGCGAGTACAGAAGACACAGCGTAACGGCCAGAAGCGCGCACGCCGCGGATAGCACCAGCCTGAAGCGTCGAGACATACCACATCCTCCCCTCACGACAGACCCCATCGTCTGCACGTAAAGGGGATTCTCAGCCCAAATTCAGCCTATTTTTTGACATTCTGAGAAAGGCATGACAGGTGTCTGACAGTTTTTGGACAGATGTCTGACAGCACAGCTCAGCTGCGCAGATAGCTACCCATATTCAGCGCGCCACAAAAGCGAGAAGGGCCCAAACGGCCCTTCACATCCCTAACACACCTTAAATTGGCACTATTTAATTATTGATGCTGTCCAAAACTCAGCCATCAAACAAGCAGCTCCTAGATGACAACATCTGGGTCAAGGCCCGCGGCACTCTCGCGCATCTCAGCCGCAAGCGCCAGATAGCAGCCAAGCCGCACCTCGGAAAAACCCTCACTGGACGCCTCCGCACGAGCCCGGACCTCACACCCAGGTTCGTGAACGTGCGTGCAGTCGCGGAACTTGCACTCTCGTGCAGCCTCCGCTATCTGCGGAAACACCTTTGCCAGCCCACGCTCGTGCCCCACGATGGGCAGGCTTCTCAGACCCGGCTCATCCACGATCACGCCAGCCCCGGGAAGCGAGACCATGCGACGCGCAACCGTCGTGTGCCTTCCCATGTCATCGGCGGCGCGCACGGCACCCGTCTCCAGCACGTCCCTGCCGAGAAGCGCGTTCAGCAGCGTGGACTTGCCAGCGCCGGACTCCCCCAGCACGATGGCAACCACGCCAGCGGGCACAAGAGCCCGCACGGCCTCGGTTCCCCAGGCGACCCCAAGGCGCTCGGCACAGGCCCGCACACGCGCGGCCTCGCCCATCTCAGCGGCGTCTGCGCCCTCCACAGCGCTCGACGTCAGCGCCAGTGCACAGCCCTCGCCCAGGACCTCGCGTACCGCAGCCACATCGCGCTCAAGCACCTCATCGGACGCGCGGTCCGCCTTGGTCAGCACCACGGCAATTCGGGCCCCGCAGTCACACGCGATCACGGCGGAGCGGGCAATCCTCTCGCACGAGACCTCACGCTCGCCCAGCTGCTGGACCACCAGCACCACGTCAACGTTTGCCGCCAGCGTCTGCTTCTCGCCACGGGCCTTGCCGCGCCAGCGGGCGATGTCGGTCTCGCGCGGAAGGACCTCCTCGATAAGCCCCATGTCATGGCCCTCGGGACGCCTTGCGCACACCCAGTCGCCCACAGCCACGCGCGAGTTCTCCCCGCGAGAAAGGCCGCCCTTGGTCAGACGCGCCGCAAACTCGGCCCTGAACGTGGCGTCCTCGCAGCACACGGCTGGAAAGCCGCGGTCCAGGCGAACCACGCAGCCAAGCGCAAGCTCCCCCGTCACATCAGCCCCGGCGGCCTCGCAGGCCCTCTCGCAGGCGGCGGCAAACGCTTCGCGCTGGGCATCCGTGGCCCGAAGTTCCTCAAACGCCGGGAGGTCAGTCAATGAAGAAAGAGCCGGCAGGACCTGCTCACCGCAGGCCCCACCAGCCCTTCTCGCCTTGCCGTTCTTTTTGGCACGCTTGGCCAAGTTATGCCTCGTTCTTCTCCACGCCACGCATGATGAACTTGTAAATCTCAACAAGCGGGATGATAGCAAACGCAAGCGCCAGGGCGGACAGGATGCCGCTCATCTCAAGGCCGGGCACGCCAAAGAACATCATGGAGAGCGGCTCGACCAGAATCACGATCAGCGTCATGACAAGGGCAAGCGTTCCGGCGCCCCAAAGCCAACGGTTCTGGGTCTCCATGGTAAACAGGGAGCCACGACGGCTGCGCATGTTGAAGCAGTGGAAGATCTCAACCATGTTCAGCGTGATGAAGGCCATCATGACGCCCTCCTCCGCCGCGGTACCGGACATCATGTCAGCCAGGTTGATACCGCCGGTCTCGTAGAAGACGCCCAGAAGGAAGCTCGAAAGCGTGAGCACCGCAATGAAGATGCCCTGGACAACGCAGTCAAGACCCAGGTGGTCGGCAAAGACGCCGTCGGAGGCCTTACGCGGCTTGCGGCTCATGACGTCGCCCTCAGCCTCCTCCATGCCCAGCGCAAGCGCCGGGAAGCAGTCGGTGACGAGGTTGACCCACAGCAGCTGCACGGGCTGGAACAGGGTAAAGCCCACAAGCGTCGCCACAAACACCGAGAAGACCTCGGCCAGGTTGCCGGAGAGCAGGAAGAGGATGACCTTGCGGATGTTGTCGTAGATTCGACGGCCCTCTTCGCAGGCGGAGATGATGGTCGCAAAGTTGTCGTCGGCAAGCACCATGTCCGCCACGTTCTTGGTGACGTCGGTGCCCGTGATGCCCATGCCCACGCCGATGTCGGCACGCTTGATCGACGGGGCGTCGTTCACGCCGTCGCCGGTCATGGCCACGATCATGTCCTTGGACTTCCACGCCTCGACAATGCGCGTCTTGTGCTCAGGCTGGACGCGGGCATAGACGCCGTAGTCCTCGATCTTGGCGTCAAGCTCCTCGTCGGTCATCTTGTCGAGCTCGGCGCCGGTGATGGCCTGGCTGCGGTCCTCAACAATGCCCAGGTTCTTGGCAATGGCCACGGCCGTGTCGATGTGGTCGCCCGTGATCATAACGGTGCGGATACCGGCCGCGTGGGCCTCCTCGATGGCCGGAGCCACCTCGGGGCGCTCGGGGTCGATCATGCCGGAAAGGCCGCAGAAGATGAGGCCGTGCTCAAGCGCCTCAGC
>CAVIES010000181.1:0-3413 GCA_963641675.1 Anaerovoracaceae bacterium
TCGGAAGACGAGAGCCCCTCGATGTTGAGAGCAACGATTCCCACATGGGCCTCACCTGCGGCTAGCTGCGGCCAGTCGCCGTAGACCGTGACGCCAGGCACGTCGCACACGCCCTCATAGAGCATGCGGGCCATAGCGAACTCATGGGCACCGATGGCGGGCACTCCCCCGTTTTCCTCAATAAACGCAATGCCCGCGGAGAGACCGGCGAGGCCATGGCCGTTGGCCGTTCCCGCCTCAAGGCGCGTGGGCCAGCCCATCGGCTGCCACTCGTCAAAGCTGTGGATGCCCGTGCCGCCTACGTTCCAGGGACGCACGTCCACTCCAGGCGCCACGGCAAGGCCGCCCGTGCCCTGCGGGCCCATGAGCGCCTTATGACCCGTGAAGCAGACGACGTCGAGCCCCTGCTCGGCCATGTTGACGGGCACGACACCGGCACTCTGGGAGGCGTCGACGATGCAGAGCGCGCCGACGGCATGGGCGATGCGCGCCACCTCAGCGACATCCACCACGTTACCGGTTACGTTGGAGGCGCCCGTCACAACGACGGCGCGAGTGCCAGGGGTCACGAGGTCCGCAAGCTCCTCCATGAGCAAGCGTCCGCACTCGTCGCAGCCCGCATGGGCAACCTCCACACCCCTCTCGGCGGCAAGGCGGTTGAGCGGGCGCAGCACGGAGTTGTGCTCGAGCACGGTCGTAACCACACGGTCGCCCTCGCCCACCAAACCGTTGATGGCGCAATTGAGCGCCGCCGTGGAGTTGGGCGCAAAGGCGACGTGGTCCGCCTCCGGGCAACCGAGGAGCGCCGCCGCGCGCTCGCGGCAGGTATGTACAACGCGAGCGGCGTCCATGGCGCCCTCGCCCGCGCCACGCCCAGCGTTGCCGAGCGTTCCCATGGCAGCGACGACGGCGTCGATGACCTGCTTCGGCTTGCACTTGGTTGTTGCGGCGTTGTCGAGATAGATCATGGGCTGCCTCTTACAAGCGAACGAACAAGGGGGCGCCGCGGCAAGCGGCACTCCCCCTACTTTACGAATTCGAGCATGTCGATGACAGAGAAGGCCTCCGTGGCGATGCCGGCGGCGGCGAGCGCCGCCTCAAGCACCTCGCGGTCTTCCGGCGCCGCCTTCCAGCTGAGCCCGCAACCGGCGGAAATCTCCCCGGGGACGGGAATCATCCTGCCCGGCAGGCCCTGCGCCTGGCAAAGCTCCTCGCAGTTCATGGCCGCCGCCGTGGTGGGAAACGTCACCACAAGCGCGGGCCTTTTCACACGAGGCACTAGGGCCTCACGACGCAGGTGGCGCCCGTAAGCTTCTGGGCGATCACGTACATGTTCGTGACCTCGCCCACGGCAAGCTTGGCGGAGATGCCGTAGTGGTCGAGGCAGGTGCCGCAGGTGAGGATCTCCACGCCGGCGTCGGAGAGGTTCTTGAGGTCCTCAAGCGTTGGGGAGCCCTCGCAGGTGAGCTTGGCGCCGCCGTTGTAGAAGAGCATGGTCTGGGGGAGCTCGTCGAGCTGGGTGAGCGAGTAGATGAATCCCTTGATGAGCTTGTGGCCGAGCTCGTCGTCGCCCGTGCCCATGGCGTCGCTCGTCACCTGGATGACGACGCTCTTCTGCGCGGGAACCGCGCAGGTGGCACCCTCGGCCTCGCCAACGGCGACCTCAACGGCCTCGCTCGCCACGGTCACGACGTGCCACTCCTTCTCGCCCGTCTGCTCGCTGGTTGAGGCACAGCCCTTGGAGCCGGCCATGCGGCTGAGGTTCTCGACCGCGATCTTGTTGTCGACAATGGTCTCGACCTCGCCGGCGCCGCTGAGCGCGCCCAGCGCCTTCAGCGTCTTGACGACGGGAATGGGGCAAGCGTCCCCACGGGCGTCCACGACGATCTTGTTCTCTGCCATATCCGGTCCTTTCTCAAGGTTAATGTGCTCATTCTATCTGCGAGGCGGCTGCTCTGGGCAATGCTTCGCAGACGTCCTCGCTCGCCTGCGCCAGAGAGTCTCTTTCCATAGGCTGCTGCGGAATGTCTGCTTCAGCAACACCCAGAGCCGCCGCTAACGAAGTCGCAACTACGTTAGCGGCGGAGCGAAGTGTGGCATAAGCAAACATTCCGCAGGGCCGAGAGCGGCGTTTCCGCTCTAACGCTGGCCCCCGAGGACGTTTGCGTTGCCGCACTTCGCGCAGCCGACCTCGCTATGTACGCATTGTTACCACCACGGGAGATTCTCCCTTGTTGACCACGCACCCAATTATTGCCGCGGGGTGGCCTAGGCCCTGGAGCCTCTCAACGTAAGCCTCGGCATCTGATTGCGGAAGGGAGACGAGCAGGCCGCCAGAGGTCTGGGGGTCGAAGAGGACGTCGGAGAGATCGAGGGGAACGTCCTCTGCCATGGACACGCGGGGCCCAAAGAAGTCGCGGTTGCGGTAGGCGCCGGCGGGGATGAGGCCCATGGCCGCCATCTCGCGGGCGCGCGCCATAACGGGAACGGACGCAGCGTCGATCTCGAGCGTGACGCCGCTGGCCTCGGCCATCTCGCAGGAGTGGCCCATGAGCGAAAAGCCCGTGACGTCGGTCGCGGCATGGGCGCACAAGCCGTCAAGAGCCTCGGCGGCGTACTTGTTGAGGGTGATCATGGAGTCGGTTGCGACCTTCACGCCGCCGTCGTCCAAAAGCTCGGCCTTGTGGGCAGTGGTGAGGATGCCGGTGCCAAGGGCCTTGGTGAGCACGAGCGCGTCACCCGCCCGCGCGCCAGCGTTCGCGAGCATGTGGCCAAGCTCCACAAAGCCCGTGACGGCAAGGCCGAACTTGGGCTCGTGGTCGTTGATGGAATGGCCGCCCGCCACGATGACGCCGGCCTCGCGGCACTTGTCAGCGCCACCCGCGAGAATCTGCCCCGCCACCTCGATGCCAAGGCAGTTGGGAAAGCACAGCAGGTTAAGCGCCAGCGCGGGTCGCCCACCCATGGCCCAGACGTCGGAGAGGGCGTTGGCAGCGGCTACCTGACCAAAGAGGAAGGGGTCGTCCACCATCGGCGGGAAGAAATCCGTGGTGCCCACAATGCCGCGACCGTCACCTAAGTCGTAGACGTAGGCGTCGTCGGACGCGTCAAAGCCCACGAGGAGCTTCTCGCTCTGAACCTTGGGAAGCTCGGAGAGCACCTGCGAGAGATAGCCAGGCGCAAGCTTTGCCGCACACCCGGCGGCCTCTACGAGTTCTGTGAGCTTCACGCCCGTCATATCCATATCAGTTACCCAATCTAGTGCGGTTAATTTAATTCAAGGGCCTTGATCTACGCTCCAAGGGCACCGACGTAGCGAGCCTCGGGGCACGTGGCAACGTCGGCTCCAAGCTTGGCGCCAGTGGCGCAACAAGGACGCGCCACACCCTCCCCCGGGCAGAGTGGCCCAGAGC
>CAVIES010000182.1:0-3396 GCA_963641675.1 Anaerovoracaceae bacterium
GCCCTGAGCGCGAGAAGCCACCAAATGTCGCTCTCGCTGTAATCAAGACCAAACCCCACAATAGCGACATCGCTCGTCAAGAATAGCTCTGGCCAGATTTCGAGCGAGCGGACATTGTGTGTAATCAAGTCCTTCAAAAAGTCGTTGCGCTTATCCTTCTTCTCGTTATCGCCAGGATAAAACTTCGATCTGATTTTGCTGATTAGCGTTGCGTAGTGCTCATGGCCAAGGCAAAGGGTGCTCTTCCACTTGGAAATACCATGCGCATGGTAGAAATCGCGTTCCCCCGATTTGAAGATCGCTCCAAGAATATTGCGAGATGAGCCAACATTCGTGAGAACGTCTTCGCAATCGAACATCCCCTCAAACACGGTGTCGTAGTTCGTGGTAACAAAATGATTGAACGGAAGGCCCCTAAACGCTTCGTGCGCGGGTCCAATCTCTACCTGGGAACTCTCAATGATTCCCGCAAGCTTAGTACGCAACTCCTTATAAGGATCAACATTTCGCCTTCCCACCGAGCAGCCGTTCCTTGCGGCAATCTGTTCGAATTCGATGGGAAAGGGAACACCGGAGCCCTCGGGCTCCGTAGAGCCGAGCCTCGCCATCAGCTCATCCCAACTGACGGAGCTCTTAAGCGTTCTGTTCAGTCCGTTACCGACGAATAGGGTCTTATCTCTCATGGCCATCACCTACAGCAGCGGATGACGCTTGAAGTCCCAGGAGGTTTCAAACGAGTCCCAGTCGGTTTTAGATATGTCCACACAGCTTTCCGCGATTTCATTAACCGTCTTACTCTTGCCTTCGTCAAAGCGATAAGGGTAGCCGGAAAGTTGGCCAACTTCGAAAGTTAAAGTTGCCGACATGAACGTGCTGCACTGTTCAACTATTGATGAATTTGCTAAAGCCAGCACATAAAGCAAAATCTCGTCATTGCAAAACATGGATGAGCCTGCCGCGTCAAACAATGTTCCTGAGGGTGCGTACCGGAAATGCGGTTTGCCTGTTGAAATTAAAGACCAAGTAATGCCTTCTCGACGCTGATAAGCGAGGCTTTGCGGTCTAGAACGCAACTTACCGGCATCATCTACAAAATTCTTAATTTCGTCACCGTCATTAGCCCAATTAACAAAATAGTCCCTGTTGCCGTACCAGCGCCTAAATTGGCCACCCTTGTTATACGGAAACCAACGACAGGCGGAGGCTTCACAAAATTTTTGCGTGACTGCTAGAACTGAATTTGACACGGGAGTTTCATGCCAAAACCTTAGAAACCTATCGTTATCGCCAGTCTTGAGCCCCTGTTTAAGATCTGCGACATCTTTAAGTGCGAGTTCATTTCTGAATGCGCTCAGCAGGCCCTCGCTGGCCCAGTAGGCTATGGGGGTGCCGGGGATTTGGGTGAAGGTTTGGGCGTCGCGGCGGTAGAGCCAGCCGCAGTCCGGGTTTTGGATGGCCTCGAGCGCTCGCGGCTGCTGCCACTGCGGACGATCGAAGTCCTCGAGCCTGATGTAGGTACCCATGCGCGAGGAGACACCCGGTTGCATGACGAACATCGTCGTCGGGACGGTCACGAACGGGAAGCCATGGGTTGACTGCTGGATCATCGAGGTGATGCGTACGTTCGCGACGATCTTCTCGCGCATTGCCTGGAAAGATGAGATGAACATCCACGACGAAGCCGTAATCATCGCGACGTAGCCGCGGTCCTTGGCCAAGTTGAAGCCGCGCTCGATGAAGCAGGTGCAGAGGTCGCTCTTGACGTCTGGGTAGTTGGCCTTGACCCACTTGCTCATGAACAGATTGAAGTTGCTGCTGCCCATGTAGGGCGGGTTGGCCACCACCACGTCGAAGCGGCGGGCCAGGCTCTCGCACATGTCAAGCGCCTCGGCCACGCGGTTGGCGCGTGCCTCGCTGAAGAGGTCTCCCTCGCAGCCGGCGAGTGCGGCGCGCAGGTTGTCCAGGTCCGCCTCCGCGGGCGCGAGGAGGCTTCCGACCTCGCCTAGGTGGGCGAGGGTCTCGGTCAGCCCCTTGCAACGGGGGTCGAGGTCGCCCTCCTCCAGCGGCACGTCGGCGAGCACCGTCACGTCGGCGGTGACGCCGCGGCCGAAGAAGCGACGGTCGTGCTCGCGGGCGCGCAGGGCCAGCACCAGACTCGCGATCTGGGCGGCGCGCGGGTCTATCTCCATGCCGGAAAGGTTCTTGGAGAGGATGAGCGAGGGGATGTCGCGCTCGCGATAGCCGTCCTCCTCGTACATGGCGAAGAGCAGCTCGAAGGCGTAGGAGAGGATGTGGCCGCTTCCGCAGGCCGGGTCGCAGATGGTGATGTCCTCGGGGCCGGAGACGCGGATGAAGTCCTCTGCGGAGGCCGCGTCGGGCTCCACGTAGTATTCCATGCGGTCGCGCAGCTGGCTCTGGGGGTGGTTGAGCATCCAGAGGCGTCCCAGCGAGTTCTCCACCATGTAGCGCACGATCCACTCGGGGGTGAAGAGCTGCGTGGCGGGCGCGATGTCCTCGGGCGCGGCCTTGCGCTTGGAGTTGAAGAAGTCGTCCTTGCGCTCCGCGTTGTAGAACTGGTAGGCCCAGCCCAGCACCTCCACGTCCTCCCAGGCTTCCTCCGGCACATCGGTGACCATGCGGTACAGCACGTTGTGCTCGCCTGTCTGCAGCAGGCCGTCGGGAAGGGTGAGGGCGTCGGCCTCGCCCACGCGGCCGAACATGGTGGGCAGGGCGTCTGCCAGCTGGTTGCACTGAGCCACGAGGATCCGGCGGAAGAGAGCCTCGTGGTCGCCGGCGAGCGCCAGGTCGGCCGCCTCGGCAGCGTCGAGGTCGGGAAGGTCAAGCGTGGCGGGGGACTTCAGGCAGTCCGGGTCGAAGGAGCCGTCGGCGGAGGAGAGCACGCGTACGCCACAGGGCAGGTAGCCGTGCAGCTCCATGTAGCGGATGGCCGCCAGGCGGTTGAACCAGCCGTAGGCCTCCGCCTCGCAGAAGGCGTCGTAGCCCTGCGACTCTACACGGGCGTAGAGGGCGTCTCGCTGGACGCGCTCGTCGGCTGTGAGCACGCGGCCCGCAACGACGTCCGATCCCGGCCCGGCCGCGGCGCGTCCGGTGTTATCCAGCCCGTAGGCCAGGCAGCGCCTCCTCACGTCCTCTATGAGCTGTACGCGGGCCCAGGGGCAGAACCTCTCCAGTGCCTTGGTGTCCATGTGCGGCCTCCTAGCTGAGCCTGATGGCGTCGTTGCCGCTCAGGTTCTTGAGGAGCTCTGTGCGGGCGCGGTTGAGGTATTCGTCGATCTCTGCCTCGCTGGCAAGACTGCGGGGCGTGAAGACGGTCGTGCGGCTCACGGTCCTTACCTTGGGCTTGGGCGTGGACGCAGACGAGGGCGTGTGGGGCAT
>CAVIES010000183.1:0-3392 GCA_963641675.1 Anaerovoracaceae bacterium
AAGGCGACGATGAGGTCACAGGCGACGGCCACGCCAGGCAGCGCCTTGCGGGCATGGGCGAGCACGTTTAGGTATTCGGTGGAGGTATAGGGGCGGCCCATACGCTCAAGCGTGGCGTCGCAGCCGCTCTGGAGCGGAATGTGGAGGAAGGGCGCCACACGGCCGTTTGAGGCGGCCATGACGGAAAGCAGGCGGTCGGTGACGCCGGCGGGCTCGATGGAGGAAATCCTCACGCGGGCGACGTCGGTCTCGGCAAGGATCTTCTCGAGAAGATCGGCAAGGTCGAGGCCCTCGTAGGAATATCTGCCGAGGTCGATACCCGTGAGCACGACCTCGCGAGCGCCCTCGGCGACGAGCGAATGCACGCCGGCCACCACGTCGCTGGCGGCCACCGAGCGCGCGGCGCCGCGAGCCTTCCAAACGATGCAATAGGTGCACTGGTTGTCACAGCCGTCCTGGATCTTGAGACCCGGCCGCATGCGCCCCGTGGGCGTCACGGCATGGCCAGGCGCAACGGCGGCGGAGGCACCGGGGGCCTCGATGCCGGCGGCGAGCCCGAGCTTCTCAATAACGCGTGAGGCCACGGCGTCCTTGTTCGCCTCAACGGTGACGTTGTCAGCCAAGGCCTCGAGCTCTTCTGCAAAGAGGCTGGCGACGCAACCCGTGGCCACCACCGCAGGCTCTCCGGCCAAGCCAGCCGCATGGCGCACGGCCTTGCGGGCCTTGGCCTCGGCCTCGCCGGTAACGGCGCAGGTGTTGATGACGATGGCGTCAGCCTCGTCCTCGGAAGCGACCTCAACGCCAGCTAGCTCAAGCTCGCGAGCGATGGCGTCAAGCTCCACACGGTTGACGCGACATCCTAGGTTTACGAATGCGACGCGAGGGGCACGCTCGGCCCCGGGCGTCCTCACTTCTTGTTCTTTCCGCTCGGCTTGGCGGAGGCGGCACGGCCGACCTTGGCGCCAAAGCTCGGCTTGCCCTCACCGGAGCCACCGGCGACGCGCTCTCCCCTAGCGGCGGCGATGCCGCGTAGGGTCTCGAGGTCAGCCGCGGAGAGATCGGCGGGGACGGTGACGTTCACGACCACGACGAGCTTGCCGCGCGAGCCACCGCCCTGGCGAGGCATGCCGTAGCCGGCAACCTCGATGTGCTGGGCGTGCGCGCAGCCGGCGGGCACCGTCACAGTCACGGACTCGCCCTCGAGGATTCCCTCGACCTCAAACTCGCAGCCGCACATCGCCTCAAGCGCCGTGACGTCCTCCACGCAGTAAAGGTCGTCGCCGTCGCGCTGGAAGCGCTCGTCCTCGAGAATGTCGATGCGAACGACGAGGTCGCCGGAGCGGTCGCCGCGCACGCCCGCCTCGCCGAAGCCGGTCACCTTAAGCGACTGGCCAGAGCGGACGCCGGCGGGGATCTCCACCTTGACGGTCTCGTGGTTAGGCGTGCGGCCCTGGCCGTCGCAGGTCTCGCAGGGATGGTCGATGACATGACCGGTGCCATGGCACTTGGGGCACTCGCTCTGGGTCTGCATCTGGCCGAGGATGGTGCGCTGCACCGTCACCACACGACCGGAGCCGTGACAGGTGGGGCAGGTCGTGGCCTGGCCGCCGTCCGCGGCGCCGGTGCCGTTGCAGTCGTCACAAGGGGCGAGGCGGTCGTAGGCGACCGTCTTGGTGCAGCCACTCGCGGCCTCCGCAAGAGAGATACGGAGGTTAATGCCCATGTCGCGCCCGGCCGTGCGCGCGGCACGGCCGCCGCCAGAGCCACCGCCAAAGAAGGACGAGAAGATGTCGTCCATGCCAAAGCCGCCGAAGATGTCGCTCATGTCGACGCCGCCGCCAAAGCCGCCGGGGCCGTCAGGGTCACCGTAGCGGTCGTAGTTGGCGCGCTTCTGCTCGTCGGAGAGGACGGAATAGGCCTCGTTAACCTCCTTGAAGCGCTCCTCCGCGTCAGGCGCGTCGTTGACGTCGGGGTGCAGCGTGCGGGCCTTCTTCAGGAACGCACGCTTGATGGCCTTAGCGTCGGCATCGCGATCGACGCCGAGAACCTCGTAGTAATCGACCTTGGCTTCCACGCTGTTAGTACTCGCTTCCTCAACTCACAAGCTGGCGCAGGCGCGCCATCAAACTGTTCACAGGTTCGGACGTACCCAAATTGGGCTGAAAGTATCGCCAGAACCCAAATGTTAACGCAGGTAGTAGCCGCGCCCCATATAGCCCGCCGTGCCAAGGCCGCTCATGCAGCCAACCATGATGGCGAGGAAGACGGCGATGGTGGCGCCGTTCATAACGCCGTTGCCGACGTACTTGAGGGCGTTCTTCCACCAGATTCGGCCATGGCCCATGACGCCGCCCGAGCCCAGGACCATCCAGGCGCCGAGCACGAGCGGGAAGATGATGAACACGGCAAAGGAGAGCAGGGAGTTCATGATGGCGCCCATGACGATGAACGGCAGAGCAAAGCCGATGAACTGGAAGCCCTGGGCCGCGCGGGGGTTCACGCGCTCGCCTGCCACGGCCACGCGGCAGACGAAGTCTCCGGTTGTGGACCCGTTGGTGCCGGCGTTGCCCATGCCGGGCACGCGCACGGTGTCGCCGTCATGGCTGCCGGCGGGGATGTCTACGACGACCTCGCTCGCGGAGAGCACGCGGCCGGTGCCGCCGCAGGAGTCGCAGGGATCGGCCACGACCTTGCCCGTACCCTCGCACTCGGGACAGACCATGCTCATGGCGCCCATGGCGAAGATGCCGCTCAGGTCGACGCTGATGCGGCCCGTACCCGCGCACGTGGGGCAGGTCTTTGCGTGGTCGGCATGCACCGAGCCGGCGCCGTGACAGACGTCGCAGGCGACGTAGCGCTGGTAGGTGATGCCGCGACGGCACCCCTCCTTAGCCTGCTTGTCGTCGAGCTCGAGCTCGTAGACGACGTCTCCGCCGGCCTGGGGGTTGTAGGCACGGCTGCGCTTGCCGGAGGTGCGCCCAGAAGCCGCACCACCGAAGGGCGACCAGAAGCCGCCCATGCCGCCGAACGGGTCGGCAGCGGCGCCGCCTCCGTAGGGAGAGCCGCCCGCAAATGCGCTGCCGGAGCGCATGGCGTCGTAGCGGCGTCGCTTGTCGGCGTCCTTGAGCACGGCGTAGGCCTCGGAGATCTCCTTGAACTTCTCCTCGGCGCCCGGCTCCTTGTTGACGTCGGGGTGGTACTTGCGCGCAAGCTTCTGGAAGGCCTTGCTGATCTGCTCGTCGGTGGCGTCATGCTCAACGCCAAGCGTCTTGTAGTAGTCCTTCTCGTTCATGGAAGCCATGAGCCTGGAGTCTCCCGTCGGTCGGCCAAGAACCCCTGGGGGGGTTCACATACGCTCGACATTCTACCCAAACATTGCTCCTGCACCCAGA
>CAVIES010000184.1:0-3386 GCA_963641675.1 Anaerovoracaceae bacterium
CATGTTCACGGTGCCGCCGGGCACGATGAGGGCGTCAAAGCCCTCGGCTGTGGCCTCGGCCAGCGTGAGGTCGGGCACGATTTGCTGGGAGTCGTAGCGGTCTCCCGTGACGCAGTCGATCGGATTCTGGGCGGCGGCGATCTTCACGTCGGCACCGCGCTCCTTGAGATAGGCCACCGGCTGGAGCAGCTCAGGCTCCTCGGTGCCATAGCCCTCCACGATGACGAGGGCACTCTTGCCGCTGAGGTCTGCCATTGGTCCTCCCCCATTTCCGGCGCACGCGCGCCATCAAAGATTTGCTAACGAACCTGAAAATACCCCAGCCAAGCTGCTGCGATATACCCTCTCAGGCAAGCGGTACCGCGCGCTCGGTGGGCAACCGAGCGGCGCGGGCATGGCGCCTCATCTTTGCCGTGCCGCTCATCGTCATCCTCTCCGTGCCGTTTGGCATCGAGGGCGTGTGGTGGGCGCAGCCCGTCGCCGACGTTCTGGCCGCCGCGCTTTCGGTCTTCTTCTGTGTGAGGGAGGCTCGCCAGCTGCGTAAGTAGGGCTAGCGAGCGGCGTGCGCCCGCTGGCAGCTCAACGGGCCAACCGCCGGCCAAGCGCTTTGGACGGGCGAGCGGGCCGCGCTACTCCACGCCGGAGTCTGCAAGGCCGCGGAGCCCCTCGGGCGCAACAGATTCACCAGCCAGGGAGCCGTGGATGCGCGCTATCGCGTCTGCGGCTTCCTCTGTGCCGGTGGTCGTGGCGTCTACGAGCAAGCGGCCGATGCCGGCCTGGGCTAGGCGCGCGGAGTCGGCCGTGAGGTCAACCGGCTCGTCGAGGTAGACGCGCGAACGGCCCTGCGCGTCCGTGCGCACGGGCAGGTGGCGGTCATCGATGTTCACGAGCCAGTGGGGCTCCGCACGATGCGGGCAGGCGGCATGGTTGCGGTCGCAGTCGTAGGCCACCTGCAGGGCGCAATGCTCACAGGTCATCAGGCGCGGGCGGGAGTATACGACAAGCCCAAGCGGCAGCGGCGAGAGGGCCACAAGCTCTGTGGCCTCGGCAAGCGAGAGCTCGGGCGAGAGCCAGACGGAGGCAGCTCCAAGCTCTGCCAGGGCCCCGAGCGCCGCCACATTGTGCACGGGCACGCAGCTGCGGACCTCCGCAGCTGCCCCGCGCTCGGCGGCAAGCGCGAGCTCGGAGAGGTTGCCCACGGCAATCGGCATGCCGGTGCGCGCCCAAGGGTCCAGGAGCGCGTGGTCGCCCTCGCGGCAGACCTCGCCAAGCATGGGCACCAAGCCCTCGCGCCCCACGGCGGCTAGGTTCTCATCCGTTGGTTCAACATCAATAACATCGAGGTAGATGCGGGTGGCACCGGCCGCTCGCATGATGGCGACATCCTCCACTCGACCGACGAGGGCACAAATCTCACAGCTCTTGCTCAAGCGCCATCACCGCCTTTGCGGCCGCGTTCTCAAGCTCGATGCTCTTGGTGAGGCGAGCCTCGCAGCCCGCGGCCATCGGGCGAGGGCAGGCGCAGGCAAGCGTCTCGCCGGCCGCGGCATCGCGCGGTGAGCTCACCACGAGGAAGCGTTCTGGGTCATCCAGCGGACGTAGCTCGATGGAGTCACCCTCGCCCACCGGCTCATCCAGCCGCACAAAGACCGTGCCGCGCAGCTGCTGGCCGTCGCGCGGGACAAAGCCGGGCTCCGGCTCAAAGCCAGAGACGACACCGACCGACTCGCCGCGGTTGCCCGAGCGCTCGTAGCTCATAAGCTCGTTTCCGCTCGTCCCCGCAAGGTATGCACTGGTAAGGCCACGGTTGAAGACGCGCTTGAGCATGCGCGCGGGCTCAAAGGGAAGCCCCGCATGGGCGCTCCCACCGGCAAGCTCATCCAACGCCGCGCGATAGGCCGAGGTAACGGCCCACACGTAGGCGGCGGGCTTCATGCGGCCCTCGAGCTTAAGCGAGGCCACGCCAGCCCCCGCAAGCTCGGCCACATGCTCCGCCACGCAGTTGTCGTGCGTACAGAGGGCGCGCTCGCGCTCACGGGGCTGCAGGCGCATCCCCTCCTCCCCCACCAGGTCAAATGGCAGGCGACAGGGCTGGGCGCAGAGCCCGCGGTTGGGCGAGCGGCCCTCGCGCAAGAAGCTCGAGAGCATGCACACACCCGAATAGCTGGGGCAGATCGCCCCATGGGAGAAGACCTCAAGATCAGCCGACGTCTCTGCCGCAATGAAGGCTATCTCTGAGAGCGGCAACTCGCGGGAGAGCGTCACGCGGCTCGCGCCCAAGCGCTCACAGAGGCGCACGCCACGTGCGTCATGCACGTTGGCCTGCGTGGAGACGTGAATCTCCGCCCCTGGAATCTCGCGGCGCACCTCGGCCATAAAGCCCAGGTCTTGGATGATGAGGGCGTCGGCGCCGGCTGCGAGCACAGAACGCGCCGCCTCAACGGCTCCCGCAAGCTCTGCCTGCCTTACCGCGATGTTCATCGCAACGTAGACACGCACGCCATGGTTGTGCGCCAAGCGGCAGAGGCCCGGCAGCTCTTCGGGCGAGATGCCGGCGGCCTTCCGGCGCGCGTTGAGCCCGCCGGTAACGCCGCAGTAGATGGCGTCGGCACCAGCCGCCACGGCCGCAAGGAAGGCCTCGCGGTCTCGCGCCGGGGAGAGAAGCTCGGGTATGTTGCCGTGGTTGCTCATGCCTCACGAGTCTAGCAGCCACCACAGGTTACGGCCCAAGAAACAAGCGCGTTGCCGCACCTAAGCAGGCCCGGCTAGCGTCATAATGGGACGTTGTGCCGCGGCCGCCCAGCTGTGCCGTGGCCCGCCGGCAGCGCCGGCGCACATAGCTCAAAAGAGAAGAGCAAACGACATCGGGGAACACCCGAGAAGGGCAGGACCAATGGTCTCTCGCATCTACGTTGAGAAGAAGCCGGGCTTCGACGTTGAGGCAAAGCAGCTGCTAGCAGAGCTGCGCACCGTCGTCACGGAAGGCCTTGCGCAAGACGCCAAGCTCCGCATCATCAACACCTACGACGTCGAAGGCATCGACCAGCAGCTCTTTGAGCAGGTCGTCCCCGTCGTCTTCAGCGAGCCCCAGGTCGACAACGCCTCCACCAAGCTGCCCGTCGAGGGCGTGACGCTTGGCGAGGCAGGCATCACCGCCACCCCTGCCAACGTGCACGTCTTTGCCGTGGAGGCCCTGCCCGGCCAGTTCGACCAGCGCGCCGACTCCGCCAGCGAGTGCATCCAGCTCATCAGCCAGGGCGAGCGCCCCACCGTGCGCTTCACCAAGGTCTACGTGATCGAGGGCGAGCTCACGGATGCCGAGCTCGAGGCCATCAAGCACTACGTGATCAACCCGGTCGAGGCCCGCGAGGCCAGCCTCGAGACCC
>CAVIES010000185.1:0-3360 GCA_963641675.1 Anaerovoracaceae bacterium
GGCCAGTTCGACCCGGCGGCCGACGCCGTCGCCGTCGAGGAGCTCGAGCCCTACGACAGGCTCGTGCTCGCCAGGATGTGCCAGGTCCACGAGGAGGTCTCCCGCGCCTACGAGGAGTACCGCTTCAACGCCGTGTACCGCACCCTCTACGACTTCGTCGTAACCGAGCTCTCCAACGGCTACCTCAACGCCACCAAGGACCGCATGTACTGCGACGCGCCGGAGTCCAAGACCCGCAAGAGCGTCCAGACCTGCTGGTACTACCTGCTCGAGATGCTCCTGCGCGACCTCCAGCCGATTCTGTGCTTCACCACCGACGAGGTCATGGAGCACCTGCCGGCCTCTGCCCGCGACGGCCAGGACTTCGCAGCCCTTCTCGACTGGTGGGAGGCCCCGCTCACGCACGAGCAGGTCTCTGAGCTGCTCCCGGCCTACAACGCCATGCTTGAGGCCCGCGGCGCCTTCACCAAGGCCAACGAGGCCGCGCTTGCCGCCGGCACCGTGACCGAGAAGACGAGCCAGGCCACCCGCTGCGTGCTCACGCTCGTGCCCGAGGCCTTCAAGCTCCTCTCCGGCCTCGAGGAGCTCCTTGCCGAGTCCTTCGTCTGCTCCGAGGTCACCCTCGCCGAGGGCGAGGAGCTTGGCTGCGAGGTGCTGCCCGCCAACGGCGAGAAGTGCCCGCGCTGCTGGAACTGGCGCCAGCTTGGCGCCGACGGCCTGTGCTGCCGCTGCGGCAAGGTCGTCACATCCGTCGAGTGCGCAGAGTAGCGGCTTGGCGAACGTAAGGAACATAGGGACCTACGCCGGGGTCGCCGCCGCGGCCGTCGTGCTCGACCAGCTCACCAAGGCTTGGGCGCGCACGGCGCTCGCGGCGGGCCCCGTGCCCTTCATCCCGGGGGTACTGAACCTCCAGCTCGTGATGAACACGGGCGCCGCATTCTCCATCGGATCCGGCTCCACCTGGGTGTTCGTGCTGCTGGCGCTTGCCATCTGCGCGGGCTGCACCTATTGGGTCATCCGCGAGAAGGGGATGGGCCTGCCGCTTGCCTGCGCCTTGGGCGCCGTGGCCGGCGGCGGCGTCGGCAACCTCATCGACCGCGTGGCGGCAGGCGAGGTCACCGACTTCTTCGCCACGGCCTTCATCGACTTCCCGGTGTTCAACGTGGCGGACATCTTCGTCACCTGCGGTGTCGTCATCGCCTTCGTCCTCGTCTGGCGCGAGGACGCCAAGGCGGAGGCTGCCGAGAAGGCGGCCGAGGGCGGCGACGCCCGCGAGGAGCGCTAGCCCATGGCCCGCATCGTGAATCTCCTCGTGGGGCCAGAGGCAGACGGTAGCCGCCTCGACGCCTTCCTCGCTTCCGGCGAGGGCATGCCCTCCCGCTCCGCCTGCGCCAAGCTCGTGGAGGAGGGCGCCGTCACCATCAACGAGACACCCGCCACCTCCAAGAGCGAGAAGGTGCTTCTTGGCGACCGGGTGCGCGCCACGGTGGAAGAGCCCGAGCCCCTCGTGCCCGAGGGTGGCCTTTCCCCCAACCCCTATATCGAGCTCGACATCCGTCATGAGGATGAGCACCTCATCGTGCTCTCCAAGCAGGCGGGCCTCGTCTGCCACCCGAGCCCGGGCCACGTCGACGACACGCTCGCGAACGCCCTCGTGGCGCATTGCGGGCTTGCGCACCTCGGCACGCTCCAGGGCGAGGACCGCCCCGGCATCGTGCACAGGCTCGACATGGACACCTCCGGCCTCATGCTCGCCGCCAAGGACGACGAGACCCAGAAGGCCCTCCAAGACCTCATCCGCCTGCGCACGCTCGACCGTCGCTACGTCACGCTCGTCTGGGGCTACGTGGCGGCCGACTCCGGCACCATCGACACCGGCATTGCGCGCTCCACGCGCGACCGCATCCGCATGGCCGTCTCTGACGAGCCCGGCGCGCGCGAGGCGATCACGACCTTCCGCGTGCTCGAGCGCTTTGAGGCGGGGCGCCGAGACGAAGGCTACACGCTCTTGGAATGCCATCTCTACACCGGCCGCACCCACCAGATCCGCGTGCACATGCGCCACATCAACCACCAGGTCATCGGCGACCCGCTTTATGGCCGCGGCGACCTTGCGCAGAACCTTGGCCTCACACGCCAGTTCCTGCACTCTTGGAGCGTGGCCTTCGCGCACCCCGTTTCTGGCGAGTCGATAGAACTTACAGATACTTTGCCGGACGACCTCAAATGCGTACTAGAATCACTCACTGAGCGCTCCATGGGCCGCACCGAGGCGGGGGAGCGGATCTGCCCCATGCTTTTGGGCGCTGCCGTTTAGTAAATCTGAGAGGCGAGTTTTGGAACTCAATCGTCTGGGCATCACGCCCATCGTGGTCTTTAACTTCATCATCTGGCTCTTCTTCACGCTCTGCTACTTCTACCAGTTCGTCTACATCCTGGTGACCTGGCGCCGCGGCATGGTGAAGCTGCCCGAGGCAAAGACCAACCACCGCTACGCCTTCTTCATCGCGGCCCACAATGAGGAGGCGGTCATCGCCAACCTCGTGAAGTCCATCAAGGAGCAGGACTACCCCTCAGAGCTCATCGATACCTTCGTCGTGGCCGACTGCTGCACCGACAATACGGCCGAGGAGGCCCGCCGCGCCGGCGCCATCGTCTACGAGCGCAACGACCTCTCGCGCAAGGGCAAGAGCTGGGTGCTCGACTACGGCTTCGACCGCATCCTAGACGAGTATCCCGGCAAGTACGAGGCCTTCTTCGTCTTCGATGCAGACAACCTGCTCTCCAAGAGCTACGTCACCGAGATGAACAAGGTCTTCGACCAGGGCTATCTCGTCTCCACGAGCTACCGCAACTCCAAGAACTTCGACTCCAGCTGGGTGAGCTCGGCCTACGCCACGTGGTTCCTCCGCGAGGCGAAGTTCCTCAACAACTCCCGCATGCTCTGCGGCACGGGTTGCGCCATCTCCGGCTCAGGCTGGATGGTTTCCGCCCGCATCATCCAGGGCATGCACGGGTGGGACTTCCACACCCTCACGGAGGACATCCAGTTCTCCACCTTCTGCGCCGCCAACGGCATCCGCATCGCCTTCTCGCCCGCGGAGTTCTATGACGAGCAGCCCATCGACTTCAAGAGCTCCTGGACGCAGCGCATGCGTTGGACCAAGGGCTTTTACCAGGTCTTCTTCTCCTACGTGGGCGACCTCTTCCACGGCGTGGGCAAGAAGCGCTTCGGTTCCTATGACATGCTGATGACGATCGCTCCTGGCAACATCCTCACGATCATCTCGGCCTTCGTGAACGCCACCTACCTTGTGGTCGGCAGCCTCTCACACGGCTTCTTGGCCACGCAGTCCGAGC
>CAVIES010000186.1:0-3334 GCA_963641675.1 Anaerovoracaceae bacterium
CCTAGAAACGGACTTTGGAGGCCTGGTTGCCCCGATTGAGCCAAGTGCAGCGCGACTACATCACGAGGCACGCACCGCAGCTAGGGCCCACCGAGACGGCGCGGCGCGTCGGCTGCTCGGAGAAGACCGTGCGCAACATCATGAAGGCGGAAGGCGGGGCGGAAGCCACCACCCCCGCCACCATGGTCGGCAGGGAGCCGACGAGCCGCATCGAGGAGCTGCGCGAGCTTCGCGCGACCCTCATACGCGCCCTAGATGACGCGCCGCCGCAGGCCGTGGCCGCGCTCTCGCGCGAGCTACGTGCCACCATGGAGGAGATAGACCAGTTGGAGGGCGGTGACGAGGACGACGCAAGCAAGGCCCTCGCGGCAATCGCCGAGTCAATCGCAAGGCGCATGCCCTCCTAGCCTGCGCGTCACCTCGCCCGTCGAGGGCGCCGGTGACATGCTGCCAGAGGTGGAGGGGGTCGCGGCAATCGCCGGCTGGCAGCTCTCCGACTGGCAGCGCGGCGTAATCCGCGACTGGAGCCGCATCGACTCGGAGGGCAGGTTCGTCCACCGCAGCTGCGGCGCGAGCGTGCCGAGGCAGGCCGGCAAGTCGGTCGTGGCCATCGTCTGGGTCACATTCCTCGTGGCCGTCATGGGCTACTCCGTCCTCTGGACTGACCACAACTACTCAACGACCTGCGAGATGCTGCGCCGCTTCCGCAAGGTGTTCGGCGCACGCCCGGGCGACCCGTCCGCGCCGCGATGCTTCAACAAGCTCCTGAAGACGGCGAGCTCGAAGACGTCGCAGGAGATGTACGAGCTCACCAACGGCGGCCGCCTCTGCTTCAGCACGCGCACCGAGAGCGCGTCTCTGGGCTTCAGCTTTGACGTGATCGTCTACGACGAGGCGCAGCTGCTCACCACCGAGCAGATGCAGACCCTCCAGCCGACCACCTCCAGCGGCCCCCACCACAACACGCAGACCATCATGGTCGGCACGCCTACCCGCGCCGGCTCGCTGGCCTCCAAGTTCCGCGAGCTGCGCGACCGCGCCATCTCCGCCCCCGGCGCCGATACCTGCTGGGTGGAATGGGGCGTGGCCGAGGTCGGCGACGTGTTGGACGAGTCCCGTTACTACGAGGTCAACCCGTCGCTCGCGGCGGGCGTGGCCGACATCGACGCAATCAAGAGCTCCATCTCGCTCATGGCCGCCGACAAGCTGGCCGTGGCGCAGGAGTACCTCGGCTACTGGGTGCCGGGCGCGACGAGCGCCGTGCTCACCGCCGAGGACTGGGGCGCGTGCGCCGTCTCGGTCGAGGACGCGCCCAAGGAGGGCGGCACCGTGGCCTACGGCGTCAAGTTCAGCCCGGACGGCGCACTCGTGGCGCTCGCCGCGTGCCGCAGGACGGACGCCGGCAGCCACGTGGAGCTGATACGCACCGACGGCACCGCCGCGGGCGTGGGCTGGCTGGCCGACTGGCTGGCCGAGCGCACCGACCGCGCCGCCGCCGTGGCAATCGACGGCCGCAGCGGCGCCGGCGCCCTCGTGGAGAGGCTCGCGTCGGCACGCGTGCCGCATCGCTACGTCATGAGGCCCCGCGCCGGTGACGTCACCACGGCGGCCTCGATGCTGCTGGACGGCGTGCGCGGCCGCGGCCTGACGCACATCGCCGGCACAGACCTAGACACTTCCGCCACCACCGCCACGCGCCGCAAGGTCGGCACGGACGGCGGCTGGGCGTTCGGCGGCGAGGCATCGCTGCCCATCGAGGCCGCTTCGCTCGCCATGTGGGCGGCGGCCACCACGAAGAGGAACCCCGCAAGGAAAGGCAGGGTCGCATGAGCGACGCATCCGCCATCACGGGCATCAGCAAGGCGCTGCTGGCGTACGAGCCCACCGACGAGGCCGACGCCGAGCGCGTCGCCGCTGACATTGAGGATCTGAAGGACTGCGTGGCCACGTTCCGCGCGAACGAGACGCGCAACGAGACGCTATACGAGGTATATGAGGGCAAGGTGCCGCTGCGCAGCGTGCCGACGCTCGTGCCTGAGCGCTACCGCAACATGCGCATCGGGTGCCCGTGGCCGGAAATCGCGGTGCAGAGCGTGGCCGAGAGGTCGCGCCTCGGCGGCTTCACCTTCGCCGACACCGACGAGGACACCGACAGGCTCGCGGCCATCTGCGAGCGCGTGGACGTGCAGCTGGGCTACCAGACCGGCCTCGTCGACTCCATGATCGCGGGCGTGAGCTTCTGCGCCGTGGTGCGCGACGAGCTGGGCGCAAGCCTGCGCTGGCACACCGCCCGCAGCGCCGCCGGCATCTGGGACTACGCGCACGGCCGGCTGAAGTGCGGCTTCGCCATCGTAGACCGCGCCCGCAAGGCCGGCGCGACGAGCGGAGACGAGCACACCGACACGACGCCCTCAAAGGTCGACTTCTACACCGCCGCGGGCGTCTGGGAGCTGACCCGCGAGAACAGGCGCTGGCGTGCCGAGTGGCTGCCCGACTCGATGGGCGAGCCGCGCATGGTCGCGCTCGTCTTCCGCCCGGACGGCACCCACCCGCTGGGGCGCTCGCGGTTCACGCCGCCGATGCGCGGCATCGTGCAGGAGTACATGGCCAACGCGCTCAACCTGCACGTGGCCTCCGAGTACACCGCCATAGGCCAAAAGTGGGTGACCGGCCTCAGCGACGCGCAGCTGGAGGAGTTCGCCGCCAACAAGTGGCAGCTGAGCGCCGACAGCGTCGTGCTGGCCTCCGACAACCCCGACAGCGGCGGCTCGCCGTCGTTCGGCACCTTCGCCCAGCAGAGCATGGAGCCGGTGCTGAGCGTCAAGCGCAGCCTCGCGCAGGACTTCGCCGCCGCCGCGTCCATCCCCGTGGCCGAGCTAATCAGCCAGGACTCCAACCCGACCAGCGCCGAGGCGCTGACCGCCATGCAGGACAAGCTCATCAGCCTCGTGGAGTCGGTCAACGCCCGCAACGCGCCGGTACTGCGCAAGCTCGCGCTCATGCTCATGGCCGTGGAGGAGGACAGGCCCATATCCGGCCTGACCGACAGCCAGCGTGCCGTCATGGTGCGCATGAAGACGCCGGCCACCATCTCGGTGGCTGGCCAGTCCGACGCCATGCTGAAGCGCATCCAGAGCCTGCCGTACCTCGCCGAGTCCGACGTCGCAATCGAGGAGCTGGGCTTCACCGATGACCAGCAGGAGCGCCTGAAGGGCGAGCGCGACCGCTACGTGAGCCGCCAGACGGTGGCCAACGCCGTGGCGGCGAGCGGCCTCGACCTCAGCGGCGAGCCTGACGAGGGCGGCGCCGCATGATAGGCGCCGCGCAGTGGGAC
>CAVIES010000187.1:0-3327 GCA_963641675.1 Anaerovoracaceae bacterium
GAGCAAAAGGGATTACCGTAAGCTTTGGGGAGGGATACTGCGAAAGCCTTAACCCCGAAGGGTCGATTCCGCAATGTCATGTCTTGAAATGCGAAATATCTGCAGATAGTAATTATTTCCGATGGCTAAAGAGCAGGGTCGAAGCCTATGAAGGCGTGGCTCAATCGTTTCGGTCTACCCCGGTGTTTTTCCTGAACACGAACAATAGAGTCATCCTCGAAGAACTCGATAGCGGAGGCAATATCCTAATCGATATATATGGTATCCAAAGCCTGAAGTACGAATGGGACATGTGGCTCGAAGCGCATGAAACAAGCCTACCCAACCCAGGGCCCGCTGGAATTGAAGCGATAGCAGGATTGCTTCACCTTGCCGACTTGCTCGCCACTATCCACCTTGCAACAGCAGCACCAGTGGTCGAATACGGAGTTTACTATCGTCCAACTGCCGGCGACTCGCTCACCGACTTCTGGGTCAAAATGTACGATGCAACCGGTGATATGGGATACGTGGTTGGGAACTGCGAGGTTTGCGGGCAAATGTTCATCGGCACAAGCAAAAACAAACGTGGGCACAAAGCCTGCTTGAATAGGCAACGCGTAAAGTTGTCGCGGGCTAGAAAATTCAAGGCTTTGCTTGAAGCCGGCGCATCCGAGAAGGAAGCGAGCAGACTAGCTTCCATATCCGTCGAGAGCGCAAGAGGGGTATTGGCCGCCGAGAAGTCCAGGGCAAACGCCGATACGTAATTGCTTGTGAATGCATCGCTTTTTGCTTTAGGAAGCCATTGAAGCCTTCAATCGATCATCCCTAGTTGAATTTCGTATTCCAAAATAACGACTTGGGCAAACGCAAAAATAAATGCCGAAATTTGCCTTTTAGTTTAACGGCGCAAAAATGGGCTAATTTCAGCTTCGGGGACAAAAATCGCACCGTATGCTTTGGGAGTAGTAGCAAGGTGGGCCTATCGCCAGGTATCGCCGAGTATCTTGGTGTTCGCCGCTTTAAAATAATGAACTCATCATCCCAGCTCAAATACAAAGAAAAAACCCTCGACTCTTCGCAGAATCGAGGGCTGATTTAGCCAGAATATTCACCCGAATTGCAGGTGGCTTGGCGCAGGCTTCATCCAAAACGGTACACGGCAGTACTCAGCGGGACAAAAAACCGCAGGTCAAACCCCCTAAAAATTATTCCCACTCAATCGTTGCAAGACCGAATAGTTCATCATGGAAAACTTATTGAATTCGAAGGAACAAGCCACAGAATGAATAAAGCTTTAATGCTAGACCTGCTATTTGAAGTCAAGAGCAATTTGAGACTTTTTGATAGGAACCTTGACAAGCGAATATGAGATAGAGGATGGGCATGATGAGTCCGGACGCCTGCACGGGCGTCCCTTCTTTGGCTAACCGGTTTTGCCTGTTGGCCAGGTTCATGCCTCCTGCAGATGTCCTGGCTGGTGATACCGGGGCGGAGCGGGCTCATAGGCCCTTTCCTCCTTCATGACCGCCAGGGAGACGCCCATGAGCTTCCTCGCGACGCCCGACAGAGCAACGTAGTGGTGCTTCCCAGCCGCCTTCTTCGCGTCGTAGTAGTCGCCGAAGTAGGGATCGAACTTCCTGGAGCAGTCCGCGGCGAGCATGAAGGCCCATCTGAGGGCCCCCGGCCCCCGCTTCGACATGTGGCCGCCCGAGGCCACGAACTCGCCGGACTCGCTCTTCGTGGGGTCCATGCCGGCATAGGCCATGAGCTTGTGGGGGTCTGGGAAGGACGCCGGGTCGCCGATCTCGCCCGCTATCACGGAGGCGAGGACAACGTCGATGCCGGGGATCGTGAGCAGCCACTTCCCCCTGGTCCTCTCCAGCAGGGCCGCGAGCTCGGCCTCCACCGACTTGACCTGCCCCTGCACGAACTCGAGCTCCTCCATGATGAGCCTCACCTCGAACGCCAGGGCCCTCGAGCCGAAGCTGACGCCGACGGAGGCCCTCGCGGCGGCCTTGAGCTGCTCGGCCCTCTCGCGTCCGAGCTTGCCGTGCGACGCCTCCCTCAGAATCCGGGTCAGCGTCCGTATGTCGGTGCCCAGCACCTGGGCGGGCGTGGCGCAGTGCTGCAGCAGCTCGCGCTGGGTGGCGCCGTACGACTCGCTGAACAGCCCCTCCAGCTCGGGGAACGTCCGATCGAGGATCGAGGTCGCCCTGTTCTTGAGGGCCGTGCACCGCTCGACAAGGGACGACCTGTACCGCGAGAGGTTGCGCAGCTCCTCCGTCGTCTCGTCGCCGAGGGCGGAGGGCTCGAACCGCTTGTAGCGCACCAGGTCGGCGATCATGGCCGCGTCCACGGCGTCCGTCTTGACCTTGCGCACCGTCCACACGTCGCGGAACGCGTCGGTCTGGATGGGGTTTATCACCGCGGTATCGTAGCCGTGTGCGGTGAGGAAGTCGAACAGGGCGACCCAGTAGTGCCCGGTCGCCTCCATGCCGGCGAGGCTGCCTTCCGCGCCGACTCCGGCCTTCCTGAGCCTCTCGAGGAGCTTGGCGAACCCGTCCGAGGTGTTGCCGAACTTGAACGACTCGACGACCGTGGAGCCGTCCTCGGCCACGACGCTTGCGACGTGGGCCCTCTTCGCCACGTCGATTCCTATGAAGAACATGATAGACCTCCGCTCCCTTGCCGTTGCTAGGGCAGAGGTTATCCCCTGGTAGCCGCAGGCGCAACCTCATTGGATATCAAGCACCGGATGCCGTTCTGCCGAATTCGCGTCCACCTGCGGGCCGGAGGCGCCAGCCTAGCTCACGAAGCCGAACTCCTAGGAAGTGCGGCAAGCGCCCTCCGCCCCATACGCATCCCTTATCTCATATTCGCTCGTACAAGAAAAGGGCGCGGCCACTGCGCGAGAAGTGGCAAGAACAATATATGAGGAACTTCCAAGAAAGGCGTCAATCTTGGAAAGGCGCCAATCTCGAAAAGGTGTCAATCTTGGAAAGGCGCTAGGAAACAAAGGCGGCCTAGGGTTTGTCCCTGGGTCGCTTTTTATGTGCTTCTGTCTTCTTGCGTGCTTCCATCTCCTTGTGCGTTTCCATAATGAGAAAAAATCACGAAATGGCAGCAGGACAGAGGGGACTCACCATATTTGGGGTAAGATTGAAAAAGCGTTTACAGGCGACCTGGGTTGCCTGATGTCAAAGAGAACAGGAATCCATCATGGCTGATGAATATCGATATAAGCGTGTTCTTTTGAAGTTGTCTGGCGAGTTTCTTGCGGGAGATGCTGGATATGGCGTCGATCCGAAGGTTGTTGATGAGCTTGCGGACCAGATTGCCGAGGTC
>CAVIES010000188.1:0-3264 GCA_963641675.1 Anaerovoracaceae bacterium
GCCCATCATCGATAGGGAATCAAACCGATGCGGAAGACATGCCCGCGGCATATGAATTGGGCATCCGGCCAAAAGTTGGCCGGATGCCCAATTGGCGCACCAGTTTATAAGCCTGACAGGTCTTAGGCCAGGAAGGCCTTGATACCGATGATCAGCAGGACGATGCCGCCGACGACCTCGGCGCGGTCGCCGAGGATCTTGCCCAGGCGGCGGCCGATGACGAGCGCGATGCAGCAGCAGACGGCCGTGGTGCAGGCAATGATGCTCGCCGCTGCCACGATGTTCACGGCCTGGGCGCGCAGGCTCACGCCCACGGCGAAGGCATCGATGGCGGTGGCGATGGCCTGAACCAGCAGCGCGCTGAAGGTGAGGCGCTTGGCTACCGGGCCGACGCCCTCCTCGGGCTCCTCGTCGTCCCCGCCGCGGATGGCCATGATGCCCTCGCGCACCATGTTGCCGCCGATGACGCCGAGGATCACCAGCGTGACAATGCCGGAGTACTTCTCGATGACCTCGGCCGCAAGGCCGCCCACAAAGTAGCCGGCAAGCGGCATGAGGCCCTGGAACAGGCCGAACATGAGCGGCATGAGCAGCAGTCTCTTGCGCGACTCGCTGGAGTAGACGAAGCAGTTGGAGATGGTCACGGCAAACGCGTCGGCAGAAAGGGCCACGCCCAGAACCAGAATCTCGATGATGCTCAAATCAGTCACCCTCCCCGTGGCAACCAAGGTGAACTTTTTTTCCCTTAACAAACCATGAGCCGGGACGCTCCCCAGCGCCCCGGCTCACATGCAAGTTTGTTTGAACCCTTATGCCTGCTCGCTCTTCTTGCCGCGTGCATCGGGCAGGGATAGCAGCATCACAAGGCCAATGACCAACAGGATACCAATAGAAAGCACGCCAAGGCTAGCGTTTCCGGTAAGCGAGGTGATGATGCTCACCAGGAAGGTGCCGATGACGCTGGCATAGCGGCCGAAGACATCGAAGAAGCCGTAGTACTCGTTGGAGCGCTCGGGCGGCACGAGCTTGCCAAAGTAGCTGCGCGAAAGCGCCTGCACGCCGCCCTGGAAGAGGCCGACCATAATGGCGAGGATCCAGAACTCCACGGCGGTCTTAAGCAGGAACGCCGCGAAGAGAACGATGCCGCAGTAGGCAAGCACGGCCACGATGATCATGCGCAGGGTGCCCACGTTGTCGGCCAGGCGGCCGTAGATGATGGCCGAGGGGAACGCCACGAACTGGGTGACGAGCAGCGCCAGCACAAGCTGGGTGGAGTCGATGCCCAAGGCCGAGCCGTAGCTCGTGGCCATGGAGATGACGGTGTGGACGCCGTCGATGTAGAAGAAGTACGCAACGATGTAGACCACCAGCGTGCGCTCGTGCATGATGGAGCGCAGCGTGGTGAAGAGGCCCTTGAAGGTGTCCTTGATAAGCGAGGGGATGGTGTAGCCCTCCTCGCGGTCCTTGCCGAACTTCTGCTTGTAGGTGCGCGTGAGCGGCAGCGTGAAGGCGAGCCACCACAGGCCCGTGATGACAAAGCTCATACGTGTGCAGAAGATCGTCTCGAGCCCGAGCGCCGGGCCGCCGAAGATGAGGGCGAGGCAGATGATGAAGGGCACGGTGGAACCCACGTAGCCCCAGGCATAGCCCCAGCTAGAGACCGTGTCCATGCGCTTGGGCGTGGTGACGTCCACCAGCATGGCGTCGTAGAAGGTCATCGACGAGTTAAGGCCGATGGTGCAGAGCACGTAGATGACGAGGAACGGCAGCGCCCCCATGGGGATGGCCTGCGCAAAGCAGAGCACGAGGCCCGTGAGGAAGAAGCCAAGGAAGAACTTGATCTTGTTGCCCCAGTAATCGGCCAGCGAACCCAAGACCGGCATGACGAGCGCCACGATGAGCGAGGCGATGGTCTGCGCGTTGGCCCAGGCGCTCACGAGCTCGGCCGAGGAGGCGCCGGTGTTGATGGCGTTGAAGTAAATGGGCACGATCGAGGTGTTGAGCAGCACGAGGGCCGAGTTGCCCACGTCGTACATAACCCAGTTGCGCTCTTCTTTGTTGAGCTTTGCCATCCGGCATCTCCTTGCTCGATGTCACTGCGCTTACGGAGCGATTTGAAACATTGTAGCTAGCCTTCCCCAGAAATTGAGGAACCTAAGCAATGGTAGCCACTTTGTCGGCGACTTTATGTCAGGTCACCGTAAGCGGTCGCGGCGCGAACGGCGGCTAAAAGCAGGCCAAGCCCGGTGGGCGCCGCGGGCGGATTGCTTACGTTTAGGAGCCCCCGCCGGGGGCATAATGTGTCAAGCAAAACGAAGCGAAAGGACGCATCATGCCCGCTCTTGTTACCCACCACCTGTTTGGCGAGCGCTCCGCCGCGCTGCTGCCCGAAGGCGTCATCACGGGCGAGGAGGAGCTGCTCGCGTTCTTGCTCGGCAACCAGGGGCCCGATCCCTTCTTCTTTCGCGCGACGAGTCCCAGCACCGCCGGCGCCGCGCGCTCGCTTGCCAAGAACATGCACCACGAGAACATGACCGAGGCCTTTAGCGTGCTGCGCGAGGGCGTGAGCCACCTGCCCAAGCAGGACGCCGGCATCGGCCGCGCGTTTGCGCTCGGCATGCTCTCGCACTATGCGCTCGACCGTTCGGCTCACCCCTTCATCTATGCGCAGCAGTACGCCCTGGTGGAGGCCGACCCCTCGCTTGAGGAGGCCGCCAGCGGCGTGCATGCCGTAATCGAGAGCGATATCGACACCTGGATGCTCTGGACGCTCCGCCACGCCACCGTGCACGACTGCCCGCCCGTGGGCGAGCTTGCCCACACCGACCGCATCTGCCGCGTGGCGGGTGCCCTCACCAGCCAGGTCGCCTGGGCGGCGTTTGGCATCAAGATGGGCGCAACCGAGTACGCCGGCGCCCTGGCCGACATGGAGCTTTGCTACCGCACCATCGAGCCGCACGGCTCCCTCAAGAACCGCGCCATCGGCGACGTGGAGCGCCTGGCCCGCCCCTACTCTCAGCTGGTTTCGCTCTCGCACCGCGTGAGCACCTCCGACGAGTGCTGGGAGGCAAACCTCGGGCACAAGATGTGGAAGCACCCGTTTGCGCCCGAGACCTCCAACGATTCGTTCATGGACCGCTTCGACGCCGCGCTCGAGGGCTGGCCGGCCCTGGCCGAGGCTTTCACCCACGGCGGGGACGAGCTGCGCGAGGCCGTAGCCGGGCTCAACTACTCCGGCGTGCCGCTGGGCGCCGACGAGCGCTG
>CAVIES010000189.1:0-3227 GCA_963641675.1 Anaerovoracaceae bacterium
CCATCTACGTCGGCGAGGCTCTGACCAACATGCTCTTCACACCGATAGAGCAGATGCACGGCAACTCCGTGTCGTTCAGCTCCAACCGCCTGCAGTACGCCACCGCCGCGTCCAAGAACACCATCATCAGCAGCATGGTCGATCGCGGCGTAATGAGCATCGAGCAGGCGCGCGAGACCCTGCAGCTCCCCTCCGACGAGGAAGGAACCTACGTCATCAGGGGCGAGTACGTGGGAATAGACGCGCTGAGCGACCGCGAGGAGAACAGCAACCCGCCCGAGCTGCCGTCAGGCCCCAATGGAGACGATGGCGAGGGCAGCGACCCCGAAGAGGGAGAGGAGGGCGAGAATGCCCGTTAAGGACAACCGAGAGTACCGCAGCTTCCAGCTGCGCGACATGAAGCTCACCAAGGAGGAGGACGGCGCCTGCATCGTGGAGGGCTACGCCACCACGTTCGACGAGCCGTACGACTTCTGCTGCGGCATCCAAGAGTGCATCCGCCACGAGGCGCTGGACGATGCTGACATGTCGGACGTCATCTTCCAGTACAACCACGAGGGCATGGTTCTCGCCCGCCAGAAGAACGGCACGATGGAGTTGGCGTGCGACGAGCACGGCCTGCACGTCAAGGCCGACATCAGCGGCGTTGAGCAGGGCAGAAACCTGTTCGAGGCCATTCAAAACGGCCTTGTGGATTCCATGAGCTGGGGCTTCATGGTGGACAAGGACGGGTGGGAGTACGACTCGGAGAACGAGATCAGCTACATCACCAAGATCAGCAAGGTATACGACGTCTCGGCGGTGTCCATCCCCGCCAACGCAGACACGGAGATCAGCGCACGCTCCTATTTCCAGGGAGTCATGGAGATGAAGGGCAAGGCCGAGGAGGTCGGCCAGTGCGATGACGGCGAGCAGGAGAGGCAGCGGATGGCATTGCGTCTCCGTCTCGCAAGATAGAACCCTGGAAACAGAGAGAAAGGAACATCATGTTCGAACTTTGGGAAGAGTCCCAGTACCGCGCACTCGATGCAGACGGCATCGAAGAGCGCCGTGCAGCAATCCTTGGGCAGCTCGAAGGCGAGTCCGGCTTCACCGTAGAGGAGCTTCGCTCCCAGGTGGAGATGCTGGAGGCCGAGATCGAGCGCCGCAACGCAGCAGTCCAGCTCCGCTCCGCAAAGGTGGCCGCAGTTCAGGGCGGCGAGGGAGCGCTCATCGCTCGCTCAGCTCAGGCAGCAGCCCCTGCAGCAGCCGTTGACGCATACGACACCACCGAGTACCGAGCCGCGTTCAAGGACTACATGACCCGTGGGATCGAGATCCCCGTGGAATACCGCGCATCCGAGGCCACCAAGACCGATGACGCGGCAGCGGTGATCCCCACCACGCTGATGAACCGCATCGTCCGCGAGCTGGACACCTACGGCAACATCTGGGCCAAGGTCACCAAGACCAACTTCAAGGGCGGCGTGGACATCCCCACCGCATCCGTGAAGCCCGCCGCCAAGTGGATCGGCGAGGGCGCTGGCGAAGACCAGAAGCTCACCGCAGACGAGTGCATCAGCTTCAAGTACCACGGCCTCGAAGTGAAGCTCGCACAGACCTTCCTCGCAGCCACCGTGACACTCTCCGCATTCGAGGACGAGTTCACCAAGCTGGCAGCCGAGGCTATGGTCAAGGCCATCGAGGCGGCGATCATCGCAGGCGATGGCAACGGCAAGTTCCTGGGCATCACCCAGGATCCCCGCGTGACCAAGGTCGTCACCATCTCCTCCGCAGAGGTCGGCGACTGGTCTGCATGGCACAAGCTCAAGGCGGCCATGAAGAAGGCCTACCGCAACGGCGACCTGATCATGGCCCAGTCCACCTTCGACATGCACATCGACGGCATGGTGGACAAGAACGGCCAGCCCATCGCCCGCGTGAACTACGGCATCAACGGCGAGGAGACCTACCGCTTCATGGGCAAGACCGTGGAGACGGTGGAGGAAGACCTCATCAAGGACTTCGACTCCGCATCCGAGGGCGACGTCATCGCCATCTTCGGCCGCCTGTCCGACTACATGGTGAACTCCAACATGCAGATCACCGCTACCAAGTGGCGCGACGAGGACAACAACCTCATCAAGAACAAGCTGCTCATGTACGCAGACGGCAAGGTTGCAGACCCCTACGGCTTCATCCTCGTCAAGAAGGGCGCTGAGGCCTAATGGCAGCCGCTGCCAAGAAGAAGGCTCGCGTGACCCGCGCCTTCTACGACATCAAGGCCAAGGTCAACCGCAAGCAGGGCGAGGTGTTCGAATGCACCGCAGCCCGCTTCAAGGAGATCGCCGAGGCCTACCCGTCCGAGCCGCTGGTGGTGGAGGACGGCAAGGCAGCCGAGGACCCCAAGGTTACCGAGGCGGCCTAGCATGGACAGGGACGAGCTTATAGGCACGGTCAAGACGGTTCTCCGCGTCTCAGGCGGCATCTACGATGCCGAGGTTGAGATGCTGGTGGACGCAGCCCTGGAGGATCTGAAGCGCGTCGGCGTGGACGAGGAAACCTATACGGGCAGCTCCGCGCTCACCCGCAAGGCCGTCTGCTGCTACTGCAAGGCGAACTTCGGCTACGACAACTCCGATGCATCGTTCTTCGACAAGGCGTACCGCCAGACCGTCATCGACTTGATGAACAGCAAGGCGAACGAGTGCGCCCAGGAGGGCGCCAATGGCTAGGTTCAACTCCTCGTGCAAGCTCGTCTCGGTCAAGGTCACGCGCGATGAGAACGGCGCAGCCCAGGAGGAGCGCACCGAGAGGGAGGTAATGGCGAACGTCTACAGCGTCTCCGCCGATGCCGAGCTCGCGGCCCGCGCCCAGGGGCTGCGCCTCCGCGCGGTAGTCCAAGTCCGCTCCTGCGAGTACAACGGCGAGGCTCAGGCCGTCTACAACGGCGAGCTGCTGGACATCGAGGGCACCTCTGGCGGCGGCGAGCTCGTGCGCCTCACCCTGACGAAGAGGTTGGCAGATGCGCAATAACGTGACCGTCACGGCAGACCGCTTCGCCGTAGCCCTGACCGAGATACTTGACGAGGTCGATTTCGACTGCCAGGAGGCCATCAGACAGCCCGTGAAAGACTGCCTGGCCGATGGCAGGCGCAAGGTCAAGGCCGAGTCTCCCATCAGGTCGGGCGAGTACAAGTCCGGCTGGAGCTACACCATGAAGGGCAAAGGCAGGAACGTCTATGGCG
>CAVIES010000190.1:0-3191 GCA_963641675.1 Anaerovoracaceae bacterium
GCCTGGTCGTGGTCCGAAAGATAGCGAAGACCCGCCAAGATGTTGGCGTTGTCTCGCCCGGTGAGGTTCTTGTGCTCGGCGGCATCGATGTGCTTGATGTCTGCCATGACCAGGTCACAGGCCGCAATCAGGCGGTCAAACTGGGCCATCCACTCGGGGTCATCCGGCGAGAAAGTGGCAAGCGAGGTGTCGAGGCAGGTGTTGATGCCGCGCTCGTGGGCCTTCTCAAAGAGCTCGGCCACGAACTCTGCCTGGGCGAGGGCCTCGCCGCCAGAGACGGTGATGCCTCCGCCGTTCTTCCAGTAGCGGCGGTAGCGCTCGGCCTCGTCGAGGATCTCGTCGGCGGTCTTGAGCTCGCCGCCCTCGAAGTTCCAGGTGTCTGGGTTGTGGCAGAAGCGGCAGCGCATGGGGCAGCCCTGGAGGAAGACGATGTAGCGGACGCCGGGGCCGTCGGCCGAGCCAAAAGACTCAACGGAGTGAACGCGGCCCTGGGTCATCTTCGCCTCCTCGGCATCCTGCTGGGCACGGCGCCTGCGCGGCGCATGCCCAGATTCCATGCGGTACGGTGAAAATCTAAAGCGCGCAGGCGTGGTGTTCCTTGACTGAAATCAAGCAACTCACAAAACATCACATTTAATTTCCGAACGGCGTGAGAGTGTCCGCGAACGGTAGGTGCATATGCATCTAGCAGGCGTTTGTTCGTATTTACGAACACCGTGAACGTGCGGAATTGCGCAGTGTTCGAATATCGAGACGAGGTGCCAGTGGCCGCCGGGCGTAAGCGCCGCCGGCGCGAGCGCCGGTAACAAATTGGTGAGGCCCCGCTAGCCTCGGAGCGTTTGCAGAGCGGCCTGGTGTGCCTACTGCTCCTCGCGGGCTGCCGCCTCGAGCCCCTCGCGGTCAACCACGAGCAGGCGGCCGCGGCCCACGCGCTCGACGAGCCCCTCGCGTACGAAGCGGGCGATGTTTCTCGAGACGGTCTCGGGGCGCAGGCCGATGGAGCTCGCGATGTCCTCGAGCTTGAGACGAATCTCGGGGCCCACGCAACTCTGGTCGCGCACGAGCAGGTACTGGGCGAGGCGGCGGCGCGGGTCGCGTATGGAGAGCATCATCGTGCGCTCCTCGGCCTCGTCGAGCTCGGTGCAGATCATGCGGATGAGGCCGAGCGCCACGTCGGGGTGGTTCGCGATGAGCTTCTCGAAGTCGGCGCGGTGGATGCGGCAGAGGCGCACCGGCGTGAGGCACTCGGCGGAGTAGTGGTAGATGTGGTCCTCGAGGAACATGCCGTGCCAGAGCGCCTGGCCGTCGTGGAGCAGCGACAGCACGTACTCCTCGCCGTCGGCGCCGGTGCGCAGGGTCTTTATGCGGCCGGAACGCACCACGATGATGCTCTCGATGGGGTCGCCCTCGTGGACGATGATGGCGCCCTGCTCGTGCACCGTGTGGCGCGAGCACGCGAGGAGCTCGCGCTTTGCGTCAACCGGCAGGTCGGCAAAGAGGCGGATGTTGTCCATACAACTGCTGCCCGCGCGCGAGAAGGCACAGTCGTGGCCGGCGCCCGCGCAGACGCGGTTTGCCTGCTCGGCAATCTTTTTGGTTGCCGCCATCCCTGCCTCCTCTGTTGTTTGCGGACTGTTTGCGCTTGCGACGCGCTCGGGCTATGCCCTGCAGCGCGCGCGAGTTCGTTGCATGCCGCAGGCCCGTGCCGGCGGCGCATGCGTACTCGAGTCTAGCATCAACCAGCGTTCGAACCCCGATGCCCTCCGCGGACGGCTGTGATAGGGTGCAGCAAACGAACGAGCGGAGACTCCATGACCAAGCAACTGCACCCTCTATCAGCAATTTTTAAGCTCGCGGTGGCGCTGGCGGGCACCCTTGCCCTGGGCTTTCAGGCCGCCGATATGGGTGGCTTCTTCAAGCCTGAGTTCCTGATGTTCTTCACGCACCTCTCGAACATCGCCGTCGTGGCCTACCTCTGGGCGGCGGGCGTCCGCGAGTTCGTGCGCGGCGAGTGCGGGCGCGGCCAGTGGCTGCCGCGCGTGAAGCACGCACTGTTGCTCTCCATCAACGTCACCTGCCTCATCAGCACCTTCATGCTGAACGGCGGGGGCGTCTTTAGCGGGGGCACCTTCCGCCCCACGATGCTCGTGCTCCACTACGTGGTGCCCATCGCCTTCAACGCAGACTTCTTCCTCTTTGATAAGAAGGGCACGATGACGCGCGAGGAGCCGCTCGTCTGGACCATCTTTCCGCTTGCCTACCTCGTGGCCATTTACTTCGTGGTGCTCGTGCTCGGCATCTCGCCCAAGCAGGGCGCCGGCGGCTTCACCGACATGGCCGAGAGCCGCTTTCCCTACCCATTCATGGACATCGACAAGCTGGGCGTCGGCGGCGTGGCGGGCATGATCGTTGTCTTGCTCGTGGCCTTCATCGCCTTTGGCTACGTCTACGTGGCGATCGACCACAAGCTCGCCAAGCGGCGCTCAAACGTGGGTTGATGACCTGAACCGTGGCTTAAGGCCTTTCTTCCATTGCCTAAAGTGTTTGGGTCTGAAAACGGGCGCCTAGCGCTCACTGTGGCCTGTACCTGCGCATTTCTATGTCGGTGCCAGCCCTGCGAACGCGTCTGCGCCCCAGAAGGAAGGATTTGCATGGATTCCAGTTCCACCAAGAAGTACGTTGCCGAGGCTCTCGGCACCTTCACCCTCACCCTCTTTGGCTGCGGCTCTGCCGCCATCGCCGGCGAGGCGCTCGGCACCACGGGCATCGCCCTTGCCTTCGGCCTCTCCATCGTCTGCATGGCCTTTGCCATCGGCAACATCTCCGGCTGCCACATCAACCCGGCCGTCTCGCTCGGCGTCTTCATGGACAAGCGCATGAGCTCCAAGGACCTCATCGGCTACTGGGCCGCCCAGTTCGTCGGCGGCATCGTCGCCGGCTTCCTGCTCGCCGCGATCATCGGCTGCACCGGCCTTGACGTCGCCACCACCGGCCTTGGCTGCAACGGCTTCGCCGAGGCCAGCTCCACCAACATCTCCGTTGGTGGCGCCATCCTGGTCGAGGTCATCCTCACCTGCGTCTTCGTCCTGACCATCCTGGGCGTCACCGCCGACGAGAGGCAGTCCCCCTTCGCGGGCGTCGTCATCGGCCTCACCCTCACCTTCGTGCACCTGTTCGGCATCGCCCTCACC
>CAVIES010000191.1:0-3159 GCA_963641675.1 Anaerovoracaceae bacterium
CCCTCAAACTCCAGGGTCAGGACTCCGCCGGCGAGCGCGGCCTTGCAGTCGTCGTTCTGAAACGCGCCCTCGGACTTGGCACAGCCCGGCATGGTAGTAAGCAACAGCGCAAAGACAAGTGCGCAGGCAACCGATACCGCTGCGTTGAAGATGGTGGTGATGCGCTTCATGGTCTGCTCCGATTCCCGGGTCCCCGGGCGGGGACGTTGGGAACAATCTAGCGATGCCGGCGCATCAACTGCGCATCATGCCTGGGTGCGGTCATCCAGCTCGTCGCGCACGCGGCCGTCGATCACGGCGCCCACCAGGTCAACAATCACGGTAAGCGCGGGCACCAGGGGCACGCCCTCGCCTGCTCCAGAGACGACCATGGCCACGATGCCAAGCAGGATGCCAAGGATGCACAGCAGGCGGTGGCTGCCCAGACGGCTCGGGCGGTTGGCTCCGTGGACTCCCGTGACAGCGGCAAAGATGGAGCAGAAACCAAAGACGGCAAAGCAGGGCAGCTCAAGGTACATGCGTACGGCGGCACCCCAGTCCTCGGAGTTGACGGCCTCGGCGGCACCGATCTTGGAAAGTGCGGCCAGAATCATGACGGCCGCAGCCAGGACAAACTGAATGAGTGAGACGATCTTGAGCGCCTTGCGGTTGCCGGACATGCGCGCCACCTTTCGCCCGTCGCACGGGCTCGCAATTTGTTGTCGATTCACGATTATAGGTTGCGGCATGCATTCCCATGGTGTGCAGGTAGTTGAGCCGCGACATTCATGGCTACTGATCTACTCTTGCGGGATTGGCAGCGTAATATCGACCATGAAAACGCCACTGTCGGCCTGAAACGCGATAGCGCCGCGGTACTTCTTTGCCATGAGGCACATCGAGCGGGCCCCTAGACCGTGCCGAGTCGTTCCTGTCTGCGTCCGCGTTGCCTGCGGCAGCCCGTCCCGAAATGCCACCTCGCCAGTAAAGCGGTTCTCGATGTGAACACAGGCCATGTCTCCCTTGCGCCTGACTACCAGCGAGATTGAACGTCGCTCCACCTCAGGCACATTCCTCGAGGCGCTGATTGCGTTGTCAAGCGCGTTGCCAAAAAGCGAGTAGAGGTCCGCCGGCGAGACAAACGCTAGCGCCCGGCCATCGGCGATGCAGGAGAAGTTGATCTGGTCGTTTCTGCAGGAGAGGCGCTCCTCGGAAAGGATGGTGTCGAGAGCCTCGTTTCCCGTGGTCACATTGCTGTCGTAGATGTCGACCTCGGCGGCAATGGAGGCCAGCGTCTCCCGGCGCTTCTCGCCGGCATCCTGTGTCAGAAGCTGCAGCTGGTGACGAATGTCATGGCATTTGACGTTGATTGCCTCGATGTTCTTGCGGGAGTCCTCGTACTGCCGTGACCTCTCAGCCAGCAGCTGCTCTAAGGCCGCGCTTTCCGCACGGGCTTTCTGCTGATAGAGGATCTGAAATTCGGCGAGAAGCACAAACAGGCACACCGAGAGATGGACGGCGCGCAACAACACCGCTTGGACAAGCGCGACGTCGCCGTCGGTGAAGCTCTTGACGAGAAGGTCAAAGCCGATGATCCCAAGTGACACCACGGCAAAGAGCAGCAGCATCTTGGGCTCGTGGATGTCGCAGAGCGTTTGCAGATCCATCTTCCTGACAAAGAGCATCCAGAAGGCAACGAGGGTCACCACGTTGCAGGCGACAAAAGAGATCGTGATGGCCGGGTCCACGTAAACATCCTGCGAGCGGCCCAGCACAAGATACATCACCAGCATGTTCGCGCAGCTCGCTGTGTTCTGCGCCGTGTAGGCGGCAGTTGAGCAGAATAGGGCCGTCCAGATATTGACCTCGCACAGAAGCGTGACGAGCAAAGTCATCAAGGCGAGAACGGCCGTGTAGAAAGCCAACTGGAACACAAGACTGCCAGTGGAGCTTAGGTCGGTCGTGTCAGTGACAAGCGGCGGCAACGCAAGAAAGACGGCAACAAACGCCGCGGCGGCAAGCCGGCGCTGACCTCGGCGGTCTTGTCGCATGGGCAGACGACAAAGGAAAAGCGCCAGCGCAATGAGCAAATCGACGGTGATGAGGGCGTGCATGGCCCCGCTCTGAATGAAGAATTGGCTCATAGGCTCGATCCGAGGTACTTGGCAATGGCCACGGAGCACTCGGTTCTTCTCGTCCGGCTGATGCGAAGCTCAGCACCGCCGAAGGTCGTGATGCACGCGCCGTCGACCTGGCGGATGTTGTCCATGTTGACAACGCAGCTCTTTGAGATGCGCAGCAAAGGGACGCCTTCCGCCTCGATGTCTGCGAGCCTTCCGCGCACGCGCAGGGGCTCCTCGTCAACAAGATGGACGATGATGTCGTGGTTTGCCGCCTTGACGTGGTCGATGTCGGGAAGGGCGATGATGCGCATGAGACCGGCATCGTTGATGACTATGGACCGGTCGACCCTCTGGGAGATTTTTCGCATCGCCCGGTCCATGCGCATCTCGAAGTCTGGGTAGCGGACAGGCTTCACCACGAAGTCAAGGGCGTTGACCTCGTAGCCGCGAATTGCGTACTGCGCGAGGTTGGTTACAAAGATGATGGGCGTGACGCGGTCGTAGGCACGCAGCAGTTGCGCCGCGTCCATACCGTTTATGCCGGGAAGGTCAATGTCCAGGAAGATGAGGTCGTATTTGCCGCCCTCGCTGACGAAGTCGCGCGCGTCTGCGTGCCATCCCACATTGACGAGAAGGTCGTGCTCGCGCGCGTATTGCTCCACGAACTCGCGGATGGCCTCAGCTTCCTGGGGTTCGTCCTCTACAACAAGAATTTGGTAGGCGGGCATGGCGCTCCTCCTGGGGCGACGGCACTGTTCTTTCCCTCGTTAATGGTAGGAGGTGGAAGGCGGCCTTTGCGGCCGCTTTTGGGTAAGCGCTGCAACGGGCGTCCGATTTGCATTTCACGACACCAAGATTGCCAGTCACGTCAAGGCATGGCGTGCGAGTTGCCGTCTCGATATGCGGCCGTTGCCGTGATAGCATGCGGCGCAACAACTGTTGGCCGCGAGGCACCCGGGGGGCGTCATGAACGAGCAGGACGACAAGCAGTTCCAGGAGCTTGCGGGAGACCAGATGGTCGAGGCCGCCGGCGGCAAGACCTACTCTGAGCACGAAC
>CAVIES010000192.1:0-3134 GCA_963641675.1 Anaerovoracaceae bacterium
GTCGTCTCCGGCCTCACCGCCTACGGCCCGGGCTACATCGGCGAGGACACCAAGGGCCTCGAGAAGGTCGTCGGCCTGCAGACCGACAAGCCCCTGAAGCGCGCCTTCATGCCCTACGGCGGCATCAAGATGGCCCAGCAGGCGGCCGAGAACTACGGCTTCCACGTGAACGACAAGTACAACCAGATCTTCAACGAGTACCGCAAGACGCACAACCAGGCCGTCTTTGACGCCTACACGCCCGAGATGCGCGCCGTGCGCCACTCCCACGTCATCACCGGCCTGCCCGACACCTACGGCCGCGGCCGCATCGTCGGCGACTACCGTCGCGTCGCCCTCTACGGCATCGACCGCCTCATCGCCGGTAAGAAGGCCGACCTCGCCAACTGCGGCGACCGCACCATGACCGACGCCGTCATCCGCCAGCGTGAGGAGATCGCCGAGCAGATCCGCGCCCTCCAGGGCATGAAGGAGATGGCCGCCGCCTACGGCTACGACATCTCCAAGCCGGCCAGCACCGCCCAGGAGGCCGTGCAGTGGCTCTACTTCGGCTACCTCGCTGCCATCAAGACGCAGAACGGCGCCGCCATGTCCGTGGGCCGCGTCTCCACGTTCCTCGACATCTTCATCCAGCGCGACCTCGAGGCCGGCAAGATCACCGAGTCCGAGGCCCAGGAGCTCATCGACCACCTCGTCCTCAAGCTCCGCATGGTGAAGTTCGCCCGCATCCCGTCCTACCAGCAGCTCTTCAGCGGCGACCCGGTCTGGGCCACCCTTGAGGTCGCTGGCCTCTCCATCGACGGCCGCTCGCTGGTCACCAAGAACGACTACCGCTTCCTGCACACGCTCGAGAACATGGGCCCGGCCCCCGAGCCGAACCTGACCGTTCTCTACTCCGAGCGTCTCCAGGACAGCTTCCGTCGCTATGCCGCGAAGATCTCCGTCAAGACCAGCTCCATCCAGTACGAGAACGACTGCGTCATGCGTCCGATCTGGGGCGACGACTACAGCATCTGCTGCTGCGTGTCCGCCACCGAGACCGGCAAGGAGATGCAGTTCTTCGGCGCCCGCGCCAACCTCGCCAAGTGCCTCAACTACGCCATCAACGGCGGCAAGGACGAGAAGTTCCTCGACAAGCAGGGCAACCACATGCAGGTCGGCCCCGAGCTCGCCCCCGTCACCTCCGAGTACCTCGACTACGACGAGGTCATGCACAAGTTCGACGCCATGATGGACTGGCTGGCCGAGACCTACGTCAACATCCTCAACCTCATCCAGTACATGCACGACAAGTACTTCTATGAGGCTGCCGAGATGGCCCTCATCGACACCAACGTGCGCCGCACCTTCGCCACGGGCATCGCCGGCTTCTCCCACGTCGTCGACTCCATCTCCGCCATGAAGTACGCCAAGGTCAAGACCATCCGTGACGAGCAGGGCATCGTCGTCGACTACGAGGTCGAGGGCGACTTCCCGCGCTACGGCAACAACGACGACCGCGCCGATGACATCGCCGTCTGGCTGCTCAAGGACTTCATGTCCAAGATCGCCAAGCACCACACCTACCGCGACTCCGAGCCGACCACCTCGATCCTGACGATCACCTCCAACGTGGTCTACGGCAAGGCCACTGGCGGCACCCCCGACGGCCGCAAGGCGTTCACCCCGTTCGCCCCGGGCGGCAACCCCTCCTACGGCGCCGAGCAGAACGGCCTGCTGGCCTCCCTCGAGTCCGTGGGCAAGCTCCCCTACGAGTACGCGCTCGACGGCATCTCCAACACGCAGACCATCAACCCGTCTGCCCTTGGTAACGACGACGAGACCCGCACCGACAACCTGGTGAACGTCCTCGACGGCTACTTCGCCGGCGGTGCCCACCACCTCAACGTCAACGTCTTTGGCACCGACAAGCTCAAGGACGCCATGGAGCACCCCGAGAAGCCCGAGTACGCCAACTTCACCATCCGCGTCTCCGGCTACGCCGTGAAGTTCATCGACCTCACGCGCGAGCAGCAGCTCGACGTCATCGCCCGCACCTGCCACGAGAAGCTCTAAGCTCTAGCGGCAACGGCCGATAGCAACACCAAGCGCCTCGCAGCCAACCGGCTGCGAGGCGCTTTGTTTTGGCGCGCGGCGTTCGTTGGCCGTTAATGCAAACATAGGACTTGTCCAAGAGGCTAACGTCGCACCCAGGACAGCGGGCCTTGGGCGCCGCGCATCGCAATCAGATAGAGCCCGGGAGGCTTCCGATGCTGCCTCATGTCCAGGGCCTCTTGATGACTTTGGGAGCCGATTGTGGGACGCAAAAATTCCAAGCACGGAGTAGAGGGTACTTATAGCACCATACCTACTGGGGTTTTATCACCAAGATAGCGAGGCATACTCATGCATCTCGGAATTTGCGTCCCACAATCGTCCGCGAATTAGAACAACTTGCCCAAGAACATCCAATCTCTGGCATCTAGATGCCACAGGCCGTCGCCTTCCGCTCTTCTCACGAGCACCATCATGCTTTGAAGCCGTTAATTAGCTGCAGAGCGTGACCCAATCGGAAAATATCTGTTGACGAAGAACGTTTTCTTTCTTTTTGAGCCCATCGCTCTTTCTGGGTACACGAACCCCTTGCAGATCGGCTATCAGCTGTATTGCGCCCTCAAATCTTGCCTGATTTCGAATCTGCCCATGGGTAAGCTGCACCACGTTTATCCCCATGCTCTCAAGGCCCGTTGCGCGCTCCGCGTCAGAAAGGCTGGCTCGCTCCCCTCCATGCACTCCGCGGCCGTGGCATTCAATATCAAGCGGTGGAATATCCCCGTGGGCCTCGATGTATAAGTCCGCATAGCACGTGCCACGCAGCGCAAGGTTGCTGGCATTCCTCGTAAGGAAAATGCGCTTGTTGTTCTCTATGGCAGCAAATCCCTCTCCGCCAAGGCACCGCGGGAGGCCGAGTAGCATCGACGCCTGAGCCTCAAACGGGGACGCCGTAACGCCAGTAAGGTATTTTGCCGCAAAGGCAAAAGCTTTGTGACCCGTCAGCCCCTCTGACTCATTCGCAAACTTTTGGAGTTCGTCAACAGCAATCAGGGGCGGCCTTTTCCAGAGCTCGGTGGCGCTTCCATCGGCATTGATAACCC
>CAVIES010000193.1:0-3127 GCA_963641675.1 Anaerovoracaceae bacterium
CGCCAGCAGCGGCTCCACCAGCGGCTTCGTCAACAGCAGCACCCGCGGCCTTCTCCGCCCGTGCGAGCTCCACGTAGTCGGCGCGCGAGCTCGCGACCATCCAGGAGCCGGCAAGGCGCTTGTCGACGCTCTCGGGCGTACGACCGGTCTCGCGGGCGATGATACGCAGGATCTCTGGCGTGCAGAAGCCACCGTGGCAGCGGCCCATGGTGGCGCCCGTGCGCCACTTGAGCGCGTCCAGCCCGACGACGGGAACTGGGCCGTGGAGCTCGTGCACCAGCTCGGCCTCGCTCACGCTGCTGCAACGGCAAACCACATGGCCCCAGGCCGGGTCTGCCGCAACCGCGGCCTCACGCGCGGCCTCGTCCATAAGGGCAAGGCGCTGGCGCGGCTCCTCGTGGCCGTCAAAGCTCGCCTTCTCGCCCGCGCCAAGGCGCGCCGCCACCTGGGCGGCAACGTCGGTGCCGACGGCCGGGGCGCTGGAGAGGCCGGGGCTCTCGAAGCAGGCGATGTCAAAGAAGCCGGGAGCGTCCTCCGGCTCGCCGATGACGAAGTCGTGGTTGGTGCCCTTGGCACGCACGCCGCAGAAGTTGGTGATGGCGCCGCGCGTGGAGGCGCCGGGCCAGGTGCGCTTGGCGCCCTCGACGATCTCTGCCAAGCCACTCGCGCTAGTGGCGAGCGCGTCCTTGTCACTCTGCCCCGTGGCGCTCGGCCCCACAAAAAGGTTGCCGTGGATGGTAGGGCTCACCAGCACACCCTTGCCCTTGGTCGTGGGCACCTGGAACACGGTGCGGCTGAACTTGGTCTCGATTGAGGGGTCGAACAGCACGTACTCGCCGCGGACGGGCGTAATCTCTAGCTTATGGGCGCTCACCTGGTTGTGAAGCTCGTCGGCATGGACGCCGGCTGCGTTCACCACGGCACGGGCATGCAGCACGCGGCCGCCGGCAAGCTTCACGACAAAGCCGCCGCCAGCCTTCTCAACCGCCTCAACGGGAGAGCAAAGCATGAGCTCAACGCCATTGTGGATGCCATTCTCGAGCGCAGAGAGCGCCACGTTGTACGGGTCGCAGATGCCGCCGGTGGTCACACGCAGGGCGCAGGTGACCTCAGGCGAGAGGCACGGCTCTAGCTCGCGGGCCTCGTCGCCGGAGATAACGGAGAGGCCCTCCACGCCGTTCACGCGGCCGCGCTCGAGCAGGGCCTCGAGCGATTCGCGATCGGCGTCGTCAAAGCCAACCACCAGCGACTCGTTGCGATAGAAGGGAAAGCCAAGCTCGGCTGCCCACTGCGGGTAGAGCTTGGAGCCGGCCACGTTGTACTTTGCCTTAAGCGAGCCGGGCTCTGGGTCGTAGCCGCCGTGAACGATGGCGGAGTTGGCGCGCGTGGCGCCGCAGGCGATGTCGTTTCCGCCCTCCACTACCAGGCAGCTCAGCTCGTAGCGTGCCAGCTCGCGAGCGGTGCAGCAACCGGCCACGCCGGCGCCCACCACGATGACGTCATAGGAATCGCTCTTAGGTGCAAACTCAAACTCGCCCATTAAGGCTCCCTCTCCAGAGGCCACAATTGGGCTCATTCTCCCCCGCCGGCGGCCCAAATTACCAACCACCACGCAAGCCGCCCCACCCTCTCGGGGAACGGTCGAAAACAAAAAGCGCGGCCACCGGGTTGGTGGTCGCGCTTGGTGGTGCTATGTGCTCGCCGGTTAGTGCTTCTTGGTGGCGAAGGCAACCGCGAGGGCGCTTACGCCGGCGAGGCCGACGAGGGCGAATGCGCCCGCGGAGTCACCGGTCTGCGGGATCTCCTTGCCGTCCTTCTTGGGCTTGTCGGGGGTCTTCTCGTCGTCCTTCTTGGAGTCGCCGTCGGTCTTCTTGGGGATCCAGACCTCGGACTTGTCGACCTCCTCGTCAGGCGTTGCCTCGGCGCCCTTGAAGTACTTCTGGCAGCCGAAGCAGTACCAGAACTCGACGTTGCCCCAGTCCTCGGCCGTAGCCTCCTTGGCATCGTAGTGCTGGAGGTCGGTGTGGTTCTCGGGATCGAGCTCGCCGGTGGTCTCACCGCAGATCTTGCACGTGGCCTTGGAAACGCACGTGGCCTTGGTGTAGTCGTGGGCGCAAAGCGTCTTGGCCGCATAGGTCTTCACCGGAGAGGCGAAGGCGGAGTTGGTGTAGGCGATCCTGTAGCTCACGGTGTAGTCGGTGTAGCTATCGAGGTCCTCAAAGACGACCTTGCCGTCGCCGTCCTCGTCCATGTAGCAGTTCTCGCCATCGTCGATGCTGTAGAGGTAGCCGGGCTTTGCGGCCACGGTGAGGCTCGTCGTGGTGGCCGTGACGTCGCTGTCCGTCAGGTCCTCGGCCTCAGGCTGGTTGGGGATGGAGAGGTAGCGCGTGCCGGTGGAATCGCTCACCTGGATGTACTTGCCGTAGAGCTCGTAGTCGTTGCCGCTGACGGGAATCTTGCCATCCTTGTCGGCAGTCAGCTCAAGGGAGTACGTGCCCGCCTCGTCATGCCAGGCAACCGTGTAGCTGGCGCCGGAAGTAAGGCCGGAGAGGGCATCGTCGCAGTAGCTAATGGAAACGCTGGGGCCACCGGCATAGAGGGTGGTGCTGGCAGTGATGGCGGTACCGTCATACACGACAGTCCTTTCCTCATTCGTGTACCACGTAGAGACGGTATCGGGCAGCGTGGGAGCAATGCCGGAAAGCACCTGCTGGTCTGCATCGACGCCGCTGAAGGTCACGATGGAGGCGCCATAAACGACACCGAGGGCAGCGGTTTCGGATTCGGTCATGTCCGTAGCCGACTTGCCGTTGATCCTGCCGCCAGTCATGCTGAAGTAGCAGCCGCTGTTTACGCGGACGCCCTTATCGGAATAGACGTCGTTCTCATAGCCGTGGCAATCGGAGATGACGCCACCCTTCATGTTGAAGGTCGTGTCGTGGCTGACGCTCACAGCGCCACCGCCCGTGCCGCCGTGACTGAAGCACCTGATGATGGAGCCGTCGTTCATGGTGAAGGACGCGCCGGCGCCACCGACATGCACGGCTCCGCCGTCACGGATGGAGTCGCAGCCGCAGATGCTACCGCCGTTCATGACGAAAGTACCGCGGCTGGCAATGTATACGGC
>CAVIES010000194.1:0-3107 GCA_963641675.1 Anaerovoracaceae bacterium
GGGCAGGGATCTCGATGAGGTAGTTGCGGCTCTTGTGCAGGTTGGAGCGACGCACGGTGAGCGAGGTCTCGAGGTCGAAGACCGAGTGCGCGAGGCGGATGACGGTGCGCGCGACGGCGCCCGTCTCTGTGGAGACGCGGATGGAGTAGGCGCCCGAGCCGTGGAACGAAAGCGCGCCGCAGACGCGCACGAGCGCGGCGAGCTCGGCCACGTCGCATTCGTCACAGGTGCCCTTTACGCGGGCAAGCTCGTCCTTTACCTCGGCGGTGAACGACATCTAGCTCGTCCTCACGTTAGCGAGGGCGATGTCTCTGTGGCTCAGGCTCACGTGATAGCCGCTCTTTTCAAGGTATGCCGCGGTGGCGTTGGCGATGGCGACGCTTCGGTGCTGGCCACCGGTGCAGCCGACCGCGATGGAGAGATGGCTCTTGCCCTCGGCAACGTAGCCGGGCATGGCGACGTCGAGCAGGTTGTACCAGGCATCGAGGAACTTCTCGGTGGTGGCGTTGTTGAGTACGAAGTCGCTCACCAGCTTGTCGTTGCCGGTGAGGGTGCGCATCTGGGGGTCGTAGAAGGGGTTGGGCAAGAAGCGCACGTCGATGAGCAGATCTGCCTCCACCGGCATGCCGTGCTTGAAGCCGAAGGAGAAGACACTCACGTCCATGAGCTGCTGGTCGGTCACCTCGGAGAAGGCGCGGCGGATGCGCGTGCGCAGGTCGCGCACCTTGACGTGGCTCGTGTCGATGACGAGGTCGGCCGACTCGCGAATCTCTTTGAGCTGCTTGCGCTCGCGCTTGATGGCGTTCGCAAGCGAGGCGCCGTTCTTGCAGAGCGGGTGGCGGCGGCGGTTCTCGTCGTAGCGGCGCATGATCACCTCGTCGGAGGCATCGAGGAAGAGCACCTTGCAGGTGAGCTCGTGCTCGCGCAGACGCGAGATGGAATCAGACAGCTCGTCGAAGAGGCCTTGGCTGCGCAGGTCGCAGGTGACGGCCAGGTGGCGACCGACGCCGTTGTTGATGCCCACGAGCTCGGCGAGCTGAAGGATGAGGCGCGGCGGCAGGTTGTCGATGCAGAAGTAGCCCATGTCCTCGAAGACGTGCATGGCCTGGGTGCGGCCGGAGCCGCTCATGCCCGTGATGACCACGATGTCGGGCACTCGGGCGGCCTGCTCGGCCGTGCGCATCCTCTGGCCCTGGCCGGCCTCGGACTCAGGCGCGGCCACGCGCGAGGCGCTGACCTCGGCGGCCTGCATCAGGCGCGAGCGGGTCTCGTCCGTGCGGGCGGCGGTATTGGCTGCAGCGGGCTCGGAGGCGGGGCCGGCCACAGGTACGCCGGCAGGAGCGGCGCCCTCGGCAGTCGCGCTCTTCGTATCCATATCCTCACCCGCCATGGCCACTCCTCTCGTTTGGTCACTTGAGTATACAAACGATGCGGCCAAGTTGGCATGCCGGCGACACGCCAATCTATAACGCATCCGCTATAGATTTCGCAGGCCTGTGGCTAGGCTACCCCGGAAGAGCCGAGGTGGCCGCCTACTCCTTGCTCGCGCTGCGCGAGATTATCGAGACGAGCTGGCCGACCTCGAAGGGCTTGGCCAGGTGGGCGTTCATGCCGGCCTCGAGGCAGCGCTCCTCGTCCTCCTTGAAGGCGTTGGCCGTCATGGCGACGATGGGCACGGTCGCGGCGTCGGCACGGCTGAGCGCGCGGATGGCCGCGGTGGCCTCGTAGCCGTTCATCTCGGGCATCATGATGTCCATGAGGATGACGTCGTAGGTGCCGGGGGCGGCCTCGCTGAATGCCGCCACTGCCTCGTGGCCGTTGGCGACGCGCGTCACGCGGACGCCCCGGTCTTCCATGAGCGTTTGGGCGATCTCGGCGTTGAGGTCGTTATCCTCGGCCAGAAGGACGCTCAGGCCCTCGATGCTGACGTCTTCTGTGGGCGCGCCCTCAGCCTTCTCGGGCGCGGGGGCCACCTCGAACGGGATGGTGACGGTGAAGGTGCTGCCCTCGCCCTTCACGCTCTCGACCTCGATGGTGCCACCCATCTGCTCCACCAGGCTCTTCACGATGGCCATGCCAAGGCCGGTGCCCTGGTACTGGGTGCGAGCGTCGGTGGACGAGCCCTCCTGCACGAACGGATCGAAGATGCGCTCCACGAACTCGGGCGCCATGCCGATGCCGGTGTCTGCGATGGTCCAGCGGTAGGTGACGCGCTCGTCGCTCTCATCCAGGCACTCCACGTTTGAGGTGATGGAGCCGCCCGGCTTGTTGTACTTCACGGCGTTGCTGTAGATGTTGAGGAAGACCTGGCGCAGGTGCAGCGGGCTGCCGTAGACGTAGGGGCGCGGCAGGCTGGTCACCTTGTCGTTGAGGGTGATTCCCTCCTCGACGGCCTTGGACTGGATGATGTCGCCCACGCTCTTAGAGATCTCTGCCAGGTCGCAAGGCTCGTGCCCAAGCACAACCTCGCCCTGGTCGAGCTTGCTCATCTGGAGCACGTCGTTGATGAGCGAGAGCAGGTGGTCGGCCGCGACGCGCATCTTCTGCCTGCTCTCGCGCAGGAGCTCGGGATCGTCGCCATGGGCGTCTTCAATCTCGAGCAGGCCGATGATGCCGTTGAGCGGCGTGCGGATGTCGTGGCTCATGCGGCTCAGGAAGTTGGACTTGGCGGCGTTGGCGCGTTCGGCCTCGAGCTTGGCCACAACGAGCGCCTCGCGGGCCTGGATCTCTGCCTGCTCCTGCTCGTCGACGTTGCGAAGGCCGAGGATGACGTTGTTGGAGTCGTCGTCGTTCATCCTGATGGCCTGGTACTCGACGGCGATGGGGTGGTCTTGCACGAAGCAGAGGTGGTAGCGCTTGACGAACATGGGCTTCTCGGAGAGCTTGGCGCGCAGGTTCTCGGGCGTGTAGTCGGCCATGATCTCTTCGCGCTCGGAAGGCACGACGTAGGCCTCGGTGTACATCCTCACCGCGGCCTCGTAGGGCATGTCCTTGCTGATGCGGTCGGAGATGTTCGATCGCTTGTAGGAGGGCTCGATTTTTACGATCGAAGCGCTATTTGCCGTCAGGTCGATCTTGAAGATGGCAAGGTAGTGCTCTCCCAGAGC
>CAVIES010000195.1:0-3098 GCA_963641675.1 Anaerovoracaceae bacterium
GTCGCTTGCCGCCGAGACCGTTAGCGCCGAGGACGGAAGCGTATCCGAGACGGGCTTCCAGGCCATCGAGCGCGTCTCGCTGGGTGCCGCCGTGGGACTTCTCGTTTAGCGACGCTTTGTAGCTTTCAGCCAGCTAATGCGGCGATTTTTTGCAGAAACTCGGGGCAGTTTGTCAAGATTGCCACACCCGGCTTAATGACCCATATCCTCTAGGTGTTTCCTTCTGAAGGAGTCCTTGGGGTATGTCTCATTTCTCGCCAACATCGCCCGACATCTCGGTTCTCATGTATGCGCATGACGCCGAGAGGACGCTGCGTCGTGCGGTTGAGAGTATCCAGAACCAGCCCGTCAAAAACGTTGAGATCGTTGTGGTGGACGATGGTTCGGCCGATGGCACACCCCGCATGCTGGACGTCATGAGCGAGCGCGACATTCGCGTCGTGGTCATCCACGAGCAGGGTGTCGGTCGCGCGCGTTGCCTGGGGCGCGCCCTGGAAGCTTCGCACGGTAACTATCTCATGGTTATGGACGCCGACGGCTGGCTTGAGCGAGACGCGCTTTCCGCGATGCTCGATCGCGCCGAGAATGACGACCTTGAGCTGCTGGTCGGCGGATTTGCTCTGGAGCTTGTGATGGCCGGCCACTCCGTTGAGCTTCTCGCCGAGTCGCAGGCTTGCGATTTTGCCTCCCAGGCCGAATTTAGGTCCAACGCGTGGCAGCTGTTTGCGTCGGGCCAGCTTGGCCCTGCGAGCGCAAAGCTCTTCTCACGGCAGGCGGTCGAGGACTTTGGCGCTCGGTTTGGTGACGACAAGTACTCTGACCACGTGTTTGTTCAGAGCTTCCTGCGCGATGTTGAACGTGTTGGCGTTATGGATGGCGTGCAGTATCGAGTCGAGCGAGAGGTCCGCGCTGAGGACTTTGACATCAGCGCGGATGAGCCCATTGCCGCCTTGGACCGTGAGTACGAGGCCGCGCAGGAGCTGCTCTGCCACTGGGGCCTTGACGGCGACACGCCCAGCTCGCAGATGCTGCAGAGCCGCTACGTCGAGCTGCTCACCCTGTGCGCTGAGGCAGCCTTTGGCTCCATTTTCAAGCTGTCGAGCACGGAGAGAAACGCCGCGGTGGCAAAGATGGTGAGCACCAAGCGCGCTCAGCTGGCTGCCGTGGGCGCACAGCCGCGCAACGGCGCCGCAAGGGCGTTTGCGGGCTCGATCCGCGCGGGCAACGTGCCTATGGCCTGCGCGCAGGCCAGGCTTTGGTCGCTGTTGCACCGCGGAGTGCCCACGAACCTCATGCCTGACATCTACCTCTAGCAGTCGGTTGCTGGCCGCTGGCGGCCACGCGGGGAGCAAACGCCGCCGCTAGCGCTTCAGGCGCCTCTTTGCCGTCTCGACCGCAAATCCCAAGCCATTGGTCCGCACGCGATAGAGCGCCTCTCCCGCCATGTGGGCCAGGTGCGCGGCGCGTCCACCCTTGGGCGCCGGCAAGCCTCGAAGTTCGCAGAACAACGCCTTGCCGTTGGGGCTGATGCGACGGCTGGCGAGAACCTCCTGTGCGTCAAGGCGCTCCATCGAGCGCGCGGCCAGCTCGCGAGCCTTCGCGCTTTCCGGCGCCGACGTCAGCGTGATGTTGGCGTAGTTGACGCCGCGCAGGGCCAGGGCGTCGATTACGCGCGCATCGGTCACGTCTGCAGCCTCGGCCTCGTCCATCATCTCGTTCCAGCGCGTCAGCGGGATGAGAGGGCTTCTCGCCGCAAGGTTTTCGGCGTCGTTGAGGTCGTGCTCGCGGTAGTCATAGAGAGGCTCGTCCACGTAGGCCACGGCCTGCGTTCCGCACAGCGTCTGGACCATGAAGGGGTTGTCCGTCCAGCCCGAGCCCGCGATCTCCCTAAAGCGGATGCCGCGCTGGGCGAGAAACTCGTTGCGATAGACGGCCGCCCAGATGGCGGGGTGGTGGCAGAGCAGCTCCACGCCGTCGCCGACGGCAAACGGCTGGCTTGCGGGCTTGACGCGGCCCTTATAAGGGCACGTGACGCGTCGAGAGGAGCCGTTCTCGTCAAAGACGCGCCAGTAGGCGCACTTGATAATGTCGGGGGTCTGCTTGCCCGCTTGCGCGCACTCGGCCGCCTTGGCGAGAAGTGCCTCGTACATGGTGGGCTCGAGATAGTCGTCGGGCTCTACGATGGAGACCCACTCGCCGCGGGCAAGGTCCAGACCGCGGTTGCACGAGGCACCGTAGCCCTCGTTGGGCTTGTCCACCACGGTGATGCGCGGGTCCTTCTCGGCGTGGGCGTGCGCGATGGCGGAGCTTTGGTCTGGGCTACCGTCGTTGACGCAAATAATCTCGAGGTCAGCGTGGGTCTGCGCCTGGATGCTGTCCAGGCATTGGCTAAGCGTGGCGGCCACGTTGTACATGGGAATGATGACGGAGACAAGCCCCGGCCGGATGGTGCTCATGTGCCCTCCAGAATGGCGGTTGGGTGGCCCGTGCGGGCTACCCTATAATAGGCCACGTTCGGCGGGCGTCCGCCGACCGCGCAGCCAACGCCGCGCGCCACCATCAAACGACTGGTACCAGATGCAGCGTCCGGCCATTGTCATCGTTACCTTCAAGAGGCAGCAGCTTTTGGGCGAGCTTCTCGATTCCATCCTGGCGCTTACCCGTGCTCCGTGGCGTGTCGTGGTGGTGGACAACGAGAACTCCTCGCTTACGGCTGATGTCGTGGCTGACTTTGCCGCGCGCGCGACGCGCCAGTGGGGAGAGACGACGGACAACCCGGACGCAGATGGCGGCACCTCTCGCGTGGTCTACCATCCCATGGCCGAGAACACCGGTGGTTCCGGCGGCTTTTCCGAGGGCGTCCGCGTAGCCTTTGAGCTGGGCGCCGATTGGTTCTGGGTCATGGACGATGACGTTGCGGTGGAGCCCGACGGCCTGGACATCCTTGAGCGCTGGAGCGGCGAGACGGACGCGCTGATGGGTCGCCGCCGCGACTTTGACGGCGGTCACTTCTACTGGCAGCACCGCTTCTGGACCTCGCTGTGCATCTACAACCCGCTGTCGCGCGATGGCTGGCGCGAGGGCGAGCGGTTTAAGCT
>CAVIES010000196.1:0-3075 GCA_963641675.1 Anaerovoracaceae bacterium
CGCCAAGCGCACGGACCTTGTCCCCCATGTCGCGCACGAGCGGCTTATCGTTCCACCCGATCATCTCCTGCGCGCGGCGGATGCAGTCGTCCAAACGGCAGCTCATGAGCTTCTCGTTGTGGTACTGGGAGAGAATCTCGCCCTCATGCACGATGTTCTTAAGGCGCAGCTCGCACGGGTCCATGCCGAGGCGGTCGGCAAGCTCGTTCACCATGCTCTCCACGGCAAACTGGCCCTGCGTGGCGCCATAGCCGCGGAAAGCACCGCCGGGCGTGCGGTTGGTGTAGACGCACTCATAGAAGAAGCGACTCGCGAGCACGTGGTTGTAGATGGGAAGCGACTTACTGCCCGCGAGGTCAATCGTGGTGGGCGCGTGGTAGCCGTAGGCGCCGCCGTCAGAGAGGACCTCGAGGTCGATTGCCAGGATGGTGCCGTCGCTCTTTGCGCCCATGCGGACCTTCATCTGCATCTGGTGGCGCGTGTTGGCGCAGCTCATGGCCTCCTCGCGCGTGTAGACGCTCTTGCAGGGGTGGCCCAGCTTGTGGGCGCACCAGGCAACGTAGACCTCGTTGCAGCCGGTCTGCTTGGCGCCAAAGCCGCCACCAACGCGCGGCTTGGTGACGCGCACACGGCTCTGGGGAAGGCCCAGCGCGGTGGCCACCTGGCGGCGGATGTGGAAGGGCACCTGCGTGGAGGAGACGACGCAAACGCGATCCATGGCGTCGGTATACGCGTAGGCGGTGAAGGGCTCCATCATCGACTGCTCGGTCGCCTGGGAGACGTAGGTGTTCTCGAAGACGACGTCTGCCTGCGCAAACGCGGCGTCGAGGTCGCCCACCACGTTCTCGCCGGTGCAGATGAGGTTGCGCTTGAAGTCCTGGCCCATCGGGCTGTAGCCGATGATGTCGTCCTCGTCGTGAACAACGACCTCGTTGCCGAGCGCCTCGCGGAAGTCGAGCACGGCAGGAAGCACCTCGTACTCCACCTTGATGAGGCGCATGGCGGCGGTGATGGCCTTGTCGTCGGTGCCGACGACGATGGCCACCTCGTCACCCACGTAGCGCACGTGCTGGTCGAGGATGCGCGTGTCGTAGGGGCTCATCTCTCGGAACGACTGGCCGGCGATGGTGTAGCGGGTCGTGGGCACGTCCTCGTAGGTGTAGATGGCAACGATGCCGTCGATCTTCTTGGCCTTGGTGGTGTCGATGGAGACGATGCGCGCATTGGCGTGCGGGCTGCGCAGCAGGCGCACGACGTAGGAGTCGCGGGGCGCGAGGTCGCCGGCATAGACGGCGCGGCCCTGGAGCAGGCCCTTCGCATCCTTCTTCACCACGGCGTGCGAGATGGTGCGAAGCTCGCCCGCGCGCTCGTCAGAGACGATGTGCTCGCTTACGGTGCTCATGCGCCCACCTCCCCAGAGGCCGTGGCAGGCACGGCGGCGCCGTCCTTGGCAAGCACGGCCGCGGCGGCCGCGGAGCTGTCGGCGGTGGCGGAGATGGAAGCCATGGTGTCCGCGTGCGTGCGGCCGATGCCGGAGGTCTCGAGGGAAGGATCGGCGGCAACGCCCGTAACGCGGTCGCGGGAAAGGAAGCGGCGCACGGCGCGCATCTGGGCGGCGTAGCCCGTGCAGCGGCAGAGGTTGTTGGAGAGGTAGCGGCGGATGGTCTCGTCGTCCGCGTCGGGGCAGTCGCGGTCGAGCGCGAGCACGTTCATGACGAGGCCCGGGCTGCAGAAGCCGCACTGTTCGGCGCCCTCCTCGGCCATGCAACGGGCGAACTCGGCAGACTCGTCCACCACGCCCTCGACCGTGGTGACGCTCTTGCCCTGCACGCGGCACATGGGCACGGCGCAGGAGAGCACGGGCGTGCCCTCAAGCCACACGGTGCAGAGGCCGCAGTTGGTGGACTCGCAGCCGCACTTCACGCTCTTGCAGCCATAGTTGCGGAGGAAATCAAGCAGACGCATGTCGGGCGAGACTTCCTCCTGGAGGTACTCGTCGTTCACGAAGAAGCTCACGAGCATTACGCCTCGCCTCCCTTCTTGGCGTTGGAGGGCTTGGCAGCGGCATTCGCGGCATCCTCGCCCACGGCGCGGTTCACGGCAGCCTCGGCCGCAGCCGATGCGGCCTCGTCGAGGTCACCCGCGCAGACGGGGCGCGGCGCGGGCTCGAGCGGTAACAGCTCGGCAGGCTCAAGGCCTGCGGCGGTGCGGATGGTGCGCTTGCCAAGCTCGCGGGCGAGGTGGCGGCGGTAGCGCTCGCTGCCGCGCATGTTGGAGCTCATCGGCAGCTCTGAAAGGCGCTCGCAGGCGGCCTCAAGCTCGGCATCGGTGAAGTTCTCGGGCAGGCCGAGGCTCTCCCCCTCCACCAGCTTTGCCTTGGTGGGGCGGGCGCCCACGGTCACGTGCCAGGCGCCACTCCAGTGGGCGGCACAGACGTTCAGCACGGGAAAGTCCGTGGCCTGGCGGCGCACGCACTGGAAGTTTGCCTGGTAGCTGTGCTTGCGGACGATCACGTGCGTGAGGATGTCGCGCTCGTAGGGCATGTTGCGGAAGCTCGCGAGGCTCACGATGCCGGCGCCCACGAGCTCCACCTCGGTGTCGAGGGCAAGCAGGCTCGTCAGCACGTCGGAGTAGCCGAAGCGGCCGTAGACCGAGCCGCCCATGGTGGCGAGGTTCCTGAACTGCACGCCCACGATGTCGCGCACGGCGTGCTCGAACACGTGGCAGGTGGCCTCGTTGAAGCGCTCGTGGCACTCGAGCTGGTGGAGCGTCACCATGGCGCCGATGCGGAAGCACTCGTCGTCTTCCTCGATCTGGTCGAGGCCGCAGGCGGAAAGGTCGATCATCGTGGCGATGCGGCGGGTCTGCATGCGTAGCCAGCAGCCACCGCCCAGCACGCGGTTCATGCGACCCTTGCGAATGAGCTCGTACGCCTCTTCCACCGTCTCGGGGCGGGCGTAGTTCTTGAACTGGAGCACAGCTCTCCTTCGGATGCTCTGACGCTGCCTCGCCGCGGCGCTTGTTCGGGTGCCGCGGGCACAAGTGCGCGCCCATCTGTAAGGCCGCCCACGCAAA
>CAVIES010000197.1:0-3073 GCA_963641675.1 Anaerovoracaceae bacterium
AGTTGTCCAGCTCGTCCATGGCCTGCTGCGCGAGCTTGTACCACTGGCACAAGAGGGCGAGGGCGGGCGCATCGGACTGCGCGAACGCGCGGCCCGCGGTCAGCTCGTCCCACTTGGCGGACTTGAACTCGTCGTTGGCGATGTTGGGTGGCTTGCTAAGTTTTTCCAAGATTCTCCCTTGCATCGTGTCACGTTTGGTGACATACTATAACCAACGGAGGCACGGGGCCTCCCGAACCTCAAGGAGGACGCAATGAAGGCCAAGGACATGCATAAGAGCGAAGCCCGCTACGACTTCATCTACGACGGCAAGCAGCTTGTTGACGAGTACGACGTGGAACTTTCCAGCGACTGCGCCGCCATCGCCCGCGCCTTCGCCGAGATGGGCGAGATGGAGTACCCGCCCGCCCACGGCGCGGACATGACCGAGGTTTGCAGCATCTACTGCACCCGCGACGGCTCCCGCGCCTTCGTCTGCAACGTCAACGCCGAGGGCGAGGTCGATTTCATCAACGGCCCCACCAGCCTGTAAGGGAGGCGCCAACGATGATTGTCACCAACGCAAAGTTCGCCGAGTTCGCAGGCAAGCCCCTCGGCACCATCCTCAGCGATGAGGAGAGCGCCGTGCTCTGGGAGGCATACCGCCAGCACGGCGAGGCCGTGGCCAACGCGAGGTTCGCCGAGGCCGTCAAGACGGCACCCGACTGGTCGCGCATCGTCACGAAGACGTGGAACCGTGGCGGTCAGTCGCTCCATCGCGGTGACGTTGTCTACGTCAAGATCAACGCGGACGGCCTCGGCGCCGCGATGGTGACGCGCTCCAAGAGCCGCACCGCGAAGGGGATGGTCTGGACTTGCGGCATGGACGAGGTGCGCGAGCACACGACCATGGCACAAAGCGCTAGGAGGAACCTTGAGTAAGGCACAGTTCAAGGCGCTGCGCGAGCGCGTCGGCATGTCCCAGCAGGACGTGGCCGACGCGCTCGGCGTGAGCTGCCGCACCGTGAAGCGTTGGGAGCACGAGGCCGACAGGCGCGAGCCGCCCGCCGATGCCGTGGAGCTGCTTGAGGGGCAGCTGGACGTGCAGCGGCGGATGGTCGAGTACATGGTCGGCACCTGCGAGCGCGTGACGGAGGAGGCGGGGCGCATGCCCTCGCTCGTCCCCATCGCGTACTACCGCGACCAGCGGATGTACGACGAGGACGGCCGCGACCCGGGGCCGTTCGGTGTGGCGAACGCCAACGCCCGCGCCGTTGCGCAGGAGCTTGAGGCGCTCGGCTACGAGGTCGAGTTCCGCTACCCCTGCGAGGACGTTGATTCCTCCATCAGCGCCGCGAGGTCGGCCACGGAGTCGGACTGAGCCAGCCCGTCACCCATGACAGCGACGCCGAGGGCGCCCGCGAGGTCGGACAACTCCACCTCCGGGCGCTCTGCCAGTTCGTAGAGCGCCTTGATGATTGCATTCATCGCTGCCCCTTAGTCGTAGTACTTGACTTCCCAGCCTTTTGCGCCGCTGAAGGTGGCTTTGTCGAAGAACTGCACGCCCTTCTTGGCCAGCTTGTCTTGGACTCCGGCTGTACGCTTGACGCTGCCGAGCTTCACGCCGTTGTCGGACGCGACTTGTCTGAGGTAGCGGTTGTAATTCTGGCCGACGAGGAAGCGTGCCTCGCTCTGAATGGCGTCGGAGCGCACTTTCTCGGGCGTGATCATCCATGACTTCGGCATCCAGAACGTCACTTGGCCCCAGTCGGTGTTGTTCGCGATGAGGTAGGCCTTCTCGGTCTCGCGCTTCACGAACGCGCCGTCACCGACGCGGAAAGCGTACCGCTCTTGCTGGTCGAGCTTCTTCTCGAGAACCCAGTCGGGGATGGAGCCCTCGACGCTTACGCCGCCTCGATGCTCTTCGTCGTAGTTCTTCGACGCTATCGCCACGGCCTGCTCCATCGCGGTCTGCCTCTTCCAAGCAGTGCCGCCGCTCATCGAGCTGCTGCCCCTACCGCCCATGGAAACCTCCTGCTTTGTACTCGATTAGCTCGGTCGCGCCGAAGTCGAAGCCCGCGTTGCCGCCGTAGAGCAGCACGCGGGCGGGTTCCAGCGCGGTCATCGCCGCTTGCATGCCGTCCACCCAGACGGCCAGCGCGGCCTTGTCGTTCTTCACGCCCACGGTGGACGTTGCCACGGTGGCGTGCTTGGGTATGCCGTCGAACGTGAAGCCGTAGGTGCTTGGTTGCGCCCACGACAGCACGGGAACGACGGTCAGCCCGTTCTCCTGCCAGTACCTGCCAAGCGCCTGCGAGCGGTAGCGGTTCCACCGCTGCATCGGGTCGGGCATGTCCATGTAAAGGCTGAAGTCGGGCGTGATAACGCAGTCGTAGGGGCGCAAGACGTCCAGGTACTTGCCCGGACTCGTCCACACCCGCTCAAACTGGTAATCGTCTATGAAGAAGTGGCAGCCCTTGCCCTTTTTGTCGGCGGCGAGGGTGCTTTTCGCGTAATTGAAGCCCTGGAGCTCGTCTGGCATCGCGTCCACGGCGTCCAGCTCGGGCATGCCGCCCTCGGTGCAATCGTCGCGGTTCACGAGGTCGAGGTTGTTGCCGCGGTCGGTGCGCAGCCGTTCCGCGCCGTACTCCAGGTGCTTGCTCTTGAAGTCCAAGCCGAACTTGCTCATGTCGAAGTCCTTGAGCGTGCGCACTTCCTCGCGCAGCATGGACTTGTTGTAAGTGGCGATGTCACCGGTCTTGTTGTCGGCGATGCGGAACGCCTTTATCTGGTCGGGCGTGAGGTCATCGCAGTACTCGATTTTGGCATCTGGTATCTCGTCCCAGCCGAGCGACTTGCATGCGGCCACGCGGGTGTGGCCGAACACGATCACGGGATTGTCCCGCGATTCCAGGCCGATTGTCCCGCGCAGACCGAACTGCTTGATTGACTCCGCCACGGCGGGGATAGCGCGCTCGTTGTGGCGTGCGTTGCGCTCGTAGGGCCTTATGTCGGCTATCAGCACGTTTTCGACCCTCCTACCTGCGGTTATGTGTGTCTGCTGGGTAAAATCCCAGCTTGGGGGGTATTTGCC
>CAVIES010000198.1:0-3049 GCA_963641675.1 Anaerovoracaceae bacterium
AGGCGCTGAAGACGCGCTCGCAGCCGGCGCCGCACTTAGGGCAGCTGATCTCCGGGCGCTCGCTCATGGGGTGCTCCACCTCAAAGACGTTTCCGCAGCTCGTGCAGCGATAGTCGTAACGTGCCATAGTGCCTCCAAGCAAATGCGCGGCCCGCTGGCCGCTTCGTACGGTATGCGGGGCGTCTAGCCGGCCTCGGCCACGCCCCGCTGAACGCGGGAGCTCCCCGCGCCATGGGCATAGAAATGCGGCCCCTCGGCCGCAACGTCAGTTACTTTACCCAAATCCACAGAGATATTCAGCTGGCTGCGCCTTCTATATTCAAAGCGGACAAACGGGCCTTATCAACTGCTTTGACCTCACTGCTCCTGTTTGGCGTTGCCACTCGGTTGGGTACGATATGCATGCAGGTGCAATGCGCCCGTCCGCGCGTGCGCGAAGCAAGCGGAATATGTCTAGCGCCGCGCGTCGCGTCGCCCCAGACAAGATCTAGCCAAAGGACGGCACCATGTACTACAAGCTCGATGAAAAGTACGGTTTCTGCGGCTGGAAGAAGCTCCCTTATGCCATCCGCCGCATGGACGACGAGGGTTGGCTCGACAAGCCGATGTTCCTCGACAAGCCCACCTTCATGGCTGCGCTTAGCTGCAACGGTGTGGAGGACGTCGACGTTGATGCCCTCGACGAAGTCGAGCGTCGCGTGCTTGCCGAGCTCGTGAACCTTGGCATCGCGAAGACCTCCGAGCGGCCCATGGGCCGCCTCGAGTCGTACCAGCGCTACCGCGTCTATGACGCGCCCTACCTCGAATCGGTGCACTGGTCCATCACGGGCCGCTGCAACTACCGTTGCCGCCACTGCCTCATGTCCGCCCCCGACGCCTGCCACCCGCAGCTGCCGCTGGAAGACCTCATCAAGATGGCCGACCAGTTCGCGCGGTGCGGCATCCGCTCGGTGGACGTCACGGGCGGCGAGCCCCTCGTCCGCAGCGACTTCCTCGAGCTCGTGCGTGCACTTAGTGAGCGCGGCATTCGCATTCGCATGCTCTTCACCAACACCAAGCTGCTTACGGCCGAGCTGCTCGACCAGATGAAGGAGCTTGGGCAGGTCCCGCATATCCAGCTCTCCTATGACGGCTACGGCCAGCATGATTGGCTCCGCGGCGTCGAGGGGGCCGAAGAGGAGGCCAAGGCCGCCTGCGAGATGCTCGGCCAGCGTGGCTACCGCTACGTCGTGGCGGCCTGCGTACACAGGGGCAACAAGGACTCGCTGCGCGACCTCTGGCGCTACCTTGCCAGCCACGGCTGCTCCGGCCTGCGCGTGAACACCCCGCAGGAGCTTGGCACCTGGAAGGAGTACTCGGCTGAGTACGCTCTTACAAACGAGGAGACCTGGGAGCTCTACCAGGAGCTCATCGGCCAGTGGTACGAGGACGGCATGCCGATCGGCCTTGAGCTCGAAGGGTTCTTTGCCGGCCGTGCGGGCGAGCTCGACTACAAGGTGCTCTACGTCAAGCACCTCAGCGACAGGGATGCGCTAGAGGACATCGACTACTGCGAGGCCATGCACCACTTTGCCTACGTCTCGCCGGAGGGCCGCGTCGCGCCGTGCATGGGCTTCGCCGACTCGTCGATTGGCGAGACCTTCCCGAATATCCTGGAGGAGGGGACCTCGCTTGCCGAGGTGACGGCTGACGTAAACTCCACCTATCGCAAGGTCGTGGACACGCGCGTCTCCGACATGGTTGCCTGCACCGAGGAGAACCCCGAGTGCGCCACCTGCGAGCACCTGCGCAGCTGCCTCGGCGGCTGCATGCTCGAGGGCACCACGCCCGAGGGCAACTACCTGCATCGCGATGAGCGCTGCTGTTGGTTCTTCAAGAACGTCGGCGAGGCGGCCGTGTGCCAGGTCGCGGAGGCGGCGATCGAGCGCTATATCCCCGACGGGCTCGATAAGCTCGCGCAGGAGCATGCGGGAAAGAAGCGCAAGGAGCGGCCGGAGGACGCTGAAGACGGCTGCCAGTAATTGGGTAGGATTCGATTGAGAAGCTAGCTCTGCGAGGCAAAGTCTCTCGCAGGCACAACGGAGGGACGACGATGAAGCTAATGGAGCTAAAGGATGCCCTTGCGGCTGACGAGGACAAGGCCGAGAAGTTCAAGGAGGCCCTTGCCGGCGACGAGTGCGAGGCGTGCGGCAGCAAAGCCGAGGCTATCTCGCTGGCTGCCGCCGCAGCCGGCCTCGAGATAACCCCCGAGGAGGTCGAGCGCGCCATGGCCGAGGCACAGGAGCTCGACGAGGAGGAGCTCAAGAAGATCGGCGCAGGCGACGCTATGTGCGACAAGGCCTATATGTGCGGCGATCTTTTCATTGGCGGAGAGGATGAAAAGGGCCATGACAACTTTTGCGTAGTCGGCTGGCACTGCTTCGACGTGTTCCTGCATACGGAAGCCACGAAGCATGAAGAAGCATGCTTCGCGGATTACATATGCGCCATTATCTATCACCACAATTTTCACTAGGCGATGCACATTCAGCCCCTCGCGGCAGCGAGGGGCTTTTTTGTGGTCGTGACGCAAGTGGTGTACGGTCATGGGCGAACACCAACTGCGCCTAAGGAGGTCCCAGCATGCGCGTGCTTCTCGTTGCCGGCTCGCCCGAGCCGAGCTCGCCCGCACTTATCGAGCGCCTGGCCGCAGAGGCCGAGTTGGTCGTTGCCGTCGATCGCGGGGCCGACGCCTGCCGGGCCGCCGGCGTGGTGCCTGGCGCCTTCTGCGGCGACGCCGACACCGTAGCACCCGAGACCCTCGCGTGGCTGCGCGCCCAGGGCGCGGCGGATGCCGAGGAACTCTCCGTCGTGCCCGCCGACGACGTGCGCGAGACGCCCGAGATTGGCCAGATGGGCGGTGCCTTTGGCATCCGCATCTTCCCGCCGGCCAAGTACGACACTGACCTCTCCCTCGGCTTTTCCTGCTCTCGCGAGCTCGCTGCCGAGAAGGGTGAGCAGCTTGAGGTAACCGTCACCTGCGCGAGCGCCGGTCGCATGGACCACGCAC
>CAVIES010000199.1:0-2944 GCA_963641675.1 Anaerovoracaceae bacterium
AGGTGACTTAATGTCACCTCCGTGCGAGCTCAGGACTGCCTGAGCACGGCGTGGTTCCCCCTTGGCCCCGGCGCCGCGCTAAGAGAGGGTGCCGAGCAACAAGTATTCGTGGTTGCCCTTGGCGCCCGTTATGGGACTTTCGCAGTAGCCCGCCACTTCAAAGCCAGCCTCTTCAAAGGCCGCAGAAACCTTCTCCACGCAGGCTAGGCGCACGCTTTCGCTGCGAATCACGCCGCCCTCCCCCACGTCTTCGCGGGCAGCCTCGAACTGGGGCTTTACGAGGGTGAGGAAGCGGCCGCCGGGAGCCAAGAGCTCGCAGACGGCGGGCAGCACGGTGAGCACCGAGGTGAAAGAGACGTCGCAGACGGCGAGGTCTATCGTGTGGGCGCGCTCGGGTGTGGGAACGTCGACGATGTTGGTGCGCTCCAAGAGCTCCACGCGGGGGTCCTGGCGAAGCGACCAGTCGAACTGGGCATAGCCGACATCGACGGAAAGGACGCGCGCGGCGCCACGGCTCAGGAGACAATCGGTGAAGCCTCCGGTGGAGCAGCCCACGTCTACGCAGGAAAGGCCCGCAGGCTCCACGCCAAAGTGGTCGAGGCCGTGTTCGAGCTTGAGGCCGCCACGGCTCACGTACGGAAGCGAGCCGCGCACATGAAGCTCGCACCCGGGCTTTACCTGGGTGCCTGCGGATTGGTATCTCATGGAGGGGCCGGAGACGTCACCGGCCATGACGGCGCGCATGGCGTCGTTGGTGTTGCGGAAGAAGCCCTGCGCGACGAGCTCCTCGTCGAGCCGGCAACGAGCCATGGCTCTTAGGCCTCGGAGGAGGCGGAGGCGCCGGCATCGGCAGCCTCGCCCTCGGCGGGCTTAGAGGTGCCCTCGGCGGCCTCGTCGGCGGAAGCCTCGTCCTCGGGACCAGACACCAGGCGCTCGCGCTCCTCGGGCGAGAAGGCAGCCTTGTCAACGAGGTCCACAGCACGCGTGCCGAGCGCGATGGCCTCGTCAAAGAGGTCGAGAGAGCGCTCGAGGGAGGTCTCCTTGTCGCGCACGGAGGCGATGATCTCGTCCAGGCGCTCGGTCACGTCGCTGAAGCGCTCGTAGCCGGAGGTGTCCGTCTTGGCCATGGGCTACTCGCCCTCTTTTGCCCACTCGGGCACATCGCCCTCGTAGGCGACAGGCGCGGCAGCATCAGCCTCGAGCTCGTCGTCGTAGGGGTAGGCGGCGGGCACGTAGCTGGAGGGCTCACCCTCAGAGTAGTCGTCCTCGTAGGAAGCGCCGTTCACGGGCAGGTCCACGACGTTGTCGCGAGCGGCCTCGATGACGTCGATGCCCTCGTCGAGGTCCTTGGCGATGCGGCCGAGCACGCCGTTCACGAAGCGGCTCGACTCGTCGGAGCTGCCGAAGGCCTTCGCGAGCTCGACGCACTCGTCGATGGCGACGGCACGATCGACCTCGTCGACGAAGAGGGTCTCATACAGGGCGATGCGGAGCAGGTTGCGGTCGGTCGCGCTCATGCGGGAGAGACTCCAGTTGTGAGCCGCGCCAGAGAGCACGCGATCGAGCTCGGCCTTGTGCTCGTCGCAGCCGCGGGCCACCTGCTCGCCGTACTCGTCAAGCGGGCCCTCGGAGAGCACGTAGTCTCCGGCAAGGACGTCGGCGACGGAACGACCGCTGGCCTCGGCCTGGAACATCAGCTGAAGGGCCTGGCAACGCGCGAGCGTACGGCCGTAGATGCGAGAGCTAGAAGACAAGGGACCTACTCCTTGGGGAAGACGAGTTCGTCGATGCAGACGTCGATGTTGGAGACGTTCACGCCCACCTCGGAGGCGATGGCCTCGGCAATGGCGGCGCGGACGTCCTCGGCAAGTTTGGTGAACGGATAGCCGAAGAAGACGGCGAGGCGCACGGTGATGGAGAGCGTGTCGCCCTCGACAACCTCGGCCTCCACGGCATTGGTGGTGGGCTGGGGCTTGGACGTGAGCATAGCGATGAGGCCGCTCGCGATGTCCTGACCATAGATGGCGGCGACGCCCTCGACCTTCTGGACGGCGTTGCCGACGATCTGGGAAATGACGTTCTTAGAAACGCCCATGCCGGCGATCCTCAGCTCGTTGCTCATGGCTGCCCCTTTCGTGGCGAATGAAGCCGGGCGCGCTGTGCGCCCGGCCAGGTAAAGACTCGCTAGTTAGACGCGGGAGACGAACTTGCCCTCGCGGGTGTCGACCTTGATGACGTCACCCTCGTTGAGGTACATCGGGACCTGGATGACGGCGCCGGTCTCGACGGTGGCGGGCTTGCCGCCGCCCTGGACGGTGTCGCCCTTGAAGCCCGGGTCGGTCTCGGTGATGGAGACCTCGATGAACATCGGGGGCTGGACGGTGAGCAGGTCGTCATCGGCGTACATGAGCTGGCAGGTGTCGTTCTCCTTCAGCCACTTGGCGTTCTCGCCGATGAAGTCGGACGGGACGGGGATCTGGTCGTAGGTCTCCATGTCCATGAAGTAGTAGTTGTCGCCGTCGTTGTAGAGGTACTGCATCTCCTTGGTGGTGAGCATGACGGAGTCGAACTTGGTGCCGGCGTTGCAGGTCTGGTCACCGATGACGCGGCCGCTGCGGAGGTCCTTGATCTTGTAGCGGACGAAGGCGCCGCCCTTGCCGGGCTTCACGTGCTGGAACTCGACGATGGTGTAGATCTTGTCCTTGATCTTAAGACCCATGCCGTTCTTGAACTCGGCGGTGCTGATCTGCTGCATCCCAAACTCTCTTTCTAATGCTTGCCCCAGCGCCGCCGGGGCTCCATACGTTCATGCAATCTCGCAGTATATCACGCAGAGGAGCGCTCCCCACCCATGATGGGGGCGCTCCTAAATGCATGCACAACTATGCGGCCGGGCTTCGCGGCAGCGCCGCCTCCGCGGCGGCGGGTTCGCGCTCCCCTAGCA
>CAVIES010000200.1:0-2928 GCA_963641675.1 Anaerovoracaceae bacterium
CCTCGTGGACGTCATGCGCGAGCACGGCTGCAAGTCCATCATCTTCTCCAGCTCCTCCACCGTCTACGGCGACCCGGACTCCCTGCCGCTCACCGAGGAGAGCCCCAAGAAGTTCGCGACCAACCCCTACGGCTGGACCAAGTGGATGATCGAGCAGATCCTCACCGACCTCCACACCGCCGACCCCGAGTGGGACGTCGTGCTGCTCCGCTACTTCAACCCCATCGGCGCCCACCCCTCCGGACTCATCGGCGAGGACCCCAAGGGCATCCCCAACAACCTCGTGCCCTACGTGGCGCAGGTGGCCGTGGGCAAGCTCGAGGCCGTGCAGGTCTATGGCGACGACTATGACACGCCCGACGGCACCGGCGTGCGCGACTACATCCACGTCTGCGACCTGGCCGCCGGCCACGTTGCCGCCCTCGCCTGGATGAACGGCAAATGCGGCGTTGAGGTCTTCAACCTCGGCACCGGCACCGGCTCCTCCGTGCTCGACGTGGTGCGCGCCTTCTCCGCCGCCTGTGGCAAGGAGCTGCCCTACGTCATCCGCGAGCGCCGCGGTGGCGACATCGCCGCCAACTGGTGCGATGCCACCAAGGCCAAGACCGAGATGGGTTGGGAGGCCAAGTACGACCTGGCCGACATGTGCCGCGACTCCTGGAACTGGCAGAGCCACAACCCCAACGGCTTCGAGGAGTAGGCGTGGCCGAAAACCTCTTCGCTTCCTATCTCAAGGCCAAGCTCCCCCAGGTGCAGGCCGCCATCTCTGATGCCGCGGCAACGGCCGTTCCGCCCGTCGAGGGCGTGGAACAGCCAGCAGATGACCTCACCCGCTACCTCTATGGCCCGCTCGCCCACTTCACCGAGGGCGGCGGCAAGCGCGTGCGCCCCATCCTCTGCCTGCTAGGGGCAGAGGCCGTGGGCGGTGACGCGAGTCTCGCGCTCTCGAGCGGCGTGGCGATCGAGCTCTTCCAGAGCGCCGCGCTCATCCACGACGACATCGCCGACAAGAGCGAGCTTAGGCGTGGCAACCCCTGCCTCTACGTCACGGAGGGCACCGGCCTTGCCATCAACATGGGCGACCTTGCCCTCACGCAGGTCTTTGAGGTCGTGCTTAACGACCCCGCCATCCCCGCCGAGCGCAAGCCCGAGCTCCTCTCCATCCTCGTGAAGATGGAGAGGAACACCCTCGAGGGCCAGGCGCTTGACCTTGGCTGGGCGCGCGACGGCCGCTGGGACATCTCGGTTGACGATTACCTCTACATGGTGGCGAGCAAGACCGCCTTCTACACGGCCGTCTACCCGCTTGCCGCGGGCGTAGTCGCCGCCGGCGGCTCGCCTGAGGCCGTGGACGACCTCAAGAAGGTCGGCTTCTCCGCGGGCATCGCCTTCCAACTGCAGGACGACCTGCTGAACCTCGTGGGCGACGCCGACGCGCAAGGCAAGGACTTCAGGAGCGACATCACCGAGGGCAAGCGCACGCTCGCCGTCGTGCATGCCTTGAACGAGCTGGCCGAGGCCGAGCGTGCCGAGCTCGTGGGCATCCTTGAGGCCGAGACCTCAGACCAGGCAGAGCTCGCCCGCGCGGTGGAGCTCATCGAGCTTGGCGGCGGCATTTCCTACTGCGAGGAGCTCGCCCGCACCGAGGCCGCAAGGGCCAAGGAGCTCGCGGCCAAATCTGCTGATATGGGGCATATCACGTCTGAGGCCGCCGGCATCCTCTGCTCTATGGCAGACTTCTTTATTGAGCGCGCGAGCTAGCGCCCATTGTCATGTATCAAAACTAGGAGCAAGTAGATGGATCCGATTCGCGAGGGCATGAACGGTTCGATGGTCGAGGACGTGCAGGAGCGCCTGACGTCTCTGGGCTACGAGATTGACGAGGCAGAGCTCAAGGGCTCTGAGTTTGGCTCCTCCACCGCCAACGCCGTCGCGCGCTTCCGCCTCGAGCACAAGCTCTCGCTTTCTGCCGAGGTCGACGTGGCCTGCTGGTCTGCCCTCGTGGACGAGTGCTACCAGCTGGGCGACCGCACCCTCTACCTGCGCCTTCCCAACTTCCACGGCAACGACGTGCTCTGCCTGCAGAACGCCCTCAACGTGCTGGGCTTCTCCTGCGGCGAGCCCGACGGCTACTACGGCCCCCACACCGAGGGCGCCGTGAAGCTCTTCCAGGAGAACGTCGGCATGCTCGCCGACGGCATCGCCTTTGGCGACACCTTTGACGCCATCGAGCGCCTGCGCCACGTCTGGGCCGGCAAGCCCGCCCAGGGCCCGCACCCCATGAGCGGCATGGGCTTTGCGCGCACCGCCCTCGTTCTGGATGAGATTCGCATCGCCATCGCCGCCGAGGACCCGATCTCTCGCGCCGTGGCCGGCCGCATCTACAACATCGCCTGCGCCATGAGCGAGGACACGAACCTCCACATCGTGGAGAACGTCGAGGACGCCACGGCCGACGACCGCGCCGTCATCGTGCTTGCCGTGACCCCGCGCCCCACCGTCTCCAAGGTGGCCAACGTCTCCATGGCCGACGAGGGTGACCTGGCCCTCCGCCTGCAGACGGCCCTCGAGAGCAGCCGCACCAAGCCGCCCGTGGTTCGCATGGAGCTCCCCGCCGAGGCCGAGCTCGACGGCTCCTTCACCGTCAACGACGCCCAGATGCTCGCCGTCTCCGTCATCGACGCCCTCTGCTCCGCGCTTTCGTAGCTCAAGGCTTTATTTCCCCGTCAAATAAAGGAGGACGCGCCGCCCCGTGTTTCTAGGGGCGGCGCGTCTTTTTTTCGACAGCTATTTGCGACGGTATGACGCGCTACATGCAGCAACCTCAGCCGGCAGCTGAGACATGCCACGACACAGCTAGAACGTCAGCCGGAGCCAAGGGGTGCCGCGCCGCGCGAGATTCCGCATGAGCCGGAGGTGACTTAATGT
>CAVIES010000201.1:0-2892 GCA_963641675.1 Anaerovoracaceae bacterium
CGGTAGTCAGGCCGGCGGACTCCGCCAGCTCGTGGTAGTTCTCACGCGGGCCGGCCGCGTTGGACGCGGCACCGAGCTCGGAGTTGTTGAGCTGCTCGTCGGGGATGGTAGCGCTGGTGTCATTGGGGTCAAGGCCGGCGTCGACGCGGCGCATCATGTCCTGCCACTCGTCGTACATGGTGGCCACGTACGACACGCCGTTCTGGCTGAGCGAATAGCTGGGCACAACGGCGGAGTAGATGCTCATGTCGGAGCCTGCGCCCTGGAAGGCAAGCGCCCACGAAATGATGTCGGCCACAGAGAGATCGGTGGAAACGGAGCTTGCGATGGAGGAGATCAGGCCCGGCATCTCGGTGGGTCCGGAAGCCAGGACCTGCTTGACGATGGCGGTGATGATCTGGCGCTGGGCACGAGCGCGGCCAAAGTCGCCGCCCGAGACGTTGTAGCGCTCACGGGCGTATGCCAGCGCTGACTCGCCATCCAAAAGCTGCTCGCCCTTGGAGAAGGACTTGCCGCCATTGCCTGCCGTGATGTCCTCGGGGATGTTGACCCACACGCCGCCCAGCTGGTCGACCACGTTCTCAACGCCCTCGAAGTTAACCTCGACGTAGTGCGAGATCTTGACGCCGCAGAACTGCTGGACCGCCTTGATGGTGGCGGCGGCTCCGTAGTTGTACTCACCGTTGATCTTCTCGACGTCGCCTGAGACGGAGTTGATCATGGTGTCTCGAGGAATGGAGACGAGCGTGACCTTGGCGTCTGCCGGGTCAACGCGGGCCAGGATGATGACGTCCGAGCGCGAGCCGGAAAGCCCGTCGCGCGCGTCCGAGCCAATCACCAACGTGTAGAAGGCCTGGTTGCTGACGGTTTCCGTATCGCCTGAGAGGGCCTCGGAGATCTGCTGGCGCGTCTCGTCGTCCACGGACATGGCCTTGTTCAGGCTTCCCACATAGGCGGCGATGGCCGTAGTGCAGCCCAAGATGATGACGAGAAGAACGATGAGCACCTTGGCTGCCAGCGGGAACTTGCGGCGGCGGTGCTTGTGACGAATGAGCTCCTCGCCACCAGAGAGATCCCGCGAGAAGCGCTGCTGTTCCTCGGCATCGTCGTCCAGCACCTTGCTAAAGCGATCGGTGCGCGCCGTGTGGTGCTTGACCGAGGAGAGCGGGGCCTGAACAGCCGTGGGGGCGTCCAAGTTTGCCACGGAATCCAGCGGCGTCGCGGAGCCGCCCTCAAGGTCCTCGCCCGAGACGCGCTGGGTCGGGGTGGTGCCGTCGGGCGTGGTGGCAAAGTGCGCGGCGCGGCGGCGGGTGGGCTTCTCGTTGTTCTGGTCAGCAGTCAAGGGCAGACCTGCTTTCGGAGTTTCTTGGAGTTTATGCAACCTCCAATAGTACCCCCTACCGTCGCATGAATCTACCTGTGCGAACGCATCGAGCTCAGAAGCTTCATGTAGTCGGCTTGCAGCTCCTGGGACACGGGACCGGCGGCGTCAGTGGCGCTCACGACGCCGTGCTCGTCGGAGGCGAGAAACACCTCGGCATGTCCAGCAGGGGCAAGATCAGGGTCAAAGACCACCTTGAGCCCCTTGGCACGGGCAAGGTCAACGAGCAGGCTGACGATGCCCGAGGGTTTCTCGCCTTCAAATGCACCGCAGGTCAACGTGTTGTCATCGACTGCCCAGAGGGTCTCGGGCGCAATCCCCAGGGTCGCGCGCTCTGACGCGGCGGTGGCTGCGCGTGCAGCAAGGTCAGCGGCGGAGGTTGCAGCGAGAGGCTCGTAGGGGCCCACGGTCATAGCGGCATGGCCCTCAGTGTCGATGACCAGCATCAAAACGCCGTCGGGGTTGTCAGCCGCGCCGGAGGTGAGCGTCCACTCGACATGCTGCTTTGCCCAGGCAATCAGCTGCGGCGAGACGTTTTTCCCCGCAACCTTGCGGTTGGAAAGCGCCCTGAGGTGACGGTTTTCCAACGGCAGCTTGCACTCCTGAAGGCGCCAACGGCACACGATCGCAGGCGTGCCCAGCGAGAAGTCACAGAATTGCTCGTCAAGTTTGTCGTTTTCGGCCATTTGGGTCTCCTAATTTGTGATTTATCGTAGGTAGGGTACCCCGCAAGGGCCATTTTTAGGAGGGTCAGTTGGGAAACGCGACATCAGGGATTTGCTTTAGGGCGGTTTGTCCGCGCGACCTTGAGCAGCTTGGCCACCTGTTCCAGCAGCAGTGGGCCGCGCACCTGCCCGAGGTAGCCGGCAAGCTTGCCGGGCAGATCGACATCTGCAGCTACCTTGCCGAGACCAACTGGTCGCTTGCCGCCGAGCGCAACGGGCTGATCCTCGGCGCCGCGCTTCTTTCATTTACCGATGTGGCTCCCGACCCCGAGTGGGCTTCTCGCCGAGAAAAGCTGCTGGCAGAGGCCGCGCGCGACCCCGAGCTGCTTGCCGACGTGCGCCGCGACGTTGACTTCATCGAGAAAGAGGCCGCCGTGGCCGCCGACTACATTTCCGGCGGTGGCGCGGGTGTCGGGGCGGAACTCAAGCTGCTGATCGTCAACCCCGACGCCAAGGGCATGGGCCTGGGCGCGCACCTGTTTGACGCCGCGTGCGAGATTGCCGCGGCGCATGCGGGCGGGATCTTCCTTATCACTGACGACGACTGCGACTTTGGCTTCTACGAGCACAAGGGCATGGAGCGTCGCGTGACGCGCGAGGTCGCGGACGACTGTCACATTTACGTCTACGCGCAGGAGCTGAACTAGGTGCCGACGGACAGCATTTCAAATACATCGCAGGTCAAGGGCCGTTTTGCCCCCACGCCTTCGGGCCGCATGCACCTTGGCAACGTTTTCTCTGCCCTGATGGCTTGGTTGTCCGCACGGGCAGCCGGCGGCACCATGG
>CAVIES010000202.1:0-2860 GCA_963641675.1 Anaerovoracaceae bacterium
GGCCACGGCCGCTACGAGTACCTTGCCAGCCTGGCCGTCGCGGTGCTGATCTGCATCTTGGGCACCCAGCTGGCGCACGAGTCCGCGGAGAAGATCTTCAGCCCCGAGCCCGCGGAGTTCAGCACGGCCGTGGTCGTGGTGCTGGTACTGTCCATGCTGGTCAAGCTCTGGATGTCTTACTTCAACGGCAAGCTTGGCAGCAAGATTGATTCCGACACCTTGCGCGCAACAGCCGTCGATTCAAGAAATGATGTTATTACCACCGCACTCATTCTTGCTTCCTCTGTATTCATGCAGCTCACCGGCATCAACATCGATGGCTGGGTGGGTCTTGGTATGGGCGCATTCATCACCATCGGCGGCATTCAGCTGCTGCGCGAGACGGTAAGCCCACTGCTTGGCCGCGCACCCGACAAGGCTTTTGTCGACAAGGCCTTCGCCATGATCATCTCGTACCCGGGCATCCTTGACACCTACGATCTCATGGCACACGACTACGGTCCCGGGCGCCTGTTTGTGTCCGCCAGTGTGCAGATGGACGGCCGCGCCGACAGCTTCACCACGCATGAGATCGTCGACAAGATCGAGCGCGACTTTGAGAAGAAGCTTGGCGCCCACCTGATCTTGCACATCGACCCCGTTGACCCCAGCGACGATTTTCCGCAGAGCTGGCTCAACCACCAGGCCTACTTTGTGGATCCGGGCCTCAACGTGCACAACCTGCGCGTCTATGATGAGATGGTGGCGTTTGACGTTGTGAAGCACGAGGAGTGCCAGCTCCCCGATGACGAAATCATCGATCAACTGACAAAAATCGCGGCAGAGCGCTGGCCCGGCCTCACCTGCACCGTCAAGCTTGACCGCGGCTACCTCGAGCGCATCGACTAACCAAGCATCAAAGGAGCAACCATGCCCTCTGGCAACTACAAGTCCAAGCAAGTTATCGTCGTGCGTCGCGACCTTAAGATGCGCAAGGGAAAGATTGCCGCCCAGGCCGGTCACGCCTGCGTCGAGGCCGTACTCATGGCCCTGGTCAAGGAGAACCGCACCGACCAGATCAGCGCCACGGATGACTTTGCGTATCTCGCCCACGCCGACGACGACTGCTCTGCCCTGACCAACTGGTTTGACGCCGGCGTCGCCAAGATCTGCGTCTACGTGGATGGCGAGCAGGCCCTTCTCGACATTGCGCAGCAGGGCAAAGACGCCGGCTTTGTGGTGTCTCTCATCTGCGATGCGGGCTGCACGGAGTTCCATGGCGAGGCCACCTACACCTGCCTGGCCTTCGAGCCCCTCTCTGCCGACAAGATCGACCCCATCACGGGCGATCTGCCGCTTTACTAGACTCCCCCATCAGCCAAACGTAAGTTTTTCTCACCTCGCAAGATATTTCTAATTCCTACTTGCGCCGTGGGATTATAAGTGCCATCCTACTCGGCAGCGAGAAGACCGCTCCATCCGGACTGCGGCACACCTCGTAACCAGTCAGCTGAATAAGCAAGGAGGCACCAAATGCGTACTGCCCGCAAGATTGAGGCCCTCATTGGTTCCACGCCCCTCGTGGACCTCTCCGACCTCGCCAATGGCAACGCGACCATCCTCGGCAAGTACGAGGCAACCAACCCCGGCGGGTCCATCAAGGACCGTATCGCTCTTGCGATCGTCGAGGACGCCGAGCGTGAGGGGCGTCTGGCCCCCGGCGGCACCATCATCGAGCCCACCAGCGGCAACACCGGCGTTGGCCTGGCCATGATTGCTGCCGAGCGCGGCTACAAGCTCATCCTTACCATGCCCGAGACCATGTCCATCGAGCGCCGCAAGCTTGCGGCCTCCTATGGCGCAGAAATTGTGCTCACCCCCGGCGCCGAGGGCATGAAGGGCGCCATCGCCAAGGCCGACGAACTGCACGAGTCCACCCCGGGCTCCATCATCGCCGGTCAGTTTGTGAACCCCGCAAACCCGCTTGCCCACTACCAGACCACGGGCCCCGAGGTCTGGGCAGACACCGAGGGCACCGTTGACGCCATTGTGGCCGGCGTGGGCACCGGCGGCACCATCTCCGGCACCGCCAAGTTCCTCAAGGAGAAGAAGGCCGACGTCTACGCCGTTGCCGTCGAGCCCGCCGAGAGCGCCGTGCTTTCTGGCGGCCAGTCCGGCAGCCACAAGATTCAGGGCATCGGCGCCGGCTTCGTGCCCAAGAACTACAACGCCGACGTGATCGATGAGGTCCTGCCCATTGCGTCTGCCGACGCCATCGCCACCAAGAAGGAGCTTGCCGAGAAGGTCGGTCTTCTCGTTGGCATCTCCTCCGGCGCAGCCGTCACCGCCGCCGTCAAGCTGGCCGAGCGCCCCGAGTTTGCCGGCAAGACCATCGTGGCTATCCTGCCTGACACCGGCGAGCGCTACCTCTCCATGGATCTCTAACAAACCGCAGGTCAAAGCATGTTCGAAGGCATCAAGGAAGACATTCAGTCCGTGATTGAGCGCGACCCCTCCGTGCACTCCGCGCGCGAGGTTCTGCTCTGGCACACCGGCATGCACGCCGTGTGGGCGTACCGCCGCCAGCACTGGCTGTGGGAGCACGGTATGCGCGGGCTGGCGTCGTTCTGCTCACGCCGCAGCCGCAAGCGCTACGGCGTGGACATCGCCCCCGGCGCCACCATCGGGCGACGCTTCATGATCGACCACGGCATGGGCGTCGTGATTGGCGAGACGTCCATCATCGGAGACGATTGCTTGATCTACCAGGGCGTCACTTTGGGCATGACCGGCAAGCACGGCGGCAAGCGCCACCCCACTCTGGGCAACAACGTCATGGTGGGGGCCGGAACCATCGTGCTGGGCGACATCCACATTGGGG
>CAVIES010000203.1:0-2850 GCA_963641675.1 Anaerovoracaceae bacterium
CTCCAGGAGGCCTCCGACAAGGCAAAGGAGGCTCAGGACAAGGCTGATGCTGCGAAACTGCGTGGCTGGCTTGCCGACTGCGGCGGCGAGCCCATGAACATGCGCGAGCGCGCAGATACGGTGGCGTCGCTCTCCGCCGCGCTCAACCCCAACTACGCCTCGGTAAAGGACTGGACCTTTGGCGCGGCTCTCGTGCGAGCCCGCAACTACTATCCTCACCGTGCCAAGACGGAGGCGCCGGAGGGCACGGGTATCGACTACCTCACCGATTCCGCCTGTCGAAAGACCTTCTACGAGTACGCGACCAAGAAGGTGAAGGCTGCACACTACACGGAGCTTGCGGACGGCCGTGTGGACATCGATTTCCCCGATTTGCCTCGCAACACCGAGCAGATGAAGGAGACGACGCTTTACACCAGTGCCACTTGGCCCTGCACGCAGGAAAACGGCGGACGGGTACTCCATTCCGTGGCAAATTGCCCAGGCGCCAAGGGTGCGGCCTCTGGCAAGGCATCGCTCAAACAACTGGACGACGGCGCGGTGAAGCGCTGCCCCACCTGCCAGATGGGCGCCGTGGACATGGGCAGCGTCGCGGCCGCCTCCACGAGCATCGACAACGGCTTTGAGCACTACTGGCGCGAGGTTGTGGAGGCCTCGCGCGAGTACCAGGCGGCCGCCGATGAGCTGGCCGACGCGCAGGCAGAGATGAAGGGCCTGGCAGAGGAAGGCTCGGATGCCTTCCAGAAGGCGCTGGACGCCCTAGCGGTACCGCGGCCTAAGCTCTGCCCGCCGGGCGCCTGGGGCTGTGTCGCGGTGGTGGTCCGCGGCGAGTCAGCGCTCCCGGGCCAGCTCACAAACGCCTTCACGGGCGAGGGCAGCCTGCCGGCAGGTGCCGCCGCCTCCGCCGCGGTGCTCGCGCCAGACTCGAACGCTGACGGAAACGATGTGATCACGCGCATGTTCGAGGCTATTTCTGAGGGCCTGGGCGCTGGCGAGGGCGAGGCCGGCGTTCTTGGCAAGGTCGGCGAGCTCTGGGGCGGCCTGCTTCGTGGCTACGGGTCGGCAGCTGGCGGGATCTCCTCCGCCGCCGAAAGCGCGCTAAACGCCGTGGGCGGGGGAGGGCCCGTTGCGAGCTGGCTCAAGAAACGCCTGGGTCAGATCATCAAGGCGGCCGGCCTTGAGCCCGCCGACCTCAGGCTTCGCAAGCCCGTGCTCACAAACACGCAGAACGTGTTCGATCAGGGCGGCTATGGCCATGTGGCCACCGTGCGCGAGCTCATAGGAAAGCTCCCAACCTCAGGCGACCCGGCCTCGCTTGCGAGGGCGCTTGGGCAAGAGATATCGAACGAGCTTGGCGATGGCGGGAAGTTCACCGTGGCCGAAATCGCGATTCCTGGGACCTCCGTCACGGTGCCGCTCACGTTCGACGTAGGCGCCCTTCTGGGGGCGAGCGGCTCATGAGCGGCTTCATGAACAGGGGAGAGGTGCGCGAACCACTTCGGCGCTCACCTGGCCACCCAGCACGTTCGAGACGTGGGTTGGTTTGCCGCTTCGTCCCGCGGCACCGGCTCACCCCACGGTGTCTCTTCGGGAAGCTCGGGCTTCAGCGTGGCGAGCGAGCCTGTGCTCCCGTCATGCGTCGCGGCTTGCTCGATGAGCTCTGTGGCCAGGCCGCGGTTGAGATGGCCCTGCTCATCCCCGTCATCGTCGCCACTGCCCTCATCGCCTTCAACGTCATGCGTTTCGCCGAGCTTTGCGCGCGCTTCGATCGCGTGGCACCCGATGCCGTGCTTGCGCACGGAGTCTCTCCTGCCGGTGGCTCGAATGTCCTGGCTGGGGTGGACGCCGTGAAGGAGGCGATAGAGAAGGGTGTGGGCGGCATGGACTGCGAGGTGGAGGTCTCGGCGGAAGACCTTGGCGGTGCGGATTCGGGCACGACGTTTGCGCTTGCGGCAGGAACGTGTCGGTTTACCTGCAAGTTGAGTTATACGCCATGGCCTTCGAGCGTCTCGATCGCGGGCGTGGGCTTTAGCCTCCCCGCGATGGCGACGCACGAGAGGAGCGTTGTGGTCGACAGATGGAAGGCGGCGATCGTGACATGAGGGGCTTGGGCCTGAGGCGGCTGATGAAATCTGCCCGGGGATGTGGCATTGCGTCCTTTATTGAGGCACGCGGCAATGCCCGAAGGTCGCCAGGCGGGGAGGTTCTTGTGCGAGGCACGTCCGGTTGGCGTGGCCGTGCGCGGCTGCTCGCTAGCCCGTGGCTGCGCCTACGGGGCCTGCTCGGCACGTGTAGGGGAGACGAGCTCGCCAGGCTCGTATTGCTCACGCCCTGCTCGTCGATTCACACCTTTGGCATGGCCTATGCCATAGACGTCGCGTTCGTGAGCGCGGCGGGCGTGGTGGTCGGCTCGCTCAGAGGCGTCGGCCCCTGGCGAGTCGAGTCTGCCCTGGGTGCGCGCTACGTGCTGGAACGGCCGAGCTCAACGGCTCCATGGCCACAGGCAGGAGAAGAACTCTGGCTCTCTGAGCTGGGATAACGCAAGCAATAACAAAAAGACAGAGGAGGAAGACATGACCGGCAACGTAATCGAGAAGAAGTTCGCTCCCGAGGGTGCCCAGCAGGAAGGGCTCAAGACCTGCCCGCGCTGCGGTGCCACCACGTTCACCGATATGGGCATCTGCTACGGCTGCCTGTTCGACTTCTTGGAGGGCTCCTCCGAGGAGGCGCGAGTGAACGTTCCCCAGATGTTCGTCGACAACCTCAAGCACGAGGCCGAGGCCCGTGCGGCTGCCGGGCAGGACGATGCGGCTGCTGGCGGCGAGCCTGCCAACGATGCGCCTTCCCCAT
>CAVIES010000204.1:0-2845 GCA_963641675.1 Anaerovoracaceae bacterium
GCTCGATGACCTGGGAGACGCCCTTGAGGTCGACGGTGGGCGGGCAGACGACGACGTCAACCTTGACGTCGGCGCCGGCGAGCTCGTCGGCAAGACCCTGCGCGAGCTCGACGCCCTCGGCGTAGGTCTTGTTCATCTTCCAGTTGCCAGCAATCATACGGTTACGCATCGAGAAGCGCCTCCACTCCGGGAAGGGCCTTACCCTCGACGAGCTCCATGGAAGCGCCACCGCCGGTGGAGATCCAGCTCATCTTGTCGGCCAGGTTGAACTTGTTGATGGCCGCGACGGAGTCGCCGCCACCGATGATGGACGTGCAGTCGCTCTCGGCGATGGCCTCGGCGACGGCCTGGGTGCCGTGAGCGAAGTTGTCGAACTCGAAGACGCCCATGGGGCCGTTCCAGAAGACGGTCTTGGCGCCCTTGATGGCCTCGGCGTAGAGCTCCTCGGTCTTGGGGCCGATGTCCATGCCCTCGCGGTCATCGGGGATGGCGTCGGAGGCAACAACCTCGGGCACGGCGTCCTCGCCGAAGTGGTCGGCAACGCGGTTGTCGATCGGGAGCAGGATCTTGACGCCCTTGTCCTCGGCCTTCTTCAGCATCTCGGCCGCGCGCTCGACCCAGTCCTCCTCCTTGAGGGACTGACCGACGGTGTAGCCCTGGGCGAGGAAGAAGGTGTAGGCCATGCCGCCACCGATGATGAGGGTGTCAGCGGAGTCGATGAGGTGATCGAGCACGCCGATCTTGGAGGAAACCTTGGAACCGCCGACGATGGCGACGAAGGGACGCTCGGGCTCGGCGAAGATGCCGGTGAGCGTGTCGACCTCCTTCTCGAGCAGGAAGCCGGCGACGGCCGGGATGTAGGCGGCCGGGCCCACGACGGAGCCCTGGGCACGGTGGGCGGTGCCGAAGGCGTCGAGGACGAAGACGTCGCCGTAGGAGGCGAGGGTCTTGGCGATCTCGGGGTCGTTCTTCTTCTCGCGCTTGTCGAAGCGGACGTTCTCGAGAACGAGGACCTCGCCGGCGTTGAGGGCGTCGACGGCGGCCTTGGCCTCGTCACCGTAGGTGTCGGCGACGAACTTGACGTTGAGGCCGCTCATCTCGGCGAGCTTCTTGGCGACGGGCTCGAGGGAGAGCTCGGGCTGGAAGCCGGTGCCCTCGGGACGGCCGAGGTGGCTCATGAGGATGACCTTGGCGTTGTGCTCGACGAGGTACTTGATGGTGGGGAGGGCGGCGGAGATACGGGTGGTATCGCCCACGACGCCGTCCTTGATGGGGACGTTGAAGTCGACGCGGCAAAGCACGCGCTTGCCGTCGACGTCGATGTCACGAACGGTCTTCTTGGTAAAGGCCATGACAAATCCTTTCTTGACTAGGCGCCGGCAAGGGAACCGGAGCCAAACAATAAGGGCGCGGCGCGGCCCGAAAGCTGCAACCGCGCCCTTCTAGTTACCTAGGGAAGCGTCACTTAGGCGACGAACTTCTCGAAGTACTTGATGGTGCGGACCATCTGGGAGGTGTAGGAGTTCTCGTTGTCGTACCAAGAGGTGACCTGAACGAGGCTCGTGCCGTTGCCGAGGTCCTGGACCATGGTCTGGGTGGCGTCGAAGATGGAGCCGTGGGTCTCGCCGATGATGTCGGTGGAGACGATCTCGTCCTCGTTGTAGCCGAAGGTCTCGGGGATGGTCTCGGCGTAGGCCTTCATGGCAGCGTTGACGCCCTCGACGGTGACGGTGCCCTCAACGACGGCGTAGAGGTTGGTGAGGGAGCCGGTCGGCGTCGGGACGCGCTGGGCGGCACCGATGAGCTTGCCGTTGAGCTCGGGGAGGACCAGGCCGATGGCCTTGGCGGCACCCGTGGAGTTCGGGACGATGTTGACGGCGCAGGCGCGGCTGCGACGCTTGTTGCCCTTGCGCTGCGGGCCGTCGAGCGGCATCTGGTCGCCGGTCCAGGCGTGGATGGTGGTCATGATGCCAGAGACGATGGGAGCGTAGTCGTTGAGACCCTTGGCCATCGGGGCGAGGCAGTTGGTGGTGCAGGAAGCAGCGGAGATGATGTTGTCATCAGCGGTGAGCTGCTCGTGGTTGACGTTGTAGACGATGGTCGGGAGGTCATTGCCGGCCGGAGCGGAGATGACGACCTTCTTGGCGCCAGCGTTGATGTGGGCCTGGGCCTTGTCCTTGGAGGTGTAGAAGCCGGTGCACTCGAGCACGACGTCGACGTCGAGGTCGCCCCAAGGCAGGTTGTTGGCGTCGGCCTCCTTGTAGATCTTGATCTCCTTGCCGTCGACGACGATGGAGTCCTCGGTGGCCTCGACCTTGTGGTCACGGGAGTAGTTGCCCTGCGTGGAGTCATACTTCAGCAGGTAAGCGAGCATGTCGGGGGAGGTGAGGTCGTTGATGGCGACGATCTCGGAGCCCTCGTGACCGAACATCTGGCGGAAAGCCAGACGGCCGATGCGACCAAAGCCGTTAATAGCAACCTTTACTGCCATGCCTTCTCCTTTCACGAGGCCTCTGGGGCGTGTCCCCAGCCGGGCCTTGTTATGTCGGGTCAGAATTTGACCGTTGCCTATATTACCCCACCGCGGCCGTCAGATACACCACTATTGGCATCCGTTCGCAAAAAAGTTGTCCATTTTTGGTCATGGACGTGCTATATGCGGCCACAGCAAAGCATCTACCTGCGCAAACAGTGGTAGGTACCAGTTAATTCAGTGGTTAAAGACCTTGCGTGGACAATTTGGAGCTAGCCGCTCGGCGGATTACTCGGACTGAACGTCCTGCTCGCCGGCCTCGGCCTCAGCCTCGGCGAGAAGCTCCTGCAGGCGCAGCACACGGTGGTACAT
>CAVIES010000205.1:0-2842 GCA_963641675.1 Anaerovoracaceae bacterium
CCCTCGCCGGTGAGCACGCACGCGCGGTTGGTGCGGTCGAAGAGCGTGACGCCCAGCTCGCGCTCGAGCTCGGCAATCTGGCGCGAGAGCGTAGGCTGCGTCACGTGCAGCACGTTCGCCGCCTCGGTCATGTTCTCCTCGCGAGCCACCGCCAAGAAGTACCGCAGCGTTCTGATCTCCATGCTTGCCCCTGCCATACGCAACCCGTATATCCAACTAGTTAGTATAGGTATTTAACATTACACATGGTCGCTCGTATCGTTAGGGGCAAGAAGGAACGCATCCGCGAGAAAGGCGACAAACGTGCAGTACACGACCCTTGGACACTCCGGAATCGAGATCTCCAAGCTCTGCCTCGGCGGCATGAGCTTTGGCGAGGCCAGCCCCAAGTTCCACCAGTGGACCATCGACCAAGACGCCACCCGCGAGGTCATCAAGCACGCGCTTGAGGCCGGCGTCAACTTCATCGACACGGCCAACTGCTACGCCTTTGGCACGAGCGAGGAGTACATCGGCGCCGCCCTGCGCGAGCTGGGAGTCGCCCGCGAGGACGTCGTGCTGGCCAGCAAGGTCTTCTTTAACGAGGGCGCCCTCTCCGCCGCCGCCATCGAGCGCGAGGTGGAGGGTTCGCTCAAGCGCCTTGGCACCGACTACCTCGACCTCTACATCATCCACCGCTTTGACTACGACACCCCCATGGAAGAGACCATGGAGGCGCTCGACAAGCTCGTGCGCGCCGGCAAGGTCCGTGCGCTCGGCGCGAGCGCGATGTACGCCTACCAGCTCCACAACATGCAGGTCATCGCCGAGAGATGCGGCTGGACCAAGTTCACCAGCATGCAGTGCCACTACAACCTGCTCTACCGCGAGGACGAGCGCGAGATGATCCCCGTCTGCCGCCAGTACGACATGGCCATCACGCCCTACAGCCCCATGGCGAGCGGCCACCTCTGCCGCCCCACCTGGGAGAGCGCGTCTACGCGCGGCACCACAGACGCCACCATGGTCAACAAGTACGACCACGACCGCGAGATCGACATGCCCGTGATTGAGCGCGTGGCCAAGGTGGCCGCAGACCACGGCGTGCCGATGGCGCAGGTGGCGCTTGCCTGGCATTGGGCCCGCGGCGTGGAGGCGCCCATCGTGGGCTGCTCCAGCACTGCCCGCGTGGACGATGCCGTGGCCGCGCTTGACGTGACGCTCTCTGCCGAGGAGGTCGACTTCTTGGAGGACCTCTACCTCCCCCACCAGCTCGTGGGCCCCAAGGGCCGCCCGGGCGAGAAGGCGCTCGCCGGCACCACCAAGGTCAACCTCACGAGGTAGCGGGCCATGGACGAGAAGACCCGCACCAACCTGGCGGACGCCGGCTGCAGCGAGGCGTTCATCGCCGAGTACGACGAGCTCTGCGGCTGTGCGCGCATCTGCAAGCTCAAGGAGCGGCGCCGCGAGCTCCTGGACGGCATCCACGCCGAGCAGAAGAAGCTCGAATGCCTCGACTATCTCATCTACCAGCTGCGTTGTGAAGCAAACAAGGGCGAGTGCCAGTAGGCACCCGCGCGAAAGGAGAAAACCATGGCCGTTAAGCAGACCGCAGGACACGACTCGCTGGGCACCTTTGCCCCCGAGTTCGCACACCTCAACGACGACATCCTCTTTGGCGAGGTGTGGAGCCGCGAGGACAAGCTGCCGCTGAAGCTCCGCAGCATCGTCACCGTGAGCGCCCTCATCGGCAAGGGCATCACCGACAGCTCGCTCAAGTACCACCTGGCCGAGGCCAAGAAGAACGGCGTCACGCAGGTGGAGATGGCCGAGCTGCTCACCCACATCGCCTTCTACGCCGGCTGGCCCAACGCCTGGGCAGCCTTCCGCATGGCCAAGGAGGTCTACGGCGAGGACGCCGCCGGCGCCCCGGCCTCCGACTCGCCCGAGGCCCACGGCGGCTTCTTCGGCCTGGGCGAGCCCAACGACGCCTACGCGCAGTACTTCATCGGCCAGAGCTACCTCAACAACCTCACCGGCCCGGACGACTACCTGCCCATCCACAACGTCACCTTTGAGCCCGGTTGCCGCAACAACTGGCACATCCACACCTCCACCGCAGGCGGCGGCCAGGTGCTGATCTGCGTCGAGGGCGAGGGCTGGTACCAGGAGGAGGGCAAGCCCGCGCGCGCCCTCAAGCCCGGCGACATCGTGGAGATCCCGGCCAACGTCAAGCACTGGCACGGCGCCAAGAAGGACTCCTGGTTCGCCCACCTGGCCTTTGGCTTCCCCGGCGAGAACTGCGGCAACGAGTGGTGCGAGCCCGTCGACGACGAGGCCTACGCCGCGCTGGAGGGCTAGGGCATGAGCAAGAAGATGCTGGTCGTGTACTACAGCTGGAGCAACGGCAACACCGAGAGAATCGCCGAGCAGCTGGCCGAGGCATGCGGCGCGGACCTCGAGCGCATCGAGACCGTCGAGCCCTACCCTGAGGACTACGACAAGACCGTGGCCCAGGGCCAGGACGAGGTCAACGCTGGCTTCGAGCCCGAGATCTGTTCGCTCGAGCACGACGTGGCCGACTACGACGTCGTTGCCGTAGGCACGCCAACCTGGTGGTACACGATGGCGCCTGCGATCAAGACGTTCTTCTCGACCACCGACCTTGCAGGCAAGACCGTGGTGCCGTTCATGACAAACGGCGGCTGGCCCGGCTCGGTCATTGACGACATGCAGGCTGCCGCTACGGGCGCCGCGGCCGGCCCTGCAATGGAGATCCAGTTCGACTCCACCGGCGGCGCCCGGCAGGAGACCCCGCAGGCCAACGTCGATGCCTGGGTCGCCGAGGTCCGCGCCCTTCTCG
>CAVIES010000206.1:0-2833 GCA_963641675.1 Anaerovoracaceae bacterium
GTCCGTGAAATGCTTGCGCCGGTTCTCCTTGGTTTCGGGGTCGTACGCATAGCTGTCGTAGTCGTGGGACTCTGCGAGGTCTTCGGCCTCGTAGCCGTCATAGGCCTCGTAACCGTCGTTATCGAGCATCTGCGTCACCTCCGATGAACTCGCGGATTGCGGCGTCGATGATGGCGAGGTCGTTCGGCTGCTTAGGCTCGTCAAAGATGCCGCAGCTCTTCGCGGGCGGCTTGCCGTCCACGATGAACACGTGCTCACCGTCCACGACCTCGGAGAGGATGCAGACGTTGACCATGCCCAGCAGGTCGATTTTCTCGTTGACCATCTTGCCCATGATTTTCGGCACGATGTTGTTGAAGGCGTCCGAGTCGGTGTGCATCGTGACGTAGACGATCACGTCATCTGGCAGGCCGTTGAAGAACTCGAACGTCTGGTAGACCTCGGCGGCGATGGCCTTGTAGATGGCGAACTGGTCCTTGTCGCCGATGTGATGGATGAACAGGTCGGTCACGCAGTAGCCGAAGTCATCCACCACGATCGTCTTGCACTTCTTGGAGTACGTGGCCACGAGCCCGCGCAGCTCCTCGAAGCTCTTCGTGCGCGCGAACTTCTTGCCGCCCTTGAACGGCAGCATGGTCTTCTCGCACTCCACGAGGCCGTAGCTCTCGCTCGGCAGGTTGCGCAGCGAGTACGTCTTGCCGCTGCCGCTCGCGCCGAGGATGAGGATAGGAACGCCCATCTACTCCCCCTCCGTCAGGAAGCCCATGACGGCGCTGGGAAGCTCGCCGCCGAGGGCTTGGTTAACCTTCTTCGCGTCCACGCGCAGCATCGGGCTCTTGCGCCTCGCGGGCACGTGGTACGACTCCATGCGGCAGCCGTCCGGCAGCTCGCCGTCCGCGCAGGCCAGCTCCAGCGCCTCTTCCGGGTAGATGGTCACGAGGCGGTGGATGGCGTCAGCGCCGCCGTCCGTCTCGCGAAACCACCGCTCCAGCTCTGCGTTGCTGTCGATGACGGGTCGCACCCCGTCCTCGGCCTTGGTCTGCGTGATGGACAGCGTGCCCACCTGCGCGCCGTTCACGGTCAGCTTGAGGCGGTCGGTGCCGTCCTCGTCGTTCTTGCCGAGCAGGTAGTCGCTCGCCTCGTCCTTCAGCTCCTTGCGCCTCGCGTTGAGCGCGTGGCACACGGCGTCAAGCACGGCGAGCTTGCCCAGCTCCTGCTTTACGTCACTCATTCGGTTCCTCCCCCGTCTTGGTCTTGAGGTCGAAGACCTCCTCGCGCTTCTCCTGCAGCCACTTCTCCTGCAGCGCGATGATCTCCTCCTGCCTCTTGATCTTCTCTTCGAGCACCTTCATGGCGCCTATGAGCGTGGCGATTTCCTCGCTCTCGCTTGCGTCCCAGCTCGTCATAGCTCGTCCGCCCACCTCTCGAAGACGGCCACGGCCGCCGCGGCGCTCGGCGCGTGGAAGTCCCAGCGCCTCTCCACGAGGCCGGTGCCGTGGTTGTCCTTTGCCATGCTGTCCGGCTCCACCAGCGCGATGCAGCGCCAGCCGCCGTCCTCCAGCGGATAGAGCTTCGCGTTGCGGCCTCGCGAGGCCACCGCGACGCCCTTGACCATCACGATTGCCACGGCTGCAGCACCGCCTCCACGTCCTCGGCGGGGTACCAGCAGCCGCGCGAGCCGTCGCGCAGGCACTTGCGGAGCTTCCCGCGCTTGGCGAGCGCGTAGACCGTGTAGCGGCTGCAGCCGAGGCGCTCGGCGGCCTCCTTGGTCGTGAGCCACTCGCGGCCGTCCCTCGTCACGATCATCTAAATCACCGCGCAGACGCAGGCGAGCACCCAGAGGGCGCAGGCGATGGCGATGGCCTCGCCGATGGAGAGGTGGATGTCCGCGCCGCAGCGCGGGGCGGGCAGGGGTTCGATATACTTCATGTGACCAGCCTCCTAAGTTGGTCGTTGCCTAGGCCTCCCGCGTTGCCCCGCGGGGGGCCTTTCCTTTTGCGCACGAGCCAGCGGCGGCGGCTGGCGATGGGGATGCGGCGGCGCTCGCGGTAGGTCGCTCGTCAAGTGAATCCACCCGCGAAGGGGCTGCGCCGCCGCGCCGAGGTGGGGAAGCAGCCATGCGAAGGGAAGCACCGAGAGTGCCAGCCGCCACCGTTGGCCCGTGCGGTCTTGCTTGGTCTTGCGTAGAGGTTCCTTTCCCGTTGAGGAGCCTGTAAGCCGTCTATGCGTACCTCGCGTTTTCGTTCGCGGGCGTGTCTGTCAAGGTTCGTGGTGCGGGGCTACTGGAGGTCGGAGACCTCGCAGCCGAGGATGGCGGCGAGCTTGCGGGCTTCCGTCCAGCTCCAGTCGGTGGAGCCGTCCATTCGGCGCGCGAGCGTGTCGTGGCTCATCCCCAGCAGCTCGGCGAGCCTCTCGCGGGTGTTGCCCGGCACGAGTAGCCAGCCGCCGATGCGGTCGCGCATTGCGTTGGTCACGTTGTCACCTCCCATCGACTAAGGATTCTTTGTTGCGACTCCTACTTTAGCGACTAAGGATTCTTTGTCAACGCAGATTTGCGGATTCTTAGATAAATTTTGCGTAGCCACAACGCATATATGCGTAGGCGGGTAGAATCCCGCGCAGAGGCCGAAGGGGTTCGGCCACGCGAGAGGAGCCAACATGAAGACGTTCGGCGAGACGATGAACCAGTGCATGGCGGAGCGCGGGATGAACCAGAAGGCGGTGTGCCAGCTCTCCGGCATCTCGTCCGCCTACATCTCGCAGCTCGCCACCGGCAAAATCGCAGACCCCACCTTCGCGAAGGCCTGCGCCCTAATCGACGCGCTGGGCATGA
>CAVIES010000207.1:0-2824 GCA_963641675.1 Anaerovoracaceae bacterium
GAGCATGAGGGCCACGCTGCCCGAGCGGTCGGCCGGAACGCCATAAAGGGCGTCGCCCAAAATGGGAAAGCCGAGGCCTGCCAGGTGCACGCGGATCTGGTGCTTGCGGCCGGTCTTGAGCACGCACTCCACGAGGGAGACGCGCTTGCCGCGCCCGCCCGCGGTGGCAAGGCGGCGCACGCGGGTCTCCGCCGGCTTGCCGTGGGCGTCCTGGCGCATGCGACGGGCGTCGTGGCGGTCGCGGGCAATTGCGGCGGTGATGCGGCGCTCCCCTTCCGGGAACTCGCCGCGCACGATGGCGAGATAGCGCTTCTCGATGCCGTCATGCGCCGCCACGAGGGCGTCGAGCTTGGGCTGCACGTCCTTGCTCTTTGAGAAGAGCACCACGCCGGAGGTCTCGCGGTCGAGCCGCTGCACGGCCTGGAGCTCGGCGGCCGCCTGGGCCTCCCCCGCCGCGAGCAGCCGCTCGCGCACGAGGCCCGTGAGCGTAGCCGCGCCCGTGCCGTCTCCGTGGACGATGATGCCTGCCGGCTTCTCGGCCGCAAGCAGCCACTCGTCCTCAAAAAGCACCACCGGGGCCAGAGGCTCTCCCCCAACCCCGGCGGCGCCGTTTTCCAAAGCTGCGGCCATGCCCTAGGCCAGAAGCTCGGCCACGCGGGCCGCGAGCTCAGAGGCGGGAACCGTCTGCTGCTCGTGGGTCTTCATGTCGCGGATGGTGGCGGTTGCGGCCGCCACCTCGTCCGGGCCGATGACCACGCAGAGGCTCGCGTTGTGCTTGTCGGCCTGCTTGAACTGGGCCTTGAGGCTGCGGCCCTGGTAGTCGGCCTCGGTGCGGATGCCCGCGCGGCGAAGCGCCAGCGTGGCGGAGAAGACGTTCGGGCGAAGCTCCGCCTCGGTGCCGGCCACGTAGACGCAGCCCGGCTCCTCGCCACCAAGGCTCACACCCTCGGCCTCGAGCGCGAGCATGACGCGCTCAAAGCCCACGGCAAAGCCGATGCCCGGGGTGGGCTTGCCGCCCTCGAGCTCCATGAGGCCGTCGTAGCGGCCGCCGCCACCGATGGCGCCGATGGCCGGGTCGGGCGTGTAGTCGACCTCGAACACGGTGCGGGTGTAGTAGTCAAGGCCGCGCACGAGCGTCGGGTCCTCGGTGTAGGTGATGCCGGCCTCGTCGAGGTAGCGCTTCACCTGCGCGTAGTGCTCGGCGCACTCGTCGCAGAGGTTGTCGTGCGCGAGGGGCGCGGCGGCCATGACCTCGCGGCAGTGGTCGTTCTTGCAGTCGAAGGCGCGCAGCGGGTTGATCTCTGCGCGCTCGCGGCACTCGTCGCACATCTCGTCGGCGTGGTCGAGGATGAACTCGCGGACCTTCTGCCTGTAGGCCGGGCGGCAGTTGGCATCGCCCATGGAGTTGATGGCGAGGTGCAGGTGCTCGGGGTTGATGCCAAGCGCCTTGTAGAAGTCCATGAGGATGATGATGCACTCGGCGTCGGCCGCGGCGTCGGGGGCGCCCAGCCACTCGAGGCCCACCTGGTGGAACTGGCGCAGGCGGCCCTTCTGCGGGCGCTCGCCGCGGAACATCGGCTCGGCGTACCAGAGCTTCACCGGGGCGCCGCCCTGCGGCACGAAGTTGTTCTCAACCGCGGCGCGCACGACGCCGGCCGTGCCCTCGGGACGCATGGCAAGGCGCTGCTTGGGCTTGAGGCCGCCCTCGCCGCCCGCCTCGAAGATGCGGTCGAGCAGGGCGCCGGAGAAGACGCGGAACATCTCCTTGCGCACCACGTCGGTGGACTCGCCGATGCCGTGGACGAAGGTCGAGACCTGCTCCATCGCGGGCGTCTCGATCGCGTCGAAGCCGTAGGGCGCAAACGTCTCGCGGGCCACCGCCTGCATGCGCTCCCAGGCGCGCATGCGCGCGCCGAACAGGTCCTCGGTACCCTCTGCCTTGTTTGCCATCGTGGCACACCTCTCACTCAAAAGAACTTAACCGTGAGAGTATACCGCGAGTTTGCGGCCCGGCACGGAAAGGGGCGGCGAGGCCGCGCTATCATGGATGCCGAAAAACCGGCCGGCCGACCTGGCCCAGCGAAGGAGAGACCATGCACCTGTTCCGCAACGACTATTCCGAGGGCGCCGCGCCCCAGATCATGGAGGCCATCGCCGCCACCTGCTCCCAGCAGAACGTCGGCTACACCGAGGGCGACGCCCACTGCGACCACGCCCGCGAGCTCATCCGCGCCGCCTGCGGCCAGGCGGACGCCATGGTTGAGTTCTGCATCGGCGGCACCGCGGCCAACGTCATCTGCCTCAACGGCATGCTGCGCGACTGGGAGGGCGTCATCTGCACGCCCGACGCCCACATCGTCGTGCACGAGACGGGAGCGCTCGGCGCCACCGGCCGCAGCGCCCTCATCACCCACGATGCGGACGGCTTCCTCTCCCCCGCCGAGGCCGAGCGCGTCTACCAGTTCCAGATGGGCACCGGCCGCCACATGACGCGCCCCGCGGCCATCTACATCACCAACACCACCGAGCTCGGCGGTGTCTGGACCCGCGAGAGGTTCGACGCCATCTGCGACTGGGCCCGCAGCCACGAGCTCGGCATCTTCCTCGACGGCGCCCGCCTGGGCAGTGCCCTCACCGCACCCGGCAACGACCTTACGCTCGCCCACATCGCGAGCCGCGTCGACGCCTTCTACATCGGCGGCACCAAGAACGGCATGCTCATGGGCGAGGCCGTCGTCATCTGTGGCCACGGCACGTATGCGGAGCGCCTGCGCGAGGCCTTCCCGTTCCTGCAGAAGGAGCGCCTCGGGCTTCTGGCCAAGGG
>CAVIES010000208.1:0-2817 GCA_963641675.1 Anaerovoracaceae bacterium
AACGACGACTCCGCGCTGCCGCTGGCCAAGGGCGCAACGGTCATGCCGTTTGGCTACGCCTACCTCAACCCGATCTACGGCCAGAACAGCTCCGGCGGCTCGGCCAAGTGGGTCGCCGACCCCGTGACTCCCGAGCAGGGCCTTGAGGGTCTGGCCATCGACAACGCCGCCGTGGATGCCATGAACGCCGCCGGCGAGGTCACGCCGCTGACCGAGGCCGAGGGCACGAGCGCCGCCGGCGAGGCTGGCTCCGTGCTCGGTGGTGATTGCAAGATCTATGAGTACGACCCATCCATCTACGACAACATCACCGCCAACCCGGATGCCACGGGCCTTGTGTTCATAACCCGCTCCGGCCAGGAGGGCCAGGATCAGAAGTCCGACGCCTACTCCGATGGCACCCCTCACTACCTGGCGCTTTCTTCCAACGAGCGCGGCACCATCGCCGCAGCCAAGCAGAAGTGCGGCAAGGTCGTGGTCATTCTCGTGAGCTCCGCGCCGCTTGAGTGCGCCGACCTCATGGAGGGCGACCTGGCCGTCGACGCCGTGGTCTACTACGGCCACCCCGGCGAGCGCGGCTTCTCCCAGCTGGCCTCGATCCTGGACGGCGACGTCAACCCGTCCGGTCGCACCGTGGACATCTGGGCCTCCGACTTTCTGCGCGACGAGAACATCGCCCGCGCAGGTCAGGGCACCTACACCAACCTCACCGTCACCTCCGGCAGCCTGACTGACGGCGGCACCTTCGACCGTACCTACAACGAGTACCAAGAGGGCGTCTACATGGGCTACCGCTACTACGAGACGGCCGACGAGGTCGACGAGACCTTCTCGTATGACGACGCCGTGGTCTACCCGTTTGGCTACGGCCTCAGCTACACGACCTTCTCGCAGACGCTTGACTCCGTCGTCGAGAAGGACGGCGACGTGGTGGCTACCGTCACGGTGACCAACACCGGCGGCGTGGCCGGCAAGGAGGTCGTGCAGGTCTACAGCAGCTCGCCATACACCGAGATGGATCAGGAGGCCCAGATCGAGAAGCCCAGCTGCGTGCTTGCCGCCTTCGACAAGACCAAGCTGCTCGAGCCCGGCGAGTCCCAGACGCTGACCCTCTCGTTTGCCAAGGAGGACCTGGCCAGCTACTGCTACACGCACGCCAACCCCGACGGCACCACCGGCTGCTATGTGCTTGAGGCCGGCGACTACGGCATCAGCCTGCGCGCCAACAGCCACGACGTCATTGCCACCGCTACCGTGAGCCAGGCGGAGACCATCTGGTACGACGGCTCCGACAACGATCACATCCGCGAGTCCGAGAAGGCCGCCCAGTCCGACGTGGACGCCACCACCGGCGAGGCCCTTGTCGACGACTCCGCTGAGTACGTGGCCGCCACCAACAAGTTCCAGAGCAGCTCGGACTACATGAACACCGACTCCCAGATCCTCAGCCGCTCTGATTGGTCCGGTACCCAGCCCGAGTTCCAGGCCACCAAGGAGATCTCCGACGAGTTTGCCGAGAACTCCGACTACTTTGTGACCTTCGACCCCGAGACCGATGCCACCTACGGCAACGTGGAGGGCAGCGAGGTCTACGCCGCCGAGCAGCCCACCTCGGGCGCCAAGAACGGCCTTACCGTCTCTGACATGCGCGGCCTTGACTACGACGACCCCAAGTGGGACGAGCTTCTCGACCAGCTTGACTGGGACGCCGACAAGGACGGCATCATCCAGAACTTCTCAGGAGACGCCTACACCACGGCCGCGATCGACTCCATCGGCCTGCCCGCCACGGTGGACATGGACGGCGCCAACGGCCTCAAGGTCCAGGGTTCCGACAACGGCTATGACATGACCAAGAGCTCCTCGTTCGGCTTTGCGCCGCTCATGGCCAGCACGTGGAACGTCGACCTGCTCTACCAGGTGGGCGCTGCGTTTGGCCAGGAGTCGCTGGCCAACGGCATCAGCGGCTGGTACGCGCCGGCCATCAACCTGCACCGCTCCGTGTTCTCCGGCCGCGTCTTTGAGTACTTCTCCGAGGACCCGCTGCTTTCCGGCAAGCTTGCTGCCGCGACCATCAGCGGCGCCGGTGACCAGGGCATGTACTGCTACGTCAAGCACTTTGCCCTCAACGAGACCGAGACCGGCCGCTCCAAGCTGGTCTGCACCTGGTGCGACGAGCAGACCATGCGCGAGCTCTACCTGCGCCCGTTTGAGATCGCCCTTGAGGAGGCGCGCATGACGGTGCGCTACTCCGACTCCGAGACCGGCGAGATCAAGTCCAAGGTGATGCGCGCTGGCACAGCCGTCATGTCCACCCAGACCTGCATCGGCACGCTTATCGGCCACAACAACTCGGCCACCCTGACCGACGTGCTGCGCGGCGAGTGGGGCTTTGAGGGCATGGTCATCTCCGACTACTGGGTCTGGAACGGCGACAACATGCGTGACCTGTGCATCCGTACTGGCTGCGACACGTATCTGTGCATGGATGTCCCGGTCATGTGGAGCATCTCCGACTACGATTCGGCCACGGCGCGCACGGCCATGCGCAACGCGATTCACAACATCGCGTACACAGTGGCCAACTCCAACGCCATGCAGGGCATGGTGCCCGGCTCCGTCACCAGGACGAGCGCCTCTCCCTGGCAGATTGGCCTTTGGGCCTTTGACGTGGTGGTCGTTGCCCTTCTCGCTGGCGGTGTGGTGCTGATGGTCCGTCGCACCAAGGCCGCCAAGGCCCACCCCGAGCTCTACCGCGGCAAGAAGCGGTAACGCAAACTGTCGCAAACCTAGGACGGCGCGGACGAAGCCCCAGTT
>CAVIES010000209.1:0-2815 GCA_963641675.1 Anaerovoracaceae bacterium
CGAGAAGCTCAATGCCCTTGCCCATGCGCTCGAGAGCGTGGTGGGCGCAGATGCCATCCGCCGCGACGAGCCGATGAGCGCCCACACCACCTTTGAGGTGGGCGGCCCGGCCGACCTGTTCGTGACACCCGCCACCGAGGACGAGCTCGTGCGCGTGGTGCGCGCCTGCTCAGACACCGGCGTGGAGCACTTCCTGCTCGGCCTTGGCTCCGACCTGCTCGTGGGGGATAAGGGCTACCGCGGCGTGATGATCGACTGCGCGGGCGCCTTCGACGACATCCTCATGGTCGGCGACCCGCGCGAGACCTGCAAGTTCGTCTGCGAGGCAGGTGCGGCCATCGCCGACGTCTCCGCCATGGCAACCGCGCTTGGCCTCACGGGCCTCGAGTTTGCCTGCGGCATCCCGGGCAGCGTGGGCGGCGCCGTCTACATGAACGCTGGCGCCTACGACGGCTGCACGGCCGACGTGCTCGAGAGCGTGCGCGTCCTGCTCCCCAACGGCTACGTGGACGAGCTCGGCGTGGAGGAGCTCGAGATGGGCTATCGCACAAGCCGCGTGCGCACGGAGGGCTTTGTGGTTCTTTCCGCCACCTTTAGCGTGGAGCCGGGCGACGCCTCTACGATCGCCGCGCGTGTGGCCGAACTCACCGAGGCCCGCGAGGGCAAGCAGCCGCTGGAGCTGCCGAGCGCCGGCTCGACCTTCAAGCGCCCCGAGGGCCACTTCGCAGGCAAGCTCATCACCGACGCCGGCCTCAAGGGCTACCAGGTGGGAGGCGCCGCCGTCTCCACCAAGCACGCCGGCTTCGTCGTGAACGTGGGCGGCGCCACCGCCGCGGACGTCCGCGCCGTCATCTCGCACGTGCAGGAGGAGGTCAAGCGCCAGTTTGACGTGGAGCTTGAGCCCGAGGTTCGCATGGTGGGCGAGTTCTAGGGTCAGTCCCGTCGCTAGAAAGCGGTGGCGTCATCGCAGACGGTGCGCTCGCAACATCCACAGCCAAGCAGAAGGCCCGAGGCGGAAAGCCCCGGGCCTTCTTGTTACCTGATCTTGTCTGCGCTAGTCGCCGAGCAGCGCCTCGTGGAGCTGCAGCAGCGGCAGGGCCACGCTGTCGAGTGCGGTGAAGTCGTTGCCCTTGGTGAGCATGACCACGCAGACCACGTCGCCGGTCTCCTCGCGAATCACGCCGGCGTCCACGGTGGTGGAGTAGGCGCCGCTGCCCTCGTCGTACCAGCCGGCCTTCGACCACGTGGTGCCATAGGCCTTGCCTACGTACTTGATGCCAGAGGTCTCGGGCTGGGCGAACTCCTCGGCCAGGTAGCTCGCGCCAGCCTCGCCGGAGGAGAGGTACTCGTCCACGTTCATCCACATGGCGGCGAGCTGGTTGGGCGTGAGGAACTCGTAGTTGTTGTCGGAGATGCTCTCGGCGCTCATCTGCTGGCGTGCCTCCTCGCACTCGTCGTTCACGCCGACTGAAGCCAGGTCGGCTGCGCCACAGTCGGCAATGAGCTTGGCCAGGCAGTCGTTGCCGTAGGCATATCTGAGCGAGGCGTAGGCGTCGTTATCGGACCACTCGAGCGTGTTGGAGATGCGGCTGGACTCAACCGTCACAGCCTCGCCCAGCTCGTACTCGCCAAGGGCTGCCACGTAGGGGCCCTTGATGGAGCTTGCCGAGTAGAAGGCGGAGTCTGAGTTGTACTCGATGGCGATGCCGTTGGTGGTGTCCACAAGCGAGATGCCAACGCTGTAACCCTCGTTTTCGATGGCCTTGATGGCGTCTTGGAGGGGCTGGGTCACCTTCTCGTCAAAGCTGGGGCCCGTGATGGTGAGGCCGTTCAGGCTCTTTACCTGGAGTCCTTCCACGCCAACGCCCCAGACCATCGCGGTCGAGTCGCCGTTGGTGGCCTCGTCGAGGAAGCGGTCGCCGGAGGAGATGCCGTAGGTGGAGGTGCCGGTGGAGCTTGAGCTGGAGCTGCTGCTGGTGGAGGTGCGGCCTTGCACGCCCGTGGCGATAAGCCCTACGACGAGCAGGACGACCAGGCCCGCGCCGATGAAGGCGACGGGAGGGTTGTTGCGGAGCCACTCGAGCGCGCCTGTCTGCCGGCGCTCGGAGGCCAGCTGCGGTACCGCCTGCGAGCGCGAATTCCTGGCGGAGCGGGAGCCATAGCTGGCCGAGGCGCTCCTGTTGCCTCGCGCCGTACTGCTAGCGTAGCGCGCGTCGCGCTCCCGCATGGCATCGAGGTTCCAGCGCTCGTCGAGCACGCCGGAGCTCTGCTTGCTGCGCGAGCGACGGCTGCGCAGGTTTTTCCTGCTGCCGTCATGGCTGCCCGAGCGGCGCCTGCGGTTGCCGCCGCCACCGAGGTTGCGTGCGTAGTTTGTGCTGTAGCGGTCTCCCAAAGCTCGCCTTGCCCTAGTTCTTGAGGGAGTTGAGCGGCGCCGGGAAGCGGCCGCCGCGGTGGGCGAGCACGGTGCCGGCGTTGGGGTTCACGTGCATGACGGGGGCGCGTCCGAAGAGGCCGCCGTACTCCACGCTCTCGCCCTCCTTCTTGCCGATGGCCGGGATGATGCGCACGGCGGTGGTCTTGTTGTTGATGACGCCGATGGCCATCTCGTCGGCGATGATGCCGGCGATGGCCTCCACCGGGGTGTCGCCGGGGATGGCGATCATGTCGAGGCCCACCGAGCAGACGCAGGTCATGGCCTCGAGCTTCTCGATGGAAAGGGCGCCCGCCTCGGCAGCGGCGATCATGCCGGCGTCCTCGGAGACGGGGATGAAGGCGCCGGAGAGGCCGCCCACGCTGGAGCTTGCCATGACGCCGC
>CAVIES010000210.1:0-2790 GCA_963641675.1 Anaerovoracaceae bacterium
CCTTTGACGAGGCAGACCGCGGCTCGCTCGAGCCCGGCAAGCTCGCCGACATGGCGATCCTCTCCGAGAACCCCTACGAGGTGCCCACCGCAGAGCTCGGCCGACTCAAGGTGGAGGGGCTGATCCTTGCCGGCAAGCCCTACGAGCCGCAGAGCCAGGGCGTGGCCAAGGCCGTGCTCCGCGGCGCGATCGGCCACGGCAACTGCTAGCTGCCTCCCGCCCCGTCCTCGTCCCGACACCCACGCCGGCGCACCCGGCCCAACCCTTCCAAAAGGAGAAACTCCATGCTCTCCCCCACCAAGTTCAGCGTCCTCTCGTCCATCGCAACCACGCAGGCCGCCAACCAGCGCGAGCTTGCGGAGAACGCCGGCGTCTCTCTGGGCTCCGCCAACAAGGTCTTTAACGAGCTGCTTGGCGAGGGCCTCGTCACGAGCGACTTCCAGGCCACCGAGGCCGGCCTTGCGGCCCTCGAGCCCCACCGCGTCCGCGGCGCCGTCATCTTGGCCGCCGGGCTCGGCCGCCGCTTCGCGCCGCTCTCCTTCGAGCGCCCCAAGGCGCTCTTCCGCGTGCGCGGCGAGGTGCTGATCGAGCGCCTCATCCGCCAGCTCAAGGAGGCAGGCGTGGAAGACATCCACGTGGTCGTGGGCCCCATGAAGGAGAGCTTCTATTACCTGGAGGACAAGCTCGGCGTGAAGCTTGTGCAGACCACCGAGTACGCCACGCGCAACAACCACGCCTCGCTCTGGAGCGCGCGCGACTACCTGGGCAACACCTACGTGTGCCCGGCCGACCAGTACTACGAGCAGAACTTCTTCCACGCATACGAGTACCGCTCCTGCTGCACCGCGGTGCGCGCACACGGCAAGGGCGCAAAGCAAGCCTTTGAGCTGGGCGCGAACGACCTCATCGTGGCCGCCCGCCGCGACTGCGAAGACGCCTGGCGCATGGAGGGCCCGGCCTACCTCGACCGCGAGTTCGCCGCCGCCTACCTCGACATCCTCGACGACGAGTACTACCTGCCCGAGACCGAGGGCAAGCTATGGGAGACCATCTTCATCGAGCACGTGGACGAGCTCCACATGTTCGCGCGCAAGGTGCTCGACGAGAACGCCATCCACGAGTTCGACTTCCTCGGCGACCTCTGCGACTTCGACACCGACTTCATGGAGAACGTGGACTCCGCCATCCTCGACAACATCTGCCACACGCTTGAGTGCGGCCGCGAGGACATCACCGACGTACGCCCGCTCGACGCCGGCCTCACCAACCTCTCAGTGCTCTTCAGCTGCAAGGGCGGCCGCTACGTCTACCGCCACCCGGGCGCCGGCACGGACGAGATCATCAACCGCGACGCCGAGACCTTCGCGCTGAAGACCGCCTCTGAGCTGGGGCTCGACACGAGCTTCATCTACGAGGACCCAAAGAGCGGCTGGAAGATCAGCCGCTTCATCCCCGACTGCACCGAGTTTGACTACGCGGACGAGGCGCAGGTGGCCCGCGCGCTCGAGATTGCCCGCACGCTCCACAAGAGCGGCGCGACCTCGCCCTACAAGTTCGACTTCTACGAGGAGGGGAAGAAGATCTGGCGCCTGCTCAACCAGGAGCGCTGGCCCCTGCCGAATGACTTTGAGGACCTTGCCGAGAAGATCGGCGAGCTTGTGGGCCCCATGCGCGCAGGCGCCGGCGAGCCCGTGCTCTGCCACAACGACTTCTATGGCCCCAACCTGCTCGTCCACGGCGACGAGATCTGCCTCATCGACTGGGAGTACGCCGCCATGGGCGACTATGGCTGCGACTTCGGCAACTTCGTGGCGCAGGGCTCGGGCTACGACGTGGAGCGCGCGCTTGAGGCGCTGCCGCTCTACTTTGGCCGCGAGGCCACCGACGAGGAGCGCCTGCACTGCATTGCCTGCGTGGCCGTGGTGGGCTGGTACTGGTACGTCTGGGCGCTCTTTAAGGAGTGCAAGGGCAGCCCCGTGGGCAAGTGGACGCGCATCTGGTACGACGCCGCCAAGAAGTTCGGCGCCGCCGCGCGCCAGATGATCGACGAGGTGGCAGGCGAGCCGCGCAAGCTCACGCGCGCCGAGTTCGATGCCCTTGTGGCCGTTGAGGCGGGCAAGCCCGAGGAGGCGGACGCCGCCGTGCTGGCGCCGCTGGCGGCCGAGGGCCTTGTCGCTGGCGACGGGCCCAGCGCCCGCATCACCACGGCCGGCTTCATGGCGCTGGAGCCCCACCGCGCCCGCCGCGCCGTCTTCTTTGCCGCGGGCTTTGGCTCGCGCATGCTGCCCATCACCGTGAACACGCCCAAGCCGCTCGTGCGCGTGCACGGCAAGCGCTTCATCGAGCGTCTGCTGGACGCCGTGATCGCCGCCGGCATCGAAGAGATCTACATCGTCCGCGGTTACCTGGCCGAGGAGTTCGACGTGCTTCTCAAGCACTACCCGCAGGTGACCTTCGTCGACAACCCCATCTACAACGAGACGAACAACATCTCGTCGGCCGTGGCGGTGGCCAAGGCGCACCCGCGCTGCTTCGAGAACGCATACGCCTTCGAAAGCGACCTCTACCTCACCGACCCGAGCTACATCTCAAAGTACCAGTACCAGAGCAGTTACCTGGGCTTCCCGGTGGAAGAGACCGAAGACTGGTACTTCGAGACCGACGAGGGCGGCCGCATCACCAAGCTCGCCAAGGACCTCGGCCACGACTGCTGGCAGATGGTGGGTCTTTCCTACTGGAGCGCCGAGGACGGTGCGCGCCTCGCGCACGACCTGCCCGAGGCCTTTGAGG
>CAVIES010000211.1:0-2764 GCA_963641675.1 Anaerovoracaceae bacterium
TCAGGGCACTCAAACCCAAGATCGATAATCGCCGAGCGGACAAGGGACTCGCCGGCGTTGTCGCTGCGCGCGTCAGCAATCGCCGCAACCTCGAGCGAACGTCGAAGACCACGATACCCCTTGAAGTTCGCGCGAAAATACTCCACCAGCCACTCAGCGTCGCGTCCAGTCTTCCTGAGCGCGGAGTCTGCGACTGCCAGCGCCTCGCCTCGCGGAAGCCAGCGCGCGCAATCAAAAACCGTGCGCCATAGCGACGTTGCGCGGACGCCATCGAGAGAGCACGTCTCATCACCTGAGACATAGTGACGGCTGACAGTTAGTTCATCGAAAGTCTGGCTGCCTGCCGTAGTGGCGATGTGAACCTTTCCAAGAGATCGCCATGCAACTTGAAGCCCGTGGACAAGAGCTGCCGAGACGCCACAGAATGTCCAGTCAGGATGAAGGCCGGCACATCCGCGCACAACCCAAAGCGCTCGCTCGTCAGGCTCAAGCTCCTCCCAGGTCTGTGCCCGAACGTACAACAGGGGAAGCGGTCTCACCAAGCAACCCGCGTGAACGCGGCGCTCGAGGGCGCGACGATCTACGTCGGCAAACGCAACTAGGCACGAGTGCTCAGATTCTGCCTGATTTAGCTGACGGTCAAGCCTTCTGGATACCTCTTTGCTCACTGAAACCCCTCCATTCTTGCTTGCCGCCCATCAAACTGAAGGCTCACGGACAGAAGATTTTTCAGAAATGTCCGTGACCTATCAGTTTGTTGAGCGAAATGCCCAAAATGCCTGCAAAACGCCGAAAGCGCCCTGCCGCTAGATGCGACAGGGCGTCTCAAAGCTTTGTAATAGGTGCGAAAGTGCTGCGATGTTACCCGACGCAGACGCTGCGGCGGACTCAAATCCGCTAGGCGTTAAGAATCAGGGCGTAGACGTCGGACTTGGGAAGGCCGAACTGCTTGGCCAGACGCTTGGCCAGGGCGCTCTTGGGCTCGGCGGCTGCAAGGCCCTGCTCAATGGCCTCCTCGAGAGTGGCGGGTCCGCCCGCGACGGCGCGGCGGCGGGCGGCCAGCTCGTCTTCGGTGGGCGCGGCGATGACGATCACGCACTCACCACGGACCTCCTCGCGCGCGGCGATCTTCTCGGCAAGCTCGCCGGAAAGTCCGCGCACGCACTCCTCGTGCAGCTTGGTGAGCTCGCGCACCAGGGCCACGCGGCGCTCGGGAAAGACCTCGGCCACGTTGGCGAGCGTTTCCGCCACGCGTCGCGGCGACTCGTAGGCCACAAGCGTGCCCGGCACGCAGGCAAGCTCCTCGAGGCGTGCCTTCTGCGCACCGGCCTTTCTGGGGAGAAACCCCTCAAAGAAGAAGTGTTCGCTCGCAAGGCCCGACGCCACAAGCGCGCAGGTGACGGCACTGGGGCCGGGCACGACCTCAACCCGTAGGTCGGCATCAAGCGCTGCGTCCACCAGGCGCTGGCCGGGGTCGCTTACGCCAGGCATGCCCGCGTCGGAGACAAACGCCACACGCTCGCCGGCGGCAATGCGCTCCACGACAGAGGCGGCCTTGGCCGCAATGACGTTCTCGTCGCAGCGCTCGAGGTGCGTGTGCAGGTCAAACGCGCTCATAAGCTTGCCGGTGACGCGTGTGTCCTCGCACAGCACAACGTCAGCGGCACCTAGGGTCTCGATCACGCGCGGTGAGGCATCGGACAGGTTGCCGATGGGGGTTCCCACCACGGACAGGATCCCCGCCATCAGGCAAGCATCCCGCGGTCAAAGCTGGCAAGCGCCACGCGGGAGTCCCAGCCGGGGAGAAGCCCGGAGGTCTTCCAGGTGTTGAAGAACCATGCGGGGCACTGCCCATAGGCGCCCAGCTGCTCGGAGGTGTAGACGCGTTCCAGCGCGATACGACCCTCGGGCGTCATGGCGGAGTCTGCCATCGGCAGCGAGCTGGACCACTTGCCCACCATCACGGGAAGGCCGCTCTTGCGAGCCCGCTCGACGTAGCGCGTGTGGTTGGCCACCAGGCTGCGGACGCCGGACGGCACCGAGACGTCAATCTGCGAGCGTGGCTTGTCCAAGTGAACGTCTACCCACACGTTCTTGTAGTGGGCCTGGGCCATGAACTTGTTGAGCCCGGCCGGGTGTCCGCCGTCGGGCAGAATGACCACGGGGTCGTCGCCTGCGGCAGCGCGCACCAGCTCATAGGCCTCGCGGTAGTAGTTGCGAAGCACGTGCGGCGCCACGCCGTCATGCATCCTGAAGCCAACGCGGTGCTGGATGCGCACGTCGTCGGCAATCTCGATGCCATAAAAGCCCATGCGCGAGGCATAGCGCTTGCACAGCGCGTAGATGACGTCCAGCAGCTGCTTGCGATTGAGGGCGGAGTCGGAAAGGTCGCTTCTCTGGCCGCCCTCGCCGCCGCCGTTGGGGTTTATCGCCAGGACGAAGATGACCTTGAGGTCGATCTCCTCCGCCCAGTCGAGCGCGGCGTCGATAAAATCAACGCACCCTTGGAAGGGGCCGGGGTTGGGGCCCGACTCGCCAAAGGCGTACCAGGGCACCGGCAGGCGCACGGCGTTGAAGCCACGCGAGGCGATGCGCGAGAAGTCCTCTTGCGTGATGAAGGTCTCACGGTGACGACAAACAACGTCCGCATAGCGACGCGGACCGAGGGCCTGTGCCAGAGAGTCCTCGTCAAGAGAACCTGACTCGGCAAAGAGCTCGGGCGTGACCCAAGGTTCCAAAGACAGCCAACCGGTAAGGTTTACGC
>CAVIES010000212.1:0-2751 GCA_963641675.1 Anaerovoracaceae bacterium
CTCTGCCCCAACCAGTACGGCGACGAGAGTCGCGAGGGCATCTACGCCTACGACGTGCTGGCCGTAACGCAGCCGGACGACCTCGCCACCGCCGCCGCCGACCTCACGGCAGATGCGCAGGTCACGAGCTATACCACCGTACGCACGGAGAACGTCACGCTCGAGCACGCGGGGTCCAAGAACACCGTGCAGCTCGTCGTGGTGCCGAGCGGCTTCACGCTTGAGGGCTACATCAACCTCAAGGACGAGGCGGGCAGCGCCGTCTCGCTCGAGGATGCCACCTCAGACGGGTCGGTGCTCGTCACCAAGAGCGCCGCCAATGTCCTCGGCCTCTCCTCTGGCAGCGAAGTCACCCTGCAGGACACCACGCTCGCCACCGCCAACGCCACGGTAAAGACTGTGCTGCTCAACTACCTCGGCGACACCGTCTATATGACCGAGGCCACCTACGAGAGGCTCTTTGGCAAGGAGCTTGAGGCAAACGCCCTCATCGCCAAGCTCAGCGGCACCGACGAGGAGAAGATCGCCTGGGCGAACGGCCTTGCGAGCGACACCATGTATCTCTCCGTCACGAGCATCCAGGACGGCGTGAAGAGCTTCACCACCAACTTCATGCTCATCAACTACGTCATCGTGCTTATCACCGCGCTTGCCGCGGGCCTTAGCTTCGTCGTGCTCTTCACGCTCTCCACCACCAACGTCTCCGAGCGCGAGCGCGAGCTCGCCACCATCAAGGTCCTCGGCTTCCGCAAGGGCGAGGTGCGTACCTACATCAACAAGGAGATGCTCATCCTTGCCCTCATCGGCACCATCGTGGGCATCCCGCTCGGCACGCTTTTGGGTCACGCCCTCACCTATGTGCTCGTGATGCCCTCCATGTACTTTGCGGTGGAGATCGCGCCCATGAGCTACGTCTACTCCTGCGGCCTCTCGATCGTCTTCGCCCTCATCGTGACCGTCATCACGCGCCCCACGATTGACAAGATAGATATGGTGGGCGCCCTCAAATCCGCTGAGTAAATTCAATCCCCTTTTTGCTGCTTGGGTAGAATGAGGGGCAGTGAACTGAGAGGGGTTTGTTTTGGAGAATCCGTTTTCCAAGAAGAGCGAGGAAACGAGCGCTCGCGGGCGCAGGTTTAGGCAGGCTGGCGACCGCAGCCGCGTGAGCCGGGGCGAAGACGCCGCCTACGCGGGCGAGTTTGAGGAGGGCCGCGAGGGACGCCGTGCACGTCGTGCGCGCAACCAGAAGCCCAAGAGGCAGCGCAAGCCCAGCAAGATTGCCACCATCGTCGGCAACTGGTGGAACCGCCTCATTAGCGCCGTCTACTCCGGCTCGCTCTCGAGCCAGACCGAGCAGTACACCGCCCACAACACCACGCAGGACTACATCTGGAACTCCGTGGGCCTCGGCGCCTGGGGCGTGGTCTTCCCCATCCTCTCCATCGTCACCACCCAGCTTCTTGGCGTCGACGCCGCCGGCCGCTTCTCCATGGCCTTCGTCGCCGGCACGCTTCTGCTCTACATCGCCAACTACGGCGTGCGCACCTTCCAGGTCTCGGACGTCTCTGAGCGCCACTCCTTCACCGACTACCAGGCCTGCCGCGTCATCACCTGCGCGGCCATGCTGCTCATCGGCCTTCTCTACTGCCAGTTCCGCGGCTACGACGCCAGCATGTTCACGCTCTGCATGGGCATGTTCGTCTATCGCGCCGTCGACGGCCTGGCAGACGTCTACGAGGGTCGCCTCCAGCAGATGGACAAGCTCTACCTCGCCGGCATCTCGCAGGCCATCCGCTCCGCCGCCGTCATCATCGCCTACAGCGTCGTCATCCTCATCAGCCACAGCATCGGCGCCGCAGGCATCGCCATGGCCGTTGCCTCCGCGGCATCGTTCGTCATCCTCACGCTGCCGCTCACGTTCTTCGAGACCCCCAAGAGCGCACGCCTCTCCCTCGCCGGCGTGAAGGACCTGCTCGTGCAGTGCTTCCCGCTCTTCGTGGCGCTCTTCCTCTACAACCTCATCGACAACATGCCCAAGTTCTCCATGGAGGGCGTGCTCTCATACGACAACCAGCTCTACTTCAACGCGCTCTTCTCGCCCGCGCATATCATCATCATGGTCATCGGCTTCATCTATAAGCCGCAGCTCAAGCGCCTTGGCGAGATTTGGGCAGATCCCGAGCGCCGCGGCCGCTTCGACATCATTGTGCTCGCCGTGCTCGCCATCATCCTTGCCCTCACCGCCGCCACCGCCGGTGTCATGGGCACCGTGGGCATCCCGGTCATGAGCTTCCTCTACGGCGTGGACTTTGAGCAGTTCCGCGGCCTGTGCTACGTCATGATCGCCACGGGCGGCGTCTGCGCGGCCATCGACTTCCTCTACCAGATCATCACGGTGCTGCGCCGTCAGAAGGCCGTCACCCGCGTTTACCTGCTTACCCTTGGCTTCTCGCTCTTTGTGCCGCCGCTGCTCATTGGCTTTACCGGGCTTACTGGCGCCGTGCTCGGTTACCTCATTGTCATGTGCATTCTGCTTGTGCTGCTTGTTACTGAGTACCTCTCCATTCACGCTGAGCTTTCTGAGACCCTTAGGAGCTATCGCAAGCGTGCCTCTCGTAGCGAGCGTTCTGCCGAGTAGGTTTGTTTTCGCGGGACCAGGGCCTTGGATCACCGCGCCGGAATGGCGAGGTCGCGAGACCGGCAAAAGGGGCCATTGCGTCCTGCTCAGGCAGTCCTGAGCTCGCACGGAGG
>CAVIES010000213.1:0-2739 GCA_963641675.1 Anaerovoracaceae bacterium
TCACCCAGCTTGCCGCCAAGTGCACCGCCAAGCGCATGGTGCCCGACTACATCTCTGAGAAGAAGATGCGCGAGCTCAAGCTATCCAAGGGCGAGACCGAGGGCAACGGCGACTGCTACACCTGCATGGGCTGCCGCAGCTTCCTCACGCCCGACCGCTCCGGCAACGGCTACGGCAACGTCGCCCGTGCGCTCAACTACGACCCGAGCAAGCCTAAGTACTACGGTCGCTTCAACCAGGGCGTCGTCACCATCAACCTGCCCGATGTCGCACTTTCCTCCGGCAAGGACGAGGACAAGTTCTGGGAGATCTTCGACGAGCGTCTGGAGCTTTGCCACAAGGCCCTGCGCTGCCGCCACGAGCGCCTCAAGGGCACGCTCTCCGACGCGGCGCCCATCCTCTGGCAGTACGGCGCCCTCGCGCGCCTGCCCAAGGGCGCCAAGATCGACCCTCTGCTCTATGGCGGCTACTCCACGATCAGCCTGGGGTACGCCGGCCTCTACGAGTGCGTGAAGTACATGACCGGCCACAGCCACACCGATGCCGAGGCCACGCCCTTCGCCCTCGCCGTCATGCAGCGCATGAACGACAAGTGCAACGAGTGGAAGGCCGCCGAGGACATCGACTACTCCATCTACGGCACGCCGCTGGAGTCCACGACCTACAAGTTCGCCAAGTGCCTGCAGCGCCGCTTCGGCATCGTGCCGGGCATCACCGACCACGGCTACATCACCAACAGCTACCACGTGAACGTGCGCGAGGAGATCGACGCCTTCACCAAGCTTAAGTTCGAGAGCGAGTTCCAGCGTCTCTCGCCGGGTGGCGCCATCTCCTACGTCGAGGTCCCGAACATGCAGGACAACCTCGAGGCCGTGATGAGCCTGCTCCACTACATCTACGACAACATCATGTACGCCGAGCTCAACACCAAGAGCGACTACTGCCAGGTCTGCGGCTACGACGGCGAGATCAAGATCGTGGAGGATGACGGCAAGCTCGTCTGGGAGTGCCCCAACTGCAAGAACCGCGACCAGAGCAAGCTCAATGTCGCGCGCCGTACCTGCGGCTACATCGGCACCCAGTTCTGGAACCAGGGCCGCACGGAAGAGATCAAGGATCGAGTGCTGCACCTCTAGCGATTGCTCTGATTCCGTCGTTCTAACGAACGACGGTCACCTCGACGCTGCGCGGCCCCAGTGCACCCCACCTAGCCCCTCAGTTTCGGCGCGATGGGCAAAAGCCCAATCGCGTCTCGCTTCAGGGCTATCTGGGGCACCCTGGGGCCGCTCGCTGACTTTTGCGCCCACACTGCGGACTTGGTTTCGTTTGCTTTCACTTCGACCACATTGTGGTTTCTCTGATTGGAAGGCTTTGTAATGCACTACGGAGCTATCAAGTATTGCGACATTGCCAACGGGGCGGGCGTGAGGACGTCGCTCTTCGTCTCTGGCTGCAGGATCCACTGCTTCAATTGCTTCAACCAGGAGTCCCAGAGCTTCGACTTCGGCGAGGTCTTTACGCGCGAGGTCGAGGACCAGATCATCGAGAGCCTGCGGCCTGCCTACGTACGCGGCCTTACGGTGCTCGGCGGCGACCCCATGGAGCCGGAGAACCAGCGCTGCCTGCTGCCGTTCTTGCAGCGCGTGGTGCTCGAGGCTCCCGAGAAGAGCATCTGGTGCTACACGGGCTACCTCTATGACAAGGACCTGCAGCCAGGTGGCAAGAAGTACGTGGATGGCGTCACGTCCGAACTCTTGGAGTGCATCGACGTCCTCGTCGACGGGCCCTTCGTCCAGGAGAAATACGACATTACCCTGCGCTTCCGCGGCAGCTCCAACCAGCGACTCATCGACCTTGAGAAGACTCGTGAGGAAGGCGAGGTTTCCCTCTGGCAGGATGACCCGCTTTACACCACGCACAAGATGTAGACGCTCGGTAGCGATACGCAAAAGAAGGCCGGCTCATGCGACGAGGCATGGGCCGGCTATTTGTTAGGAATCTCGAACGTGTGGCGTAGCGGCTACATCCCGAGGTGCGCCGCGAGGTCGAGGATGGCTTTTCGGTAACCCTCGATGCCCATGCCCGTGACGGTCTCGAAGCAGGCCTGGCGTACGTAGGAGACCTGGCGGAAGTCTTCGCGGTCCTCCACGCGCGAGATGTGCACCTCGACGCAGGGGAGCGACACGGCCTTCACTGCGTCGAGGATGGCGACTGAGGTGTGCGTGTAGGCGGCAGGGTTCATGACGATGCCGTCGAAGGTGCCGAGGGCCGCCTGTATCTCGTCGACGATGGAGCCCTCGTGGTTGCTCTGGAAGCACTTGATGTCGACGAAGCCGGCCTCGGCTGCCGCGGCCTTGCAGGTGCGCACGAGTGCGGCGTAGTCTTCCTTGCCATAGAGGTCGGGCTCGCGAATGCCGAGCATGTTGATGTTGGGGCCGTTGATGACGAGGACCGAGGGGCCCTTCTTCTTGGGAAGGCCATCGCCCTTGGCCTTTGCGGCTTTGGGCTTGGAGCCGCCGTCGAGGAAAGAGCGCAGGGCATCGAGGTCGTCGCCGTCGAGGCGCTCCTCGTCGAGCGCCGCCTTCTGCTGGGCACGGTAGGAGCTACGGCGACCGGGCGTGATGATGACCTTGTTGTTCTTGGGCGTCGCTGCGGCCTCATCGGGGACGAGCGTCTCGGCAGAGCCCGTGCCGGGGGTAGAGACACCGAGGCCGGACTGCTCGGAGAACTCCTTGGAGA
>CAVIES010000214.1:0-2734 GCA_963641675.1 Anaerovoracaceae bacterium
GCTCGAGGGCTTCGACGACGACAACCCCATTTACATGATGGCCGACTCCGGCGCCCGTGGTTCCAAGACGCAGCTCCGTCAGCTCGCCGGTATGCGAGGCCTCATGGCCGACATGTCCGGTGACACGATCGACCTGCCCATTAAGGCAAACTTCCGTGAGGGCCTGCTCCCGCTGGAGTACTTCATCTCCACCTACGGCGCCCGTAAGGGCCTGGTCGACACGGCCTCCCACACGTCCGACTCCGGTTACCTCACGCGTCGTCTCGTCGACGTCGCGCAGGACGTCATCGTCCGCGAGGAGGACTGCGGCACCAACGAGGGCGTTGCCTACAACCTCGTGCTGCCCGGCACCACCGACCTCAACACCGACCTTGTCGGCCGTTGCGCCCTGAACGACGTCGTCGACCCCAAGACCGGCGAGGTTCTGCTGGCCCAGGGCGGCTATCTCGAGTCCGTTGCCGACATCCAGCGCCTCGTCGACGCCGGCCTCAAGAAGGTCGAGCTCCGCGCGCTGCTCACCTGCCGCTGCAAGCACGGCGTCTGCCAGAAGTGCTACGGCTGGGACCTCTCCACGCGTCGTCCGGTCAACGTCGGCACCGCGGTCGGCATCATCGCCGCCCAGTCCATCGGCGAGCCGGGTACCCAGCTCACGATGCGTACGATTCACTCCGGCGGCGTCGCAGGCGCTGACGATATTACGCAGGGCCTGCCCACCGTCAGCCGTATGTTCGACATCGTCGGCAACGTCAACGAGAAGATCCTTGGCCGCGAGGCCGACCTCGCCCCGCTCTCCGGCAAGCTTTCCATCCAGCCGGAGCAGAACGAGTACGTGGTCCGCATCCTCGACGTCGACGACGAGTCCCGCATCCTCGACGAGAAGCGCATCCCCGCTTCCGCCCGCTTCATGCCGGGCATCGAGGACGGCTCCGAGGTCCGCGCCGGTGACCAGATCACCAAGGGCTTCGTGAACTTCCGCAACCTGCGCAAGCTCACCGACATCGAGACGACGATGCACACCTTCGTCGAGAACGTCAAGGATGTCTACACCTCCCAGGGCGTTGAGCTCAACGACAAGCACATCGAGGTCATCGCCCGTCAGATGCTGCGCCGTGTCGAGATCACCAACCCCGGCGACTCCAAGTACCTCATGGGCCAGTACGTCGACCGCTACGAGTTCGCCGACGCCGTGAACGAGATCACCGTCGCCGGTGGCGTTGCGCCCGAGGCCGAGCCTGCCATCCTTGGTACGCTCAAGGTCGCCAGCTCCATCGACTCCTGGCTCTCCAGCGCCTCGTTCATCCGTACCGCTGGCGTGCTTACCGAGGCTGCCATCTCCGGCGAGGTCGACAACCTCATGGACCTCAAGTCCAACGTCATCGTGGGCAAGAAGATCCCGGCTGGTACCGGCCTTGCCGCCTACAACGACGTCGAGCTTACGTACCACGGCCAGAAGATCGACGGCCCCACGAGCCCGCTCGCCAAGAGCCTGCCCGACTGGGCCCCCGATGAGCTCAAGGAGGTCGAGGAGCAGCTCCCGCAGCAGCTCGACTGGGTCGGCGACGAGTTCGGCGGCTATGCCGGCGTCTACTCCAAGAACGGCCGCACCCTCTCCAGCGAGGATGCCAAGCTCTACCTCTTCGACGACCTCGGCGTGTCGCAGCGCTGGACCAACAAGTTCGGCGAGGTTGGCATCGAGACCGTGGGCGACCTCATCGGCAAGACCGAGGACGACCTGCTCCACATCGATGGCATCGGCGCCAAGGCGATCGAGGAGCTCCGCGAGGGCCTCGAGGCCCGCGGCCTGCTCTACATCCTCGAGCCTGAGGAGGACACGGCCGACGACGAGGACCTGTCTCAGCTTCTGAACATGGTCTTCTCGCCCGACGGAGATTCCGACATCCTGCTCGGTTCCGCTGCCCCGTCTGCGCACCACTACGACAGCGACGACGAGCTGATCGGTGCCCCCAGCGAGTCTTCCGCCGAGGATGACGTCATCAACGAGGGTCTCGACTCCCTTGACGCCCTCCTCTCTCAGGTCGTGCGTCACGACGCCATGAGCGACGAGGACTAGCAGCGGTAACAACCGTACGCAAGAAAGTTTGAACAGGGACTGTAGCCACGCGCTGCAGTCCCTGTTTTTCATATAAAATTGAACTATCAAAGCGGATTGTTTTTGCCGAAAGGGAGGCTGGCCCGTCATGAAGGGGAAGCCCAGGAATTTGTACACGCTCGAGACTAAGCTCGCCGCCGTGCAGGCCCACGTCGAAGGTGGACTCACCTCTTCCGAGGCCATGAAGAAGTACGGCGTGAAGAGCAAGAGCGCGTTCTTCCGCTGGTGCGCCACCTATCGCGACGAGGGCGGCGAGGCGCTTACCCCCAAGAAGCGCGGTCGTCCGCGCAAGAACAAGCAGTAACTAGTGGGTGGTCGCCGTATGGCGGCCATCATATATGTAGGGTGCAAGGCGGCTGCCGGTTTGGCGGCCGCCTTTCTTATGCTCGGCGCTGGGGATGCTGGGAATGCCGCTTGTCATCGCTAGGGATATGCGCCGTTGCGAAGAATCCCGTGGGTTAAGGCATATGAGTGACGTGGGGGCCGGCTATCGCGCCCCTTTTGTGTGCATTTCACGAACGTTCGAGCCGCTAGGGCAGGGGGAGAGTCCTATTCGCAGCGTCTCTTCCAGTGCCTCCTCCGCAAACCCCCAGCTAATTGCCTTGCCAGAAGAGAGTGTATGGA
>CAVIES010000215.1:0-2731 GCA_963641675.1 Anaerovoracaceae bacterium
CCTATAAGGCCGTCAACACCATGGACTCCATGATCGGCTACAAGAACGAGCGTTACCTCGACTTCGGACGAACCGCCGCCCGTCTCGACGACGTGTGCAACTGGATTCCCTCGCGCCTGGCCGCGTTGCTGATGGTCGCGCTCAGCGCGCCTTTGGGCTTTGATGCGGCCTCCGCCTGGCGCATCTGGCGCCGTGACTGGTCTCTCAGCACGAGTCCAAACTCCGGTCAGACCGAGGCCGCCTGCGCAGGCGCGCTTGGCCTTCGCCTTCTCGGCGACGCCTACTACTTCGGCGAGCTTGTCCACAAGCCCGCCGTCGGTGATGACACACGCCCCATCGAGGTCGCCGACATCGAGCGCGCCAACCGCCTGATGATGGCCGCGAGCGCCGCGATGCTGGTGCTTGGCTGTCTCGTGCGCGTGGCGCTTCTGCATGCTGCGGGGGTGATGTAATGGGCGAGAAGACCATGCCCAAGACACGCCACGGCGGCGCCCTCGAGGACTACGTCGAGAGTTTCGGGTGCAGGCCCGTGGACTTCTCGGCAAACGTCAACCCGTTGGGAATGTGTCCCACGGCCAGAGACGCCGCGGTGGCGGCCGTGGACGACGCCGTGCGCTATCCGGATCCCAAGAGCCGCGCGCTCGTGGCCGCCATCGCCGATCATGACGGTGTGCCCGAGTCCTGCGTCGCCGTGGGAAACGGTGCAGCCGACCTCATCTGCCGCCTGGTCCAGGCCATGGCTCCCAGGCGTGCGCTGGTCCTCGCGCCGACGTTTTCCGAGTACGAGGACGCCCTCGTCCTGGCGGGATGCCAGGTCGTGCGCCACGAGCTTTCGCGCGAGGAGGGCTTCGTGCCTACCGAGCGCCTGTTGGCAGGCGTCACACACGACATCGACGTCGTCTTTGTTTGCGAGCCCAACAATCCCACGGGGCTGTGCATGGGCCGCGACCTGCTCGTGCGTCTGCTCGAGCGCTGTCGCCAGGTGGGCGCCCGCCTGGTCGTCGACGAGTGCTTCAACGGCTTTCTTCCGGATCCTGCGGGTTCGTCCGTGCGCGACCTGGTGGCGGCAAATCCCAACCTCGTGGTTCTTTCGGCCTTCACCAAGCTCTACGGCATGGCAGGCCTTCGCCTGGGCTACCTCATGTGCTCCGACGCCGGGCTTCTCGAGAGGCTTGCGGCCTGTGGACAGTCCTGGCCCGTGTCCTGCGTGGCACAGGCGGCGGGCACGGCGGCGCTCGGAGACGCCGAGTGGGTGTCCCGTACGCGCGAGCTTGTCGCACGTGAGCGCAGCTGGCTTGCCAACTCCCTGGCAGAGCTTGGCCTTGAGGTCTGGCCCGGCCAGGCAAACTATCTAATGTTCCACTCGAGCGATTCCGATCTCTACCAGCACCTTGCACAACGCGGGGTTCTTGTGAGGGACTGCTCCAACTACCACGGGCTCGGACCCGGCTACTTCCGCGTGGCCGTCCGAGACCACGAGAACAACGAGCTTCTCGTCAACGCAATCCGCGCCGCGCTCCAAGAGCACGGCGCCAGCGAGAAAGGCATGCGATGACGGCACGTCCCATCATGGTGCAGGGCACCATGTCAAACGTAGGAAAGTCCATCTTGTGCGCCGGCCTCTGCCGCATCTTTGCCCAGGACGGCTACCGCGTGCGTCCCTTCAAGAGCCAGAACATGGCGCTGAACAGCGCCGTCACTGCTGATGGTCGCGAGCTCGGCCGCGCTCAGGCCATGCAGGCGGAGGCCGCGGGCGTGCCTGCCGACGTGCGCATGAACCCGGTGCTGCTCAAGCCCGAGACGGACCGAGGCAGCCAGGTCATCGTTCGCGGCCTTCCGCGCGCAACGATGCAGGCAACCGACTACTTCGCCTTCAAGCACGAGCTCGTGGACGAGGTGCGCGCATGCTATGACGAGCTTGCCGCCGAGTCCGACGTCATCGTCATCGAGGGCGCGGGCAGCCCCGCGGAGATCAACCTGCGCCATGACGACTTCGTCAACATGGGCATGGCCCACATGGTGGGCGCGCCGGTGCTTCTCGCCGGCGACATCGACCCAGGTGGGGTCTTTGCCCAGCTCTACGGCACGCTGCAACTCTTTGACGAGGCGGACCGCTCCATGGTCAAGGGCCTCGTGGTCAACAAGTTCCGCGGCGACGTGGACATCCTACGCCCGGGCATCACCCAGCTCGAGGACCTCTGTGGGCTGCCCGTGCTGGGCATCGTTCCCATGATGCACATGGACCTCGACGACGAGGACTCGCTCTCCAGCCGCCTGGCCGCCCGAGGACAGGGCTCCGGCACGCTTGACGTCGCGGTCATCCGCCTGCCGCGCCTGTCCAACTTCACCGACTTCAACGAGCTCGACCGCCATCCCCTCGTGGGCGTGCGCTACGTCCGCGAGGCCGCAGAGCTCGGACGACCCGACCTTGTCATCGTCCCCGGCACAAAGTCCACCATGGCCGACCTCGCCTTCCTCAGGGAGAAGGGCCTTGACGTCTGCATCCGTCGTCTTGCCGACCAGGGCACGCTTGTCATGGGCGTCTGCGGCGGCTACCAGATGCTCGGCCGCACCCTGCGTGACCCCCATGGCGTCGAGGGCGGGGGAGAGGCAGCTGGTCTCGGTCTTCTCCCGACAGACACCGTCTTTGCCGGCGAGAAGTCCTTGGTGGCGGGTTCGGGAAGGCTGTCTTGTTCCGCCTCGGGCGAGTATCGCTCGATCGATGGGCTTG
>CAVIES010000216.1:0-2693 GCA_963641675.1 Anaerovoracaceae bacterium
CTACGACAAGCCCACCGCGCGGCTGTTCGCCGATGCGGTGGGCGGGGCCTTCTCGCGCAAACCTTTTATGCGGTAGCGCGTCGGGCGAGTGTCCATTTGGGACTATTTGGGACCGAAATCCGATAGAACCGCAGGTCAGACGGGGTGCGGCTATATCTCCATGTTCTGCGGAGGTAGTGCATCCTAGTGTCTACCTGCGCATTTAGTGTCGTTCAGTGCCGTTCAGCGCCGTCCAGCGACGCCATAAACGCGATTTTGGGACGCGATAGGGACGCGCCGCTGGGTGCATCTTAACGCAAAAAAGCCCCTCCCGCCGAAGCGAGAGGGGCGAAAAAAAGACCGCGCAGTTGAGCATCCATGGAGAGGCCGCGCGGTATGCGCCGAGGGGAGCGGCGCGGGAACACATACGGGCGAGCAACCCAAGTTATATAAGACCCGCGTCGAGGACGATTATACGTCAGCCGCGCCCGGCCGCGCACACGGCCATGCACACGACGCCGAGGAAGAAGCCCGCGCCGAAGGCGATGATCGCGGCTAGCACGGCTGGCCCATCGCACACCACACGAGGACGGCGAGCACGTAGCCCACGAGGACGCCGAGGAAGAGCCGCGAGGCCTTCATCTCGCGCGTCTCGCGCCGGCACACGCGGCAGTAGCGCGACTCCCCGCGCAGCGCGCGGTGGCCGCGGTAGTAGTCCCCGTCGGCCGGGGAGAAGACGTCTCCGCGCAATGGGTCCATGGCTAGAACCTTCCTTCGTTTAGCGCCTGCTGCATCGCCATCACGGTCGCGCTCGGGCCGCTGATGGTGCCGTCCGGTTCGCACCCCGAGGCCGGCGAGAAGTATTCTACCAGCGCGTCGATGGACTTCTCGCCGAACAGCCCGTCCACCTCGAGGTTGTATCCGTTCTCGTTCAGGCGCTGCTGGATGGCCGCGATGAGCATGGAGCCGCCGTCGCCGTACTCGAAGCTCGGGCAACCTTGGTGACGCCACGAGTCGGCGCTGCACTGGCCGCTCACGACGCCGTCGATTCGCGTGCCGAAGAACTCCTGCATCCGCTCGGTCGTGGCGCTCCCCCACCATCCGTCGACGTCGAGGCCGTCAGTGGTGGACTCGCCGCCGCCGCTCTCGCCGTCGTAGGACGGCCGCACGATGCAGCGGATGCAGCTGTACGGCCGCTCGCGCCGATAGACGCCGCCGCCGTTGGACTGCGAGCCCGCATCGCCGCTGGAGGTGTTGCCCTCGATGGTGGTCATGTAGTCGGCCTCTGGATGATTGCTCTCCACGATGCCGACGTGGTCGGCCACGCCGTCCCCGCCCCAGTCGAAGAGCACGAGGTCGCCCGGCCGCGCGTCCTCGTTGTACGGGGTCGCGCCCGCCGCGTAGCCCGCATCGACGATGTCGGGGCAGTAGGCGCTCGGGTAGCCGGGGAACGACGCCCCCGCTTGGCAGAAGCACCACGACACGAACATCGCGCAGTACGGCACGCCCGATTCGCCGTAGTAGGAATCGCCCGTGACGGACGCGAACCACCGGCCGAAGACGGTGCCCGGCTCGGGGTCTGTCCAGCGGCTGTAGCCGATTTGGCCGCGGGCCACGTTGAGGACGTCCTCCGCGCTAGCCATTGCTGGCCTCCTTGCCGTTGACGGCCGCGATGGTCGTGGCGCTCGTCGCGCTGATGGTCGTGGTCTTGGTGTCGGCCTTCACCGATGCCGCGTCCACGTAGGCCTCGCAGAAGCTGTAGATGGCCTGCGAGGCGATGAGGCACACGACGCCCACGGTGGCGAGCGCCTGGTTGTCGGAGACCACGCCGCCGATGGAGGTGCCGATGCTCGCGAGCATGGCCGCGACGGCTACCCAGAACTTGCGGCTGGTGAGCTTGCTCTGAATGTCCTGCATGATTGTTGTCCTCTCCATGTGCTAGCTGACCTTGTGGGTGTCCTGACCTGCGCTTTGTTGGGCCGCGACGGCCTCGTCGGAGAAGTCCTGCAACGAGGTCACGCCCAGTTTCGTCATGAAACTGTTCGAAGCTTTCTTCGAGTAATCCGCAGCGCGGCCCGACTCCTTCGCCATCTTGAGCTTGGCGAGCGAGACGGTCTCGGCCACGAAGCACGCGCCGACGATGGCGCTCGCGTCATATGGAATCCAGCTGTGGTAGCTGGCATAGACCCAGATATCGACGGCCACGTAGGCCACGACGGCCGCGAACATGAGGGCGATGATGATCGTGGAGCCCTTCACAGGCTCGCGCATGTGCTCAGCCATTGGGAAGCTCCCCCCTGACCTCCATCGTGTCGGCGTGGCTCATGATGGCGTGGATGTAGCTGTTGCCGCCCAGCTGCCAGTAGCTCTCGGCGCGCCGGTGCATGGTGTCGAGCTCGGCCGCGGAGATGAAGCCCTGCCTGCGCGCCTCGTCGTAGGTGCGCACGATGGACGCCTTGAGCTGGTTGCGCTGCGACTCCTTCAGCGCCTCGAACTCCTTGCGCTGCGCGGCGAAGCTCTGCTTGCAGTAGCCCGCGAGGGCCGTCACGACGGCGAGCGTCAGGCCGCTGATGATGCTGTTGACCCAGACGGGCATGCGCAGGCCCCCTATGCCGTCTCGGACGTCTCGGTCGTGTCCACGTCCCAGATGGCGAAGTCCGCCTCGGCGTCCTCCCAGCTGTCGTAGCTCTTGGCCTCGGCGTCGGCGGGCATGT
>CAVIES010000217.1:0-2667 GCA_963641675.1 Anaerovoracaceae bacterium
GAAGTAGACAGCGCCGCCCTTGGCGGGGGCATCTATGTCGTCACTGGGGGCTGGGGCCTCAAAGGCGGGGGCTGCGGCAGCCTCGCTGGCGGCGGGGTGCTCGGCGCCGACGGCGGGCACGGCCACAGCGGCCTGCGCGGCATCGCTGGCGACAAGCTCGGGAGCGGTAGTCTGGGCGCCTGCGGGCATGGTGGTGCTCATGCTGGTGGTGCCCTCCTTTGCTTCCTTCACGCTCGTCATGCCATCCCCCCCCGCAAAGTTTGCGAGGTGTTATGCCCGCCCCTTGGGCAGGCGCTTGGTTGTCTTTGTGGCGGGGCCCACCGTATGCCCGGCAGCCCTTCGGCATTTGGCGCGGCGCCTGCTCGGCGGCCACGCGCGTAGATGCACAATTATAGCCCCTACGCAGCGCAAGATTGGGTGCCTTGGGTTGCTTTAAGTGTGCGGGTTTGATGCGCCTGCACCCCGTGCGGCGCGGCTTGTTGCGCAACGTGTGGCGCGCAAGACTTTCTAGCTGCGTAAACGCACCGGTTGTGGCGCCGCAGGCGCGCCGCTCGCACTTTATGGAGATATCGCGATTTGTGCGCCTACCTGCGGTTACGGTTGCTGCCAACTACCCGCCGCGCGGCGCTGGCGGGTAGCAAGGGCACCGCATGGCCTCGGCGGGGCTTTAGCTAAACGTTTCTTAATCTTACGCGGCCTAAGCCAAACGTTTGTTTAGGTTAAGAGTTGGCCTAGCCCTCGAAGCCCGCGTCCTCCAGCAGGGTCTGTTTGGGCGCTGTGGCCGCCGCTACCGCTAGCTCGTCGCAGCGTTCGTTTAGCTCGGCGCCGTTGTGGCCGCGTACCCAGACCCAGCTCACCTTGTGGGGCTCCATCGCCCGCAGCAGGCGCTGCCACAGGTCGGGGTTCTTCACGGGCTCCTTCTTGGCGTTCTTCCAGCCGCGGCGCTGCCAGCCCTCCACCCAGTGCTGGTTGAAGGCGTTGACCACGTACTGCGAGTCGCTGTGGACCTCCACCTCGCACGGGCGCTTGAGCGCCTCCAGCGCGGCGATGACGCCCATGAGCTCCATGCGGTTGTTCGTGGTGCGGGCATAGCCGGCGCTAAGCTCGCGCTCGTGCAGCTCGCCCGCCGCGGTGGTGCAGCGAAGCACCGCCCCGTAGCCGCCCGGCCCGGGGTTTCCCCTGCTCGACCCATCCGTGTACACGATGACCTTCATGCGGCTCCCCCTACTTCGCGCTGGCCCAGTCGGGGCCGTAGGAGACCTCGGCCACGAGCGGCACGCGGAGCTCGGCCACGCCCTCCATCGTCTCCTTCACGAGCTTGCTCATCTGCTCAAGCTCGGCCTCCGGCACCTCAAAGTCCAGTTCGTCGTGGATCTGGAGCACCAGCTTGCTCGCCAGGCCCTCCTCGCGCATGCGCTTGTCCACGGCCACCATGGCGAGCTTGATGATGTCGGCCGCGCTTCCCTGCATGGGGTGGTTCATGGCCGTGCGCTCGCCAAAGTTGCGCAGGTTGGCGTTGCGCTGGGCCACGTCGGGCACGTGGCGCTTGCGGCCGTACATGGTGGAGACCCAGAGGTTGGCATGGGCAAAGGCCACGGTCTTGTCCAGGTAGGCGCGCACGCCCGGATAGGCGGCAAAGTAGCGGTCGATCATCTCCTGCGCCTCCGCGCGCGAGATGCCGAGCGAGGTGGAAAGGCCGTAGGCCTGCTGGCCGTAGACGATGCCAAAGTTCACCGCCTTGGCGCGGCTGCGCATCTCGTGGGTAACCTCCTCCACCGGCACGCCAAAGACGCGCGCGGCGGTCTCTGCATGGAAGTCCTCCCCCTCGCAGAAGGCCTGCACCAGGCCCTCGTCGCCAGAGAGGTGCGCCAGCAGGCGGAGCTCGATCTGCGAGTAGTCACAGGCCAGGAACACGCAGCCCGGCGCCACCGTAAAGGCCGTACGCACGCGGTGGCCAAGCTCGCTGCGCGTAGGGATGTTCTGCAGGTTGGGGTTGGAGCTGGAGAGGCGCCCGGTGGCCGCCACCGTTTGGTTGAGGCTCGTGTGGATGCGGCCGTCCGCCGCCACGAGCCCGGGCAGGGCGTCGAGGTAGGTGCTCTTGATCTTGGCCTTCTCGCGGTAGCTGAGGACGTCCGCCACCACGGGGTAGCTGTGGCTGAGCTCATCCAGCACCTTGGCGTTGGTGGAGTAGTAGCCGCGGGAGGTCTTCTTGAGGCCGGCCGTGGGCAGGCCAAGGTCGTCGAAGAGCACGCCGGAGAGCTGCATGGGGCTGTCGATGTTGAACTCCTTGCCGGCAAGCGCGTAGATGGCCTGGCGGCTGGCCTCGATGTCGGCGCCGAGCTCGGCCGACTGCTGGCGCAGGACCTGCGGGTCAACGTTAAGGCCCGTGCGCTCCATGCGCGCGAGGGTGAGCACGAGCGGCATCTCTATCTGGCCCATGAGCTGGGTGGCGCCGTCCTTCTCAAGCGCCTCGGCAAGTGGGGCCACCAGGACGCGGCAGGCAGCGGCGGCCACGGCCTCGGCAGGCATGGCGCTCGTGGGCTCGGGCAGGGTGCCTGCCAGGTAGCGCTCGGCCACCTCTGCCACGGGGTAGCTGCCCTTGGAGGAATCGAGCAGGTAGGCGGCGATGGCGACGTCGAAGAGGTTCGCCGGGCTACAGAGGGCCGG
>CAVIES010000218.1:0-2644 GCA_963641675.1 Anaerovoracaceae bacterium
GTCTCCCTCGCTCTCATCCATGAGGACAAGGATCCTGTCGCCTTCTTCAAGCGTGAACGAGCCGTTGGGCACAAGCTCGTGACCGTGACGGTTGACTGAGACCACCAACGAATTCTCGGGCCATGCAATCTCCTTGATGGCGTGCGAGGCCACGGAGCAGCCCGATTCGACAACGTAGCTATGGAGTTGCCTGCCGTGGCTCCCCCAATGCTCGTGAGTCTCTTCGGCACTCGTGCCAAGAAGACGTGCGAGAAGGTGCTCGTAGTAGGCATCGACCTGGAGGATGTTTGCCGTGACGTAGGCGCAGACGCTCACGACTGAGAGCGAGAGCAGCGCATCGAGGCTCCCCGTCAGTTCAAAGGCAAGTACGACGCCCGTCACGGGTGCCCTCACGACGCCAGAGAACAAGCCGGCGATGCCAAGCACCATGAAGTTCGTCATGAGCGCCGAATCTAGGCCGAGCAGGTTCGTGGCTACGTTGCCAAAGATAGCTCCGGCAAGCGCGCCCATGATCACCAGCGGAAACAGCGTGCCACCTGGCGTCCCCGCCCCAAAACAGATTCCGGTGAACAGGTATTTGCCTAGCAAAAGCGCTGCTAGTGTACCTAGTGCAAGCCCTTCGGGCTTCATGAGGAGCTCGAGGATTGCGTCTCCGCCGCACATGAGGTCGGGTGCAACGATGGCGACGACGCCTGCGAGCATAAATGGAATTAGGTACCTAAGTATTCTGGCGGGATACTTGACCTTGCCAAGGGCATCTTGCATCGCAAACATGCCAAGGTTGTGCAAAGCCCCTGCTACACCCATAAAAATGCCAAATAGGATGAGCAGCGCGTATGCCTCGTGTGGAATGATCTCCGGTAGCGAGAAGCTGATGACGGGAGACAGGCCGAGTACCTGGCTCGTGACGTAGTCTGAGATGACGGTGCTCGCCATGACGGAGATGATGAGCGGCGCGTTAAACGTCTTGTGGATCTCCTCGAGCGCGAACATGACGCCAGTAAGAGGCGCGTGGAAGGCGGCAGCCATACCGGCGCCGGCGCCGCAGGTGACGAGCAGGCGCTCCTCTCCCCTTCCGCGTTTGAGGGCCTTGGAAACTGCCTTTCCGGCCATGCCGCCGAGCTGCACCGAAGGGCCTTCTCTGCCAAGGGAAAGGCCGGCAAAGGCTCCAATGGAGCCCTCTGCGAACTTGGCGATGAGGACGCGATGCCACGGGGAGTTCATCTTGCCCATCACCTCGGCATCGATCTGCGGGATGCCCGAACCCGAGGTGTCGGGCTCAAATCGCACGAGGGCGGCAACGACCATCGCCATGGCGGCCAGGGCAACAAACCAGCCGACGAAGAGGACGGGCCTCTCCTGTGCCGTTGCGACGAAGGTCCTAAGCAGGGATTCTGCATGCGTCAGCGCGAGACGGTACAACGTAACGATGGCGCCCGCCGCGAGTCCTACGAGGGCACCCTCCCAGACCAAGCTCACCTGGAATCGACGCGATAGCCTGCGTCGTATGGGGTCAATGCCTCGGCTCACGTGCGAGCGCCATCCTTAGAATCGAAAAACTTGCAGCTAGTCAACCTTGATGAGGGAGAAGATCTCCTTGTCGTAGGCCTCGGTGATCTTCTGGCGGGGGTTGAGGAACGCGAGTTCGAGCAGGAAGGCAAAGCCAGCGACCTCAGCGCCGGTCTGCTCGATGAGCTTGGCGCAGGCAATGGCGGTGCCGGAGGTGGCCACGAGGTCGTCGAGGACGAGAACCTTGTCGCCGGGCTTGAGGGCATCCTTGTGAATCTGCAGCTCATCGGTGCCGTACTCAAGCGCATAGCTCTGGGAGAAGTGCTCACGCGGGAGCTTGCCAGGCTTGCGTGCAGGCACGAAACCAACGCCGAGACGCTGCGCGAGCGGGGCGCCAATGAGCCAAGCGCGGGCCTCGGGGCCGACGACCTTGGTGATGCCCTGGCCAAGGTAGTGCTCGGCAAATGCGTCGATGGTGGCGGCAAAGCCCTGGGCGTCCGCGATGAGCGGGGTCACGTCCTTGAAGACGACGCCGGGCTCGGGGTAGTCGGGAATGTCAACGACGAGGTTGGCATACGGGAACGGTGCCTGAGTGCTGTTGTCCATGATTGTCCTTCCAATCCCCTGTTGAAAATTCAAGTGCAGAGCTGAGGCGTTACTCCCCTAGTAGCTCGTTCTTGACGATGGTGGAGCGAATGACGCCGGTGAGCGTGAGCATGCGGTCGAGCGTGACCTCGCGCCTCAGGCGCCTGTCTTGCTCAGACTCTCCCTGGTGTCTCGAGAGGGAGACAAGCGCCTGCTCGAACATCGGAATCTCGCGGTTAGCGGCGGACACGTACTGGCGGAGGTTCTTGGGCTCGATGCCAAAGCGCGAGAGCTCGTTGCAGGCCTTGATGAGACGGAGGTCACTCCCCCTCACGAGGTCTCGGCCGGCGGGCGACTTCACCAGGCGGATGATGCCGCAGTCGGCGAGCTTGCGCACGAGCGAGATGGAGACGCCGGCGATGTCAGGTATGCGCTCGATGGGGTGCATCTCCTGCTCGGCGGCGGCGTCGACGGAAAGCGTGGGGTCAACAGGCTGCTCAACGGTGGCGGCGGCAAGTTCCTCCTCGGCAGAGCCCGAGCTCTTCTTGCC
>CAVIES010000219.1:0-2631 GCA_963641675.1 Anaerovoracaceae bacterium
CGCCGCCACTTGGTCGGCAGCGCCGCGCGGTTCGCCGCCTCGGCGGCGTTGGCCTGCGAGGCCACGCGCTGGGTCGCGCCGTCAACGAATGACTTCATGGCGGGCGAGCGGAACACCTCGGAGATGCCCGCCGAGTTGGGCGTGAAGCGCCCAAACTTGCCGCTGCTAGCCATGCACCCTCCCGAGGTACGCGAGGGCGTCCCACCTGGTCGGGCAGGGGCGCAGGCGGTCGGGCTCGCCCATGACGCGCAGCGCCTCCCCCGCGTTGGCGGGGTCGAAGGACTGCCCGCGGTCGGTGAGCGTGGCGAGGGCGTGCGGCAGGCGCGAGAGGTCCGTGCCCTTGGGGAGCACGACCTCGTAGAGCGCCCTGGCGGCGTCCGGCCTGCCGTCCTCGCTCGGCTCGTCCGAGGAGGTGACGGGGCGCACGAGGCATCCCGCCACCTCCATGGCATCCCACGTGACGGTGGGGTCACCCATCGGGTCGGGGGCACCCTCCGTGCGGAGGTGGAAGGTCACTGTCTCGCCCAGCATCACAGCCCCCTAGGCATGATCGTGCCCAGCTGCTGGCCGCAGCCGAGGAGCTGCTTGAGCGTGGCGAGCGTGTCGAGGTCGAAGTAGGCCGCGCCGCTCGGGTTCTGCAGCGTGTAGCTGCTCTGGAACCCGCCCGCGGTGAAGCTGGCCTGGGTCGCGCCCTCCACCTCGCCGACGCCCTCGAAGGTCGGGCGCACGAGGCGCTTCTTCGAGGAGTCGACAACGAGGTAGCGGGCGAGCGCCTTGGCGTCCTCGCTCTTGGCCACGCGCGAGGCGGCGCGGCCGAGCTTGGCGCGGAGCTTGGCGCTCTGCTGCGAGAGCATCGCCTCCACCAGCTCGTCGGGCGTCTTCTCGTCCTGCGCGTCCAGCCGGTACTCCTCGAGGGTCACGTAGGATTCGGCGGCCATGCTAGGCCTCCTTCTGCGCGGCCTTCTTGGCGGCGGGCTTGCGCTTGGGCGCGGCCTTGGCGGCGCTCTTGGGTGCCTCCACGACCTCCACGAAGCCGCCCTCGGCCAGCTCGGCGGCGCGGGCGTCGGTGAGTTCCACCGCCTCGCCCGCGTGGTGCAGCACGCCCGTCTCGCGGTCGATATACGGCTTGGTTACGTTGGCCTTCATGCGGAGGCTCCCTTCGGTTCGTGCCTATGCCTAGGCGGTCTGGGCGATGGTGCCCTTGACGATGTAATCGGTGACCTCGGGGAAGAGCTTGAGGCCGCTGATGACGTTGGTCTCGATGGAGGCGCGGTTCTTGACGGGGTCGTGGGAGACGCCGACGAGGCCGGAGCCGTCCGTGGCGTAGGAGAGGCCGCCGCCCTCGAGGCCGGAGAAGTCGACGCCGAAGGCGTGCAGGTTCTCGGAGGCCGTGACGTAGAGGGTGCCCTTCTCGACCTTGTTGGTCAGGAAGACGGACGGGATGCCGAGGAAGGACTCGAGGTAGGTGAGGCCAGCCACGGTCTGCGTGGTGATGTTGGCCTGGCCGAGGTACTCGGCGGCGTCCTGGCGGTTGACGAAGTGAACGACGTTGGCGCCCTCGTCACCGTTGCTCTCCATGGTGTCGGCGAGCTGGGCGTCGGCGAGGGCGAGAGCGGCCTGCAGGCTCTTGCCCGTGGCGGCGCCGGTGCCGTTCTTGAGGGCGGCGAAGAAGTCGGAGACCATGCCGTTGCGCACGTTGGACATCATCTTGTTGTCGGTGCGGGTGACGGCGATCTCGGGGCCGGCCTTGAGGATGGCCTCGGCGGTGGTGAGCTTGCGGTACTTCTTCGGCTCGACGGCGTCGATGGCCACGCGCTCGGCCTTGTACTTGGAGAGCGCGACGAGGTCACCCTCCTCCACGGCGTCGGTGGCGAGCTCGCCGGTAATCTTGACCTGGTAGATGGCGGTGCCAGCGGAGACGGTCTCCACGCCGGTGATGCCGAGAAGCTCGACCAGACGGTCGGCCTCGCCCTTGTAGTTAAGGACGAACTCCTCGTCCAGCGCGGCGATCATGTCGGCGGAGGTGGTGGTGTTGGTCTCAACGGCCATGTTGGCTCCTTTCGGTTAGCGCTGGGCGGCGTGCATCTGCGCACGCAGCCTCACGCGCTCTGCGGGGTTCTTGACTTGCGCTATCTGCTCGTTGGTCGGCCCGTGGTAGCCGGTGGCCGCCCCGCCCTTGTCGGTCGGGAAGCCGCTCTGGCTCTTGAGCCACGCGTTGAGCGCCTCGGCGCTCTCGGCCAGCTCCTCCTCGGTCTCGCCCTTCAGCAGCGCGGCCGGTACCGAGGTGTCGGCGGAGACCTTGGCCACCAGCGCGTTGTGCGCGGCCTCGGTCCTCATGCGCTCCAGCTCTGCGGATGCGTCGGCGTACGCCTTCTGCGTGCGCTCCAGCTCGCTCTGGCTCGCGGCCTTCAGCTCGTCCAGCTCTGCGGCCTTCTTGCGCAGCTCGTCCATCTCGGCGGCGTCCGCCTTGGCTCGCTTGAGCCTGTCGGCGACGATGCGGTTGACGTCCTCCTGCGTGAAGGTCTTGCCCTCCTCGGCCTTGGCCTCCGAGGTGTTCTGGGTCTCGTCCATGCGAAGCCCCTTTCCCGCGCCCTAGCGCGTGTGACGGTTGCAGCGGTTGACCGCCCGCTG
>CAVIES010000220.1:0-2627 GCA_963641675.1 Anaerovoracaceae bacterium
GCCGTCCTCCGCGGTGTCGACCGTGATGCCAGCCTCTTCTAGAATGGCCGTTGCGATCTCGCGGTTGAGCTCGTTGTCCTCAACCAGCAGCACATGACGACCGGTGTAGTCGTAGTGGGGCGTCTCGTTTGCGGTGCCGGCCTCGTCCTCGTCCGAGCGCGTGAGCACCTTGCGTAGCTCGGACATGAAGATCGGCTTGGCGACAAACGCGGTGACGCCCGCCTCGCGCGCCTCCTCCTCAAAGTCGGCCCAGTCGTAGGCGGTCAGCACGATGATCGGCACTTCGTCGCTGATGACGCGGCGGATCTGGCGCACGGTCTCGATGCCGTTCATGTCGGGCATCAGGTAGTCGATGATGTAGGCCTTGTACTCCTCTTTGAACCTTGCGGCCTCCTCGGCGCGCACGACGGCCTCGTGCCCGGAGGTGGACCAGTCGGGGCGCATGCCGATCTCGCGCAGCATCTTGCCCACGCTTTGGCACGTGTTGACATCGTCGTCCACCACAAGGGCACGCGCGCCCTGCAGCTCAGGGACCGGCTGGTAGACAGGCGAGCTCTCCGCCAGCTTGAAGTCCAGCGTCACGACAAACTCAGAGCCCTTGCCGACCTCGCTCGTAACGGAGATGTTGCCGTTCATCATGTCCACGATGTTCTTGGTGATGGCCATGCCCAGGCCCGTGCCCTGGATGCCGCTTACGGTTGAGGTGCGCTCGCGAGAGAAGCTGTCAAACACGTGCTCCACGAACTCGGGCGACATGCCGCGCCCGGTGTCCTTCACGCTGAACTCGTAGGTCGCATAGCCCTTCAGGCTGCTGGGTTCCTCCTTCGCGCGAATGATGATGTCACCGCCGGCCGCCGTGTACTTGATGGCGTTGCTCACGATGTTGAGCAGCACCTGGTTCAGGCGCAGCTTGTCGGTGATGACGTCCTCGTTGACGATGTCCAGCGCGTCGATGTAGAGGTGCTGCTGCTTGGCGTTTACCTGGCCTTGGATCATCGTGCGGAGGTCGTGCAGCACGTCGGGGATGTGCGTCACGTTCTCCTCGAGCTTGACGGTGCCGCTCTCGATGCGGCTCATGTCCAAGATCTCGTTGATGAGGCTCAGCAGGTGCGTGCTCGAGGTGTGGATCTTGGCCAGGTAGTCCTGGACGAGGGCGCGGTCGTCAAGGTGCGACTGCGCCAGCGCCGTGTAGCCGATGATGGCGTTCATCGGCGTGCGGATATCGTGGGACATGTTGCTGAGGAAGGTCGTCTTGGCGCGGGTGGCGTGGCGCGCGAGGTTGAGCGCGTCCTCAAGCGCGACTTCCTTCTCCTTCTCGCGATCCATGGCGGCGAGGTGCTCGTCGACAATCTCGTCCGTGTTCTGGAATCCCAGGATGACCTTGGTGCCAGCTTCGTCAGCCTTGCAAAGGCTGTACTGGAAGTGGTGCAGCTTGCCGTCCACGAGGCTGCGGTAGTTGCCCACCATCTCGTCTTTGGTCTTGAGCACCTGCTTGACGTTCTCGGCGGTGATGACGCCCCTGAGCTTGTCACGGTCGTCGGGGTAGACGATGGTGTCGATCCAGTGCGTGACCACGGCGTCAAACGGGAACTCGTGGTGGTCGGTCTTGCCCGGAACGTCAACGTAGGCGGCGTCCAGCTTGAGGATGCGGGCGGTCTTCTTGTTCAGGTCGGCCAGGTAGACGTTCTTGAAGTTGCGCGACAGGGCATTGAACACCAGCACCTGCTCCTCGAGCAGGCGGTTGGCCTCCTCGATCTCCCTCTGTGCGTCGATGCACTTGGCCACGGAGATTGACTTTACGGAGTCGGCGCTGTTCTCGATGCAAATGACCTTGGTCTCCATCCAGTGAACTTCGCCGCTGTCGCTCCACTGCGGGTGGGTCAGGGTGAGCTCGGTCTGGCCCGCCGCAAACGCGGCCATGGCCTCTTGCCTTCCGAACAGGGCCTTGAACTGCGCGGCAAGCTCGGTGTCAGGGACGGTGGAGGCGCCGACCTCAATGAGTTCGTCTACCGTGCCCTCCCACTTGGCAGTCTTGTTGTGGAACTGCGCGTATTCGAGCATGTGGTATTCGTTCTTGAGGTAGTCCAGGTAGATAACGAGCGGGTAGTTGTCGGTGAGCTTGATCGGCTGATTGCCCGGCGTCTGCGGCTCTGCGGCCATGGCGTGAACCCCCCCCGCAAAAGTCGATGGGCACCCCATGCGCTCACGGCTTTACGTGCGGTATCTGCATAACGACAACAAGTGTATTTGATTCTCGGCGAGAGAAGCAATGGACGAATTGCCCGGGGGACGAGGCTTTACATTGCGGGCTCTTTGGCCCGTTTGCCGCAGGGCTAGAGCGACGCCTGCATGAGCTCCTTCTCGGAGCCCTCCCAAGTGTCCATGAAATAGCCTATCACCCTGTTACCACAGGGGTCGCAGTACATGACTCCCAAGGTGCCTTGATGCATCGGCCTTCTGCAGTCCGGGCACTTGTCGTAGTAAAGCGTGCCGAATCTCCAGTCGCCAACCTTTTCGCCGCGCGCGTTGAAAACCTCGCCTACGTGCTTGAGGCCGGTGGGGAGGCGACTGCCTCCCAGGTGTCCCAAACCGGCGTCGACCCGGTCGAGCTCGGTGTTGGTGAGGGC
>CAVIES010000221.1:0-2620 GCA_963641675.1 Anaerovoracaceae bacterium
TGGTCGCGGGGGCAGGATTTGAACCTACGACCTTCGGGTTATGAGCCCGACGAGCTACCAGACTGCTCCACCCCGCAATATGTTTGGGCGCGCGTTTGCGCAAGAAAGAACTATACGCGTACTTCTCGCAAGAATCAACAAGAGGCCAACGTCAACAAATAAGCTCCACATTCACCGTCAGTCACACGACAAACTTAGGAAGGTGCAAACTTCCCTAGTGCCCGTGGTTCTTGTCGTAGTCGCTCTTTGAGACACAAGACCAGTTGGCAACATTCGGGACGAGCTTGTCTTCGTCGAACCACGACTCATCGCACGCACTGCACGTGAAATAGATGCCAAAAGTCGAGCTCAGAGGCTGCCCGCAGTTGGGGCAAAGGTACTGCTCGTCATACGTGTGGAACGAGCTCGAGAAGATGTAGTACTTGTCGTTTTGCGCGTCGTGGTACTTGGTCCTGCCGCCGGAGGTCTTGGCCAGCTGATCGTCCGCAAGGGGCTGCTCCTGGATCTTCTCGTCTGCGCTCATCGTGTTCTCCCTGCTCGTTGGGGCGTTTTTCGAATGACAACGCTATTGTGCGCGCCGCAGCGCACCAACGGCGCATCAACGACGCTCCAACAACGCGCAAAGTGCGCCACAAAAAGGGGTCGCATAGGGAATTTCGGATGAATGCGCCATTTAAAGGGCGCGCGCAGGGAAATTCGCTCTCGAATCAGGGCAAACCGAGGCCTTTGGGGCACCAAAATCCCTATGCACCCCATTTACGTGGCGCATCAGCGAGAAAATCCCTATTCGCCGTCAGATTGTGGCGCCCCTTCCGCGCTCGCGGGCGCGCCGTCCGCAGTGGCGTCATCGCCAGCAGCAGCGTCATCGCCGTCGTCATCGCCCTCCGCGGCGTCGCTCTCCGCCGTCGTGGGCGTCCACGTGCCGTCGAGCACGCTCGCCCACGTGGCAAGAAGCTCCTCGCGCCCGGCGGTCACCTCGGTCTGCTCCAGCTCAACCACCTCAAGGCCGGACTCCGCCGGCATGTCCGAGTGCAGGCTGACGTCCTCCCTCACGGACCTGAGGTAGGTCTTGTCGGCCGCGGCCTGCTGGCCGTCGTGGCCGCACGCGTAGTCAACCCACGCCTGGGCCTGGGCCAGGTTCGAGCACCCGTTGAGAATCGCGGTGTTGCTCGCCAGCGCAACCACGCCCTCGGCGGGCATCACGACATCCACCTCGTCGGTCGAGGCCATCAGAGCCCGGGCGCGCTGCTCGCCGAGAAGACCGCACACGGCGCTTCCGCCCAGCACGGCATCAATGACGTCGTCGGCCGACTGGCACACGGCACTACTCGCCTGCTCAAAGAGCCTCTGGGCCAGCGCCCACTTGTCCTTGCCGCCGAGCACGCCCACCAGCTGCAGAAACGCGTCCGCATCGCGCGTGGGGTCCGCAAGCGCCACGCGACCAGCAAGCCTTGAGCTCAGAAGGCTCGCGTAGCCCGTGATCTCAAGGTCCAGGTTCTGGGCGATCTGTCGGTTGACCACAATGGCCGTGGCCTCGCGCGTAACGGGCGTCACGTAGCCCTCGGAGTCGCACAGCTCCGTCATCACGCCATCGGCCTGCGAGCTGATGTAGCGCCCCAACTTGTCGTGAACCACCGTGTACCAGCTGGCGTCGGCACCCCACACTACGTCGGCAATGGGCGCGCCAGAGCCGCCCTCTGCCGCCACAAGTTCGATCATTGATGCCGCGTCCATCTGGCGCACGTCCACCGCAACGCCCGTCTGCTGCTGGAACGCCGGCACAAAGGCGTTCACCAGACTGTCCGGGCAGCACGTGTACATGGTGAGCTTGCCGCCCAGCTTGCTGGAGTCGGCCTCCGAACTGCTGGGCTCTGTCGCCACGCTCTGCGTCCTGCGCATATAGCGAGAGATGCCCACCGCGCCCGCGATTGCGGCCGCAAGAACGCCCGCTCCGCCGAGAACCGCCTGGCGACGCGTGACCTTGAGGTGGCCGTGCGGACGCGCGACGTCATCGACTCGTGGCGGCACCGGGCGACCGTCGTTGGGATCGGCGGCAAGACCCGCGCCCACGCCGGCCTCCGCCGTCGCGGCGTCCTTCTCGCCCTCCACGCTCTTCTCGTCTAGCTCGTCCATACGCTCCCCCACACGCTTCCCTACAAAGACTCGAGAAGCTCGGCCATGCACTTCTGCACGGCATGCTCGCTGTTGGGGCCGATGACCTTGGTGGCCACCTGCTTCAGGGCGTCGCGGGCGTTGTCCATAACGTAGGCCTGGCCCGCATAGCGCAGCAGCGCGTAGTCGTTCATCGAGTCGCCAAAGGCCAGGACGTTCTCGGGCCCGATGCCGTAGTAGCGCAGCAGCTGCGCCACGCCGGTGGCCTTGCTTACGTGACGAGGCGTCACGTCGATCCAGTGGCTGCCGGACGGCAGAAAGTTGAACCACTTGGAGAGCTCGCGCTCAAGCACGTAGGCCATGTCCACGCACTGGTTGATGTCGTCGCAATAGACCGAAGCCTTGATGATGTTGAAGTCCGGCGAGGGCGGGTCGTAGATCTGCGTGGCGTTGGGCAGGTCCTTGTCCAGCTCGCGCAGATAGGCGTCCTCGGTGTCCACCAGATAGC
>CAVIES010000222.1:0-2616 GCA_963641675.1 Anaerovoracaceae bacterium
TTGACACCATGGAGGCCGTGGTGGGGCCCGAGACGCGCATCGCGTCTTTGTGCAACGGCATCCGCAGCGAGGCCGTCATCGCCGAGCGCTTTGGTTGGGACCGCACGGTGCTCAGCGTGGCGCAGGGCATGGACGCCGTCTTCATTGGCAATGCGCTGACCTTCTCGCACACGGGCGAGATCTGCTTTGGTGCGGCCGAGGCAACCGACGCCGCGACCGTGAGCGACCTTGCGGACCTCTACGAGCGCGCGGGCATCTCTCACGTGGTTGAGACCGACATCCGTCACCGCATGTGGGCCAAGCTCATGCTCAACGTGGGTCTCAACCAGACCTGCATGGTCTATGCCGGCAACTACGGTACCGTCAGCGACCCGGCTGGCGAGCAGTTCCGCTGCTTTGTGGCCGCCATGCGCGAGGTGCGCGCCGTGGCCGAGGCCGAGGGAGTGCGTCTGACCGAGGACGACCTCGCGCAGATGATCGGCATCGTACGTGGCATTGACCCCGAAGGCATGCCCTCGATGGCGCAGGACCGCGTGAACGGCAAGCTTACCGAGGTTGACGAGTTCTCAGGCGCCATCCGCGAGCTCGGTCGCAAGCACGGCATCGTTACGCCCACCAACGACTGGCTCTACGAGCGCGTGCGTCAGATTGAGTCTGGGCTCTAGGGGCTTTGCCACGCCATCGGCAATCAAGAGGGGAGAAGCCCTATGACCTGCGGTTCATTTGTTCTCAAGGGCGACATCTGCTGGAGCGCCTCGCAGACGGAGGTCGCCTGTGTGCCCGATGGCGCGGCCGTGTGCGTCGACGGCGTCTGCCAGGGGGTGTTTGCGGCTGACCAGTTGCCGGAGCGCTTCTCGGCGCTTCCTGTGGTGGACTGCTCAGGCAGGCTCGTGGTGCCGGGGCTGGTTGACCTCCACCTGCACGCGCCTCAGTATGCCTTCCGGGGGCTTGGCATGGACCTTGAGCTTCTCGACTGGCTAAACGCGCGGACTTTCCCTGAGGAGGCGCGATACGCGGACGTGGCGTACGCGGACGCGGCTTACGCACGGTTTGCCGACGGGCTTCGCCGCAGCGCCACCACGCGTGCGGTGGTCTTTGGCACGCTGCACGTGGACGCGACGGTGCGTCTGATGGAGCTTCTGGAAGACACGGGCCTTGTCGCCTATGTGGGCAAGGTCAACATGGACCGCAACTCCCCGAATGACCTCTGCGAGACGAGCGAGGGCTCGCTTGCGGCAACCCTTGCCTGGTTGGACGCGGTGTCCGACCGCTTTGAGCGCACGTCGCCCATCCTGACGCCTCGCTTTACGCCCAGCGTGACGGACGGCCTCATGGCCGAGCTGGGCAAGCTTTGCGCCGAGCGGGGCCTGCCTGTGCAGAGCCACCTCTCCGAGAACCCCTCCGAGGGCGCCTGGGTGGCGGAGCTTTGTCCCTGGGCCGGCTGCTACGGCCAGACCTACGAGCGTCCTGGTATTCTGGGGCCGCATACCGTGATGGCCCACTGTGTGTGGTCGGGCGAGGAGGAAGTCGATCTCCTGCGCCGCACGAAGACCTTTGTGGCACACTGCCCGCAGTCCAACGCGCAGCTGTCCAGCGGCATCGCGCCTGTGCGGCACTATCTTGACCTCGGCATGAACGTCGGCCTGGGGACCGACGTTGCCGGCGGCGCCAGCCTCTCCATGTGGCGCGCAATGTCGGATGCGGTTGCGGCCAGCAAGCTACGCTGGCGCCTCGTGGACCAAGACCTGGCTCCGCTCAGCTGGCAGGAGGCGTTCTGGTTGGCCACGGCCGCTGGCGGTTCGTTCTTTGGCAACGTCGGGGTCTTTGCGCGGGGCGCCGAGTTTGACGCGCTGGTGCTGGATGATTCGGGCATCAGCCCCGCGCGTGAGCTCTTGCCGCTGGAGCGCCTGGAGCGCTTCGTCTTTCTCGCCGAAGAGGGCGGACGGGTAGAGCGCAAGTTCGTGCGTGGCCGCGAGATTGACCTTGGCGCGACGCTCGCCTGTTCGACCGAGGGGGACGCGCTATGAGGCCTGACCTGCGCACCTATCTTATGGGCGAGGAGGGCCAGCGCGTCTTTGGCCCCGGGCCGCGCGAGCTTCTCTCGCGCATCGAGCAAACCGGAAGCCTGCGCGCCGCGGCCATCAGCATGGGCATGGCCTACACCAAGGCGAGCCGCATGGTGAAGGTGGCCGAGGCGTCCGTTGGGTTCGTTCTGACGGAGCGCACCATTGGCGGCGCCGGTGGGGGAGGTAGCCGCCTGACTCCCCAGGCGCGCGAGCTCCTGGAGCGCTACCAGGCCTTCGAGCACGCCTGCGAGAAGGACCTTCGCCGCAACTTTGCCGAGTGCTTCTCGGGCTTTTGCGGCGTGCCGCGTGTTGGCTGCGTGGTCATGGCCTCGGGCCTTGCTCGTCGCTTTGGCTCCAACAAGTTGCTTGCGGATTTTATGGGCCAACCGGTTCTGCAATGCACTCTCTCCGCGCTTCCGGCGGACATTCTGGACGTTGTGGTGGTGACGAGAAGCCCCGAGGTGCTTGCGCTGAGCGAGCGCTTGGGTGTTCGCTGCGTGCTGCACGAGGGTCCGCATCAGTCTGACACCGTCCGGGAGGGCCTCAAGGC
>CAVIES010000223.1:0-2612 GCA_963641675.1 Anaerovoracaceae bacterium
GAATGCGGACCTCGACATCGTGCCCGCCATCAACAAGATCGACCTTCCCTCCGCGCACCCCGACGAGGTGAAGGAAGAGATCGAGGAGGAGCTTGCCATCCCCGCCGACGACGCCGTCTGCGTCTCTGGTAAGACTGGCGAGGGCATCCACGATCTGCTCGAGGCAATCGTCTTCCTCGTCTCCGCGCCTTCCGGCGACTATGACGCGCCGCTTAAGGCCCTCATCCTCGACTCTTACTTTGACGAGTACCGCGGCGTCGTGGCCACGGTGCGCGTCTTTGACGGCCACATCGCCAAGGGCGACGACCTGCTCATGATGCAGGGCGGCGAGAAGTTCCTCGTCGACGGCGTGGGCGTGAAGCGCCCGGCCGAGATGCTCGTGGACGAGATCGGCGTCGGCGAGGTCGGCTTCGTGGTCACGGGCATCAAGGACCCCGAGGCCGTACACGTTGGTGACACGCTCACCTATGCCGAGAGGCCCACCGCCGAGCCGCTCCCGGGCTACCGCGAGGCCAAGCCCATGGTCTATACCGGCCTCTTCCCGGTGGACAACAAGGAGTACGAGAACCTGCGCGACGCGCTTGAGAAGCTCCACGTGAACGACCCATCGCTCACGTGGTCGCCCGAGACCTCCGTGGCGCTTGGCTTCGGCTTCCGCGTCGGCTTCCTCGGCCTTCTTCACATGGAGGTCGTGAAGGAGCGCCTCGAGCGCGAGTTCAACCTCGACCTCATCGCAACGAGCCCGAGCGTGGATTATCACGTCTACAAGACCGACGGCGAGATGGTTGCCGTGCGCAGCCCGCAGGACCTGCCCGACGTCACCTGCATCGACCACATCGAGGAGCCCTACCTCAAGGCCAAGATCATCTGCCCGCCCGAATTCACCGGAGCGGTGATGCAGCTCGCCATCGAGCACCGCGGTGTCACGACCGACATGATCCACCTCACGTCAAAGAGCGTGGAGATGCACTTCGACATGCCGCTCGCAGAGCTCATCCTCGACTTCTTCGACCAGCTCAAGAGCCGTACCAAGGGCTACGCCTCGCTCGACTACGAGTTCAGCGAGTACCGCGTGAGCGAGCTCGTGAAGCTCGACATCCTGCTCTCCGGCGACGAGGTGGACGCACTCTCGTTCATCGTCCACAAGGACAAGGCCTACAACCTCGCGCGCGGCCTCTGCGACAAGCTCAAGGAGATTATTCCGCGCCAGCAGTTCGAGGTGCCCATCCAGGGCGCCATCGGCAACAAGATTATTGCCCGCTCCACCGTCAAGGCCATGCGCAAGGACGTGCTTGCCAAGTGCTACGGCGGCGACATCAGCCGTAAGCGCAAGCTGCTCGAGAAGCAGAAGGAGGGCAAGAAGCGCATGAAGGCCATCGGTTCGGTCGACGTGCCGCAGGAGGCCTTCATGGCGATCCTCAAGGTGGACGAGTAGTGGCTCGCTCCGCGGTGCGCACAGCCGAGCAGGAGGCGCTTGCGGCGAGCGACGCCACCGTGCGCGTGATGGAGGAAGGTGCGGCCGGCGCTGGCCTCTCCTGGCCTCCCGAGCCGTTTGCCTCTGAGGGCTCGCTCGCTGAGCGATTTGCCGCCAAGCCGTTCCTGATGGCTCCCATGGCGAGCGTGACCGACGCCGCGTACCGCATCATGATGCGAGCCGGCGGCGCCGCGCTTGCCTACACCGAGATGGTTTCCGTCACGGGCATCCACTACAAGAGCGACAAGACCTGGCAGCTCGTGGTACCCAACGCCGCCGAGCCTGACCTTGCCGTACAGCTCTTTGGCGCCGACCCGGAGCACTTCCGCGAGGCGGCCGGCCAGGTTGCCGAGCGCGTGGGCGAGAAGCTCGCGCTCGTCGACGTGAACATGGCCTGCCCCGTGCCCAAGGTCACCAAGGGCGGCGCGGGATCAGCGCTCTTGGACGAGCCCGAGAAGGCGGCCCAGATCGTCCGCGTGCTGCGCGAGGAGCTGGACGTTCCCGTCACCGTGAAGATTCGCGTGGGCCGCGTGCCCGGCAAGCTCGTGGGCGCAGACTTTGCCCGAGCGATGGAAGACGCCGGCGTTGCCGCCGTAGCCGTGCACGGGCGTGTGGCTTCGCAGATGTATCGCGGCGAGTCCGATGCCTCGCTTATCGCGGATGTGGTTCGTGCCGTTGACGTGCCGGTAATTGCCTCTGGTGATGCGCTTGACGCTGCTCGTGCCGCTCGCCTTCGCGAGGAGACCGGGGCAGTCGCTTGCTTTATTGCCCGCGGCAGCTATGGCGACCCATGGATCTTCGAAAACGCGCGCCGCGTTATGGCAGGGGAGAGCGAGCTTGAGGTGACGCCTGCCATGCGTTTGGCGGCCTTCCGCCTGCACGTGCGCCTGCTTGAGGCCACGGGTGCCCACATGGCCCGAGCCCGCAGCCTTGCCGGCTGGTATCTGCGCGGCGTACCCGAGGCCGCCGCCTGGCGCGAGCGTGCCATGCACTGCCGTGGCGTTGAGGAGTATCTGGCGCTTGCCGACGAGCTCGAGGCCTCGCTGTGAGCGTAGGGGCTCTCTACCTTCATGTTCCCTTCTGTGTGAGGCGATGCCGCTATTGCGACTTTGCTACGGCCGCCGCGAGGCGCGACGAC
>CAVIES010000224.1:0-2577 GCA_963641675.1 Anaerovoracaceae bacterium
ATCTCAGACCTGCAGAGAAACCTAGGGCCCATTGCTCAGATGTGCCACGAGACTGGCGAGCCGGTATATCTCACCAAGAACGGTTCGGCATCGCTCGTGGTAATGGACGCTGAGGAGTTCGATCGCCAGGCACGCGCACTCTCCGCGGTCAGGGAGCGTGAGGAGCGCGTGCAGCGTGCCATTGCTCGCGGATACGACGACATGCTCAACGGCCGCACCCGCTCGTGGACCCAGGCCAAGCAGGATGCCGACCGGATTCGGGCTGCTCGCAATGCCGAGTAAGAGTTACCAAGCCGACGAGAACCCTCTCGCCCCATTCGACATCGAGATGACCGACGAGGCCGTTTATGCATACTCGGCAGTGCAGCCTGACGAAGTGTACGCGCGGATTGGCTCGCTCATCGACTTTCTCGCAGAGCACCCCTACTACGGGGAGGAGTACGACCCGGCATATGAGGCGGCACGTCCGCCAATAGATTGCCGCGTTTTCTTCTGCGCCCGCTACGGCGTGTACTACCACGTCGATGAAGAAAAACGGCTTATCACAGTCCTCGCAATTGAAAACCAGCGCCGCAATCCGATGAATCGTTTCTCGCTGATTGGCGATTGAGAAAATCTGCTCCGTCCACCTTTCCAAGCTGCTAGGGTAAGCGCAAGCAACCAATTCCAGCACACCCCGTCGAGAAGGACCCCACCATGCACCTGTTCCGCAACGATTACTCCGAGGGCGCGGCGCCCGCGATCATGGACGCGCTTGTGCGCACGAACGGCGAGCAGTGTGTGGGTTACACCGAGGGCGACCCGCACTGCGCACACGCGCGCGAGCTGATCCGCGCCGCCTGCGGGCGCGACGACGTGGACGTGGAGTTCTGTATCGGCGGCACGTCGGCCAACATCGTGGGCGTCACGGGCATGCTGCACGACTGGGAGGGCGTCATCTGCACCAAGGATGCCCACATCAACACGCACGAGACGGGCGCCATCGCCGCCTGCGGGCGCACCGTGCTGGCCACGCAGGACACCGACGGCTTCCTCTCGCCTGAGCTGGCCGAGCTCATGTACGTCAACCAGACCATGACCGGCCGCCACATGACGCTCCCTAAGATGATCTACATCACAAACGCAACCGAATTCGGCGGCGTCTGGACCCGCGAGAAGTTCGACGCCATCTGCGACTGGGCGCACGGCCACGACCTCAAGGTCTACGTCGACGGCGCGCGCATGGCCACGGCGCTGACGTCGGAGGGCAACGACCTGTCGCTTAAGCACCTGGCCGCCCGCGCCGACGCCTTCTACCTGGGCGGCACCAAGAACGGCATGCTCTTCGGCGAGGCCATGGTCATCTCCGACCCCGAGCTCAAGGCGTCGTTCCCCTACCTGGTCAAGGAGCGCGGCGGCCTCATGGCCAAGGGTCGCCTTCTGGGCGTGCAGTTCGAGGCCGCCTTCGAGCAGCCTGCAGACGGCAGCGAGGCGCTCTACTGGCGCCTCGCCCGCAACGCCAACGCGTGCGCGCTCAAGCTGCGCGAGGGCCTGAACGCGCTGGGCTTCGAGTCGTACCTGCCCGCCAACACCAACCAGCAGTTCTTCGTGGTCGAGAAGGACGTGGCGCGCAAGTTCGTCGACGCCGTGGGCTGCGAAGTCTTCGCACAGCTCCCCGACGGCCGACTCGTCATCCGCTTCGTGACCTCCTGGGCCACCAAGCCCGAGCACGTCGACGAGCTTCTTGCCTTCGCCAAGGGGCTGTAGGGAATTCTGCCTCGCGCCCGTCGCCCCCTGTGCCAGGTGAGTGCTTTGGCTTCAACCAAAGTACTCACCTGGCACAGGGGGCGACGCATTTAATGCGCGGTGTTTGCGCAGTCCACGGGGCCGCCGCGCAGGATGCGCAGCCCGTGGGCGATGGGGTCGATCACGGCCTCGATGTTCTCTTGCGCGGCCTTGGGACTGCCAGGGAGGTTTACGATAAGCGTGCGACCGCAAATCCCCGCAGCCTCGCGAGAGAGGCACGCGCGCGGCGTGATGGCCATCGACGCGGCCCGCATGGCCTCGGGGATCCCGGGCGCCATGCGCTCGCAGACGGCAGTCGTGGCCTCAGGCGTGACGTCACGCGGTGAGAAGCCCGTCCCGCCCGTGGTCAAAACAAGTGCCACGTCGGCAGCCACGGCAGCACGCAACGCGGCTTCTATCTGGGGCTTCTCGTCCGGGACAATCGCGGTCGATACCACGTCATAGCCGTGCGCGTTGAGCAGCTCAACGAGCGCGGGGCCGGACGCGTCCTCGCGCGCGCCGGCGGCTGATCGGTCGCTCACGGTAATGACCGCAGCGGTGTAGGCAACGTCAGACATGATTCTCTCCTCAAAATGATACGAAGGGACTGTCCCTTCGTATCATTTGCCAAAGGGGCAGACGGGGAAGGTGCAGGGCTTGCAACCAAGACAGAAGCCGCCCTCCCCCATCACCACAAAGTCCCGCTTAACCAGGGGCACACCCGCCGCTACGCGCGGTAGCACGAGGTCAAGGACCGTCGCCTTGTTGTACATGGCGCAGCCGGGAACGCCGAGAACGGGCACGGGCACGGCG
>CAVIES010000225.1:0-2567 GCA_963641675.1 Anaerovoracaceae bacterium
GACTACTCGTCCCCATCACAGCTTTCGAGTGGCTATGTTAGCACGCGGGGCGCCCCTGGCGGCCAAGAGATACGCCGCATTTGCGACAGTTCACGAAAAGGAAAAGGCGGCGGGGCCGAAACCCCGCCGCCCTGACGCGCAGCAGAAGCTAGCTTAGCCTAGAAGAGGCGATCGAGGAAGCCCTTGAGCGCCTTGCCGTGACGGGCCTCGTCCCTGGCCATCTCGTGGACGGTGTCGTGGATGGCGTCGAGGCCGTTCTTCTTGGCGCAGGCGGCGAGGTCGACCTTGCCCTGCGTGGCACCGAACTCGCAGTCGACGCGCCAGGCGAGGTTCTCCTTGGTGGAGGCCGTCATGTGCGGCTCGAGCTCGGAGCCGAGGAGCTCGGCGAACTTGGCGGCGTGCTCGGCCTCCTCATAGGCTGCCTTCTCCCAGTAGAGGCCGACCTCGGGATAGCCCTCGCGGTGGGCGATACGGGCCATGCAGAGATACATGCCCACCTCGGAGCACTCGCCGTTGAAGTTGGCCTTGAGCTGCTCGAGGATATAGGCCTTGTCCTCGTCAGAGATCTCGGGGTTGTCCTTGACGGTCTTGGCGTAGGTGCCGAACTCGTGCTCGGCAGCGAGTGTCATCTCGCCCTTGACCTCCTCAAACTGGTCGGCGCCGACGTGGCAGACCGGGCACTCCGCGGGCGGCTCGTCGCCCTCGTGCACGTAACCGCAAACCTTGCAAACCCACTTGGCCATGGTGACCTCCTTAGTCTTGGCCAGGCTCCCCGGCCCGGCCAACCTCTCCTGTATGCCCTCCCGAGGGCACGTTCTACTGTTCGTTAGCGCCGCTCTTTGCCTGGCACGCCGGGCAGAGGCCGTCGAACTGGAGCGTGTGGGCGCTGATCGCGTAACCCGATGACTCCCCCGCCTCTTCGTTCACGTTCTTAAGGATGGGAATCAGCACGTCGTCGACCTTGCCGCAGCCCGTGCAGCGCACGTGGTAGTGCTCGAAGACGTTGTGGTCGAAGTGGTCGGCGCCGTTGTTGATCTTGACGCGCAGCACCTCGCCTTCGTCCGAAAGCCTGTTGAGCGTGCGATAGACCGTGGCCTTGCTGATGGAGGGGTAATCCTCGTGGAGGGCGTCATAGACCTCGTCAGCCGTGGGGTGGTTCGCGAGATTGTTGAGCGTCTCGAGGATGATCCCGCGTTGGACCGTGTTCCTGCCTGCCATGTGACTCCCCTCCCATCCATTGGCTCGCAGCCGCTAACTGAATGCTAGTTTAGCTTATTGGTATCTATTCGCAATAGGAAATCTGTACTATTTAGTTGGCACAGGTTAACTTATACCTGCTAGCAGCATGTCCCCTAGTAAATTATTTAGAGATAAGCCCTCTGAGTTCCTTTTGAATTGGATTTAGCAGCAGTGTGTCGAGTACGCTTGCCGCAGTCCAAGAGAGGGCGTAGGAACCGACGACAAGAGCAAGCCAGACGAGGAGCTGCACCGGAATGCCCACAGAAGCGACGTCACCAAAGGCGCCCGAGTCATAGATGAGGCCGCCGAGGATGACGATCGCCGCGGCCTGGAAGAGATAGATCGAGTAGCTCCTGCGGCTCGTCCACTCAAGTGCCTTGGTCGCGCGCGGCGAGCGCACGCGCACGCGGGAGGCCACCATAAAGACCACCGGCGTCGCAAAGACCCAGAGATGGCTCGGGATGGAGCGATGGAGCCCAAGCTGGGCCACCGTGGCGTCCACGACAAGGCACGCAAGGCCAAAGACAAGCCACGGCGCGAGCCTCGCGTCTTTAAGCCACTCCTCATAGCGCCTGCACGCGTAGCCCATGCAGAAGAAGAGCGCGTAGCCGCTAAAGGGCTCCACGTTGGGCGGCAGCAGCTCCTCCATCGCGTTGGCAAGGCCGCTCGTCCACTCGGGCGCTCCAAGGACGGGAAGCGAGGCCACGGCATCGTTGAGCACGCCCCAGGCGGCAAAGGCCACAAGCACACCGACGAGCAGGCCGAACCACTTGTCGTCCAGGCCCTCAAAACAAAGGTAGAGGAAGGGCGCGAGGACGAGCATCGGCACGAGCGTAGGCACGAACCACCAGGCACCCTCAAGGAGATAGTCCAGGTAGTCCACGTAGCCGCCAAAGCTCAAGCCAGAAAGCCTGGAGGCCACGAAGTAGGCGATGACGGAGTAGAGCAGCACCGGCACGATGATGCTGATGACCTTGCCGGCGTAGTACTGGCCAAGACCCTTCTTGAGCGGGCGAATGGCAAGATAGCCGGAAAGCGCGAAGAAGACGGGGTCGAAGACGAGGAAGAACGTGGAGACCCACTGCGAGACGTCGACGCCGCCAATCTCCCCAAGGCGTGGGGCGCAATGGATGACGACGATGCAGAACATGGCGGCCGAGCGCAGGAGGTCCCAGCGGACGTCCCTTGCGGGCGCGACGGGCGAGGCTTCGGACGAGGCGACGTCTCGCACGCAGCCCTTTTCAGCCGTGGTGCCAGCCTCGGTAGAACGGCCCTCTTCCATCAACGCCTCCCCTCTCGCATTGCCTTTGTCTTAAGTATCCCAAAAA
>CAVIES010000226.1:0-2563 GCA_963641675.1 Anaerovoracaceae bacterium
GGCCGAGGCCAGGCCTACATCAGCCTGCCCGTTCCCACCCAGAAGGTGGGCACCTTCGACACAGAGCTGGCGGAGGAGTTCTTCATCGCCTTTGCCCGTGACGCCGCACTCACGCTGCACGTTCGCGAGCTTGCTGGCTCCAACTCGCACCACATCATCGAGGCGGCGTTCAAGGCCTTCGGCCGTGCGCTGCGCTTTGCCTGCGAGAAGGACCCACGCGTTACCGGCGTGCCCTCCACCAAGGGGACGCTCTAATGGCGGAGCGCGAGGCCTGCAAGGCGACCGGTACGGCTGAGGCCTGCGAAGCGCCCATCGTCGTCATCGACTACCACAAGGGCAACCTCTCGAGCGTGCGTCGCGGGCTTATGCGCGCCGGCTACGGCAACGTCGTCATCTCTGACGACCCAGCCGTTATCTCTGGAGCCGCAGGCCTGCTGCTGCCGGGCGTGGGCTCGTTCTATGACGCCATCACCTTCATGCGCGAGAGCGGCCAGGAGGCCGCGGTGCTCGCGGCCTTGGAGCGCGGCGTGCCCTTCCTGGGCATCTGCCTGGGCATGCAGCTCCTTTGCGAGCGCGGCGACGAGGACGTGCCCGAGGGTGAGCCTGGCTACCCCTGGGTGAGCGGCCTTGGCGTGCTCAAGGGCTCGTGCACGAGGCTTGATTCTGCGCGCCTCAAGGTGCCGCACGTGGGCTGGGACCAGCTCCACGTGAGTGGTGAGGGCCACGAGTGTCCGCTGCTCGCCGGCATTCCCGAGGGTGCCAACGTCTACTTCACCCACTCGTATGCGATCGATGATGCCGCGCCCGCGGAGGTGGCTGCCCGCACCCACTACGTGCGGAGCTTTCCCTGCGTCATGTGGAAGGACAACGTCTTCGGCTGCCAGTTCCACCCCGAGAAGAGCTCGGCCACGGGCCTTGCCATTCTCAAGAACTTCGTCGAAATCGTCCGTGCCAACGCGCGCTAGCGTGGCCACGTTAGGAGCCTTTGCATGATCTTGTTCCCAGCTATCGACCTCATCGCCGGCAAGGTGGTGCGCCTCGAGAGGGGAGACCGCCAGCACTGCAAGGTCTACTCGGAAGACCCGGCCGCCGTGGCTTGCGAGTTCGCGGCCGCCGGCGCCGAGTGGGTGCACGTGGTCGACCTCTCCAGCGCGCTTGAGGAGGACGACGAGGCCCGCGCCGCCAACGATGCGGCCATCCGTGCCATCTGCGAGGTGGAGGGGCTCAGCGTTGACGTGGGCGGCGGTGTTCGCTCGCTTGCGCGGATCGACGAGCTCAAGGCCATGGGCGCCAAGCGCATCGCTCTCGGTACCGTGCTCGTGACCGAGCCCGCCTTTGCCGAGGTCGTGGCCAAGGCCTTTGGCCGCTCGCTCGTGGCCGACGTCGCTGCCAAAGACGGCGAGGTCAAGATCAATGGCTGGCGCGAGGGCATCTCGCGCTCGCTGGAAGACGTGGTGGGCCACCTGAGTGGCCTCGGCTTTCGCCACCTCGTCTTTACTGACATCGCGCGCGATGGCATGCAGACGGGCATCGACGTGGAGGCCTACCGCCGCGTGGCTGAGCTTGCGGGATTCCCCGTGGTGGCAAGTGGCGGCATCACGAGCGTGGACGACATCTACGCGTTGGCCGCCGCCGGCAGCGACGTGATCGAGGGCGCCATCACCGGCCGCGCCATCTACGAGGGCAGCTTTACGCTGGCGGAGGCCCTGGCTGCCGCCCGCGAGGGCTCGGCCGAGGCGGCCGCCCGTGCCACGAAGGAGGTCTAATGCTCACCAAGCGAGTGATTCCCTGCCTGGACGTCAAGGACGGCCGCGTGGTCAAGGGCGTGAACTTCGTCGACCTGCGCGACGCCGGCGACCCGGTGGAGCTTGCCGCGGCCTATGACGCCGAGGGCGCCGACGAGGTTGTCTTCCTCGACATCACGGCTACGAGCGACGACCGTGCGACCACCATCGACATGGCGGCCCGAGCCGCCGGCGAGCTGGCCATTCCCTACACCGTGGGAGGTGGCTTCCGCGACCTCGCGGGCATGCGCACCATGGTGGCCGCGGGCGCGGACAAGGTCTCGCTCAACTCCGCAGCCATCAAGAACCCCGAGCTCATCACCCAGGCCGCGCGCGCCTTTGGCAGCCAGGCCGTGATTTGCGCCATCGACGCCAAGCGCGTGGGCACCGCCGACAAGTGGGAGGTCTACGTGGCCGGCGGCCGTAAGGCCACGGGGCTCGACGCCGTTGCCTGGGCCGAGGAGGCCGCGCGCCGCGGCGCCGGCGAGATCCTGCTCACCAGCATGGACCGCGACGGCACCAAGGAGGGCTTCGACCTCGCGCTTACCCGCGCCGTGGCCCGCGCCGTGCCCATCCCCGTCATCGCCAGCGGCGGCGTCGGCACGCTCGAGCATTTTGCGGAGGGCATTATCGAGGGCGAGGCGGACGCGGTTCTGGCCGCCTCCGTCTTCCACTTCGGAACGTTCTCCATCCGTCAGGTGAAGGAATACATGGCAAGTCAGGGTATCCCCGTTAGGTTGGACTTCTAATGACTGATATCAAGACCAACGTCACTCCTA
>CAVIES010000227.1:0-2559 GCA_963641675.1 Anaerovoracaceae bacterium
GACCCTCGTGACCGAGAATGGCGGCGGCGTCTCCGGCGGCCAGCGCCAGCGCCTGATGATTGCCCGCGCCGTTGCTGGCGACCCTCGCATCATCATGTTCGATGAGGCCACGAGCGCCCTGGACAACGTCACGCAGCGCATCGTGTCCGACTCCTTGGATGAGCTGCACTGCACGCGCCTTGTCATCGCGCACCGCCTGTCCACCATCCGCCACTGTGACCGCATTGTCCTTCTCGACAAGGGCCAGATCGCAGAGGACGGCACCTACGAGGAGCTCATCGCCAAGGGCGGCATGTTTGCCGACCTCGTTGCCCGTCAGCAGGTCTAGCAAGCGCCACCGACATTCAAAATGCACCGCAAAGTACTCACTTAGTGCAGGAAGACGCTTCCTTCCACTAAGTGAGTATTTTTATGCAGCTAGGCGACGTGATGCGTTTTGTGATGCGCTTTTGATGCGCTTGGTTTTGTAAGCTTCACGCAGGAAAAAGTAAAAGGACATTTCCGAAAAGGGGAGACAAAACATGGCAACTCTTGAGCAGGTCTTTGACCACTACAAGGACAACGAGTGCTTCCGCTGGGCAATCTCTTCCGTCGACCTTACCGACGACCAGATTACCGAGTTCCTGCGCGTTCACGACTGTGACGCCACCGCCGAGGAGGCAATTTCCTATCTTGCCGGCCTTATCGCAGACGTACCCGAGCACACGCTGCAAGAGGCCGAGCTCGCCGCCATCGGCGGCGGCTACGAGGCCTATTTCAAGCACCTCTGCGAGACCTATGAAGAGGAGAAGGCCGCGGGTCTTGACATCGACCTTGGCGTCAAGATGACCGAGGACAACGACCACGTCAAGAACAGCAACAAGCTGGTCTAGCTCTTACGCGTAGCCCTCCAGGGCCGCCAACGTGTTCTCGCTCCACCAGTACTGCGCCATGTACTCGCCGTGGAATGCGTTGACGGCCGCAGGGTCATCCTCAAGATAGCGATAGTAGTCGCACTCCACCATCTCGGGCAGAATTGCCAGCGCGTCGCGGCCGCGGACCACCACGTCTCCAACGCCAAGTCCGTCCAACGTCACGCGCAAGTCGGAGATCAGGTTACGCACCTGGGCACGACGCGAGACGGACGAGATGCCGTCCTCCCAAAGCGCATTGACAAGCTCCTCGGACGTTACTCGGGCACCATTGCGGTCAACGAGAAACGCCAGGAGCTCCTTGGTTTTGGAGCGCTTGAACGTGATGGGCTGGTTGTCGACAAAGGCGTCGAAGTTGCCAAAGCAGCGCATCTTGAGGCGAGACTTAGCCGACTTTGTCGGCGGGAAGCGCAGGTGGTCCAGTGCCAGGTAGAACTGCTCCTCGCTGACGGGCTTGAGGAAGAAGGCGCTGGGGAAGAAGGCATGGGCCTTGAGGGCGTAGGCGGGGTTGTCGGTCACAAAGATCACGTTGATCTTGGGAGAGACCTTGGTCAGAGCGCCCGCAAGCTGAAAGCCGCTGGCATCCGGAAGATCGATGTCGATGATCACGATGTCGGGCATGGTGCCCTTTGCCATAATCACGGCCTCACGGACATTGATGGCCGCCGCGCACTCCCAGGTGGGCTCTTTCTTGTTAAGCGCCGTCATGGCGGCCTTGATCTCGGCCTCATTGTTGTTAACCACAAGGATGTTCAAGGTGCGCCTCTCTTCAACGCCCGTTAATCGTCTATAGGATTCTACGACAGACGACTAACCCTCAATCGAACATTTACGTGCGCTTGATGCACATTTGATGCGCTCAAATTGTAGGATGAGTTCATCGAAGTTAGTTAACCCTTAAGGAAAGGGGTCCACCATGGCAACCGATCTCATTAGCTCCAACCCCAGCCTCATCAGCAGCAACACCGACCTTATCAGCGGCAACACCACCAACATTGACGTCAATCACGTTGTTGACAGCATGCCTGAAGCCGTGGCAGCGGTCCTGGGCCTGAGCCTCATTGCCGTAATCGTTGTCACCCTTGTGCTTCTCGTCCTCTACGTCATCGGGCGCTGGAAGACCGTCAAGAAGCTCGGCGGCCACGGTTGGTCCCAGTTCATCCCGGCCTACGGCGACTACGAGCTGGCCAAGCACGCCGGCTGCGAGAAGGCCCTCGTTATTGCCGCCACCGCGCTTGCCGGTGCAATCTTTATTGCAGAGCTCTCTCCGCTGCAGTTTGCCAACAACCTTGCCGGCGCCCTGACTTTCCCCTACTTCATCGTTGACTGCGTGGTCTGCTACAACGTGGCCAAGGCCTTTGGCAAGGGCAAGGGCTTCACGGTGGGCCTGGTTCTTCTCCCCTTCGTGTTCTTCATGATCCTTGGCCTGGGCAAGGCCCAGCCGGTCAGCGCATCTGACGAGAACGACGGCGTCGACGCTCCCGCCGTCGAGGGCCTGCCGGTTCCTCCCGCCGAGGCTCCCGCAGCCGAGTCCGTCGCCCCTGAGGCTCCCGTCGCCCCTGAGGCACCCGTCGCCCCTGAGGCCGACACCCCGGCCGAGGGCGACGCCGAGTAGCCTCGCACCCAAGCACCAACCGCACGACAAGGG
>CAVIES010000228.1:0-2557 GCA_963641675.1 Anaerovoracaceae bacterium
CGTCAACGGCGACCACTGCACCATCAACATGGCCGGCTCGTACATCGAGCGCAACAAGGGCAAGGTCGCTGGCGGCATCTACGTCAACGACGACCACTGCACCATCAACATGACCCACTCGCACATCACCGGCAACTACAGCGAGAAGAACGGCGGCGGCATCCACGTCAACGACGAGGACTGCACCATCAACATGAATACCGACGCGCACGTGGGGAGCAACCATGCCGCGGAGAAGGGCGGCGGCATCTACTCGAACAAGGATGCCACCAGGATCAACATGGAGGGCAGCCCTTCGATTGGCCGCAACTGGGCCAAAACCGGCGGCGGCATCTACTTTGAGAACTCGTACTTCGGCATTCAGTCAAATGACAAGACGGGCCTCATCGAATATAACAGGGCCGAGGATGGCAATGGCGGCGGCATTTACATCAACAGCGCCCGGTACACCACCCACTGCTCCATCAGGGGCGTCAACATCAATTGCAACGAGGCTTCCGATGACGGCGGCGGCGTCTACCTCAACCAGGACAAGACGCACCTGATTGACTGCAAGATCGACTGGAATAAGGCGGCCGATGACGGCGGCGGCGTCTACGTTAACAACAGCGGCTGCAGCATCCAGGGCTGCGAGATTACGGAAAACGAGTGCTGCACGCATGTTGCAAATGACGCCGAGGGCGGCGGCGTCTTTGTCAGCTACAAGTACGACCTTGAGCTCACGGGCAAGTGCACCATCAAGAGCAACTGCCGTCTGAGCAGCGACGTCGATGACGACATCTTCCTGAGCACCATCACCGGCGAGACCGGCTACGCCTACATCACCGGCGGCGTGGACGCCGGCTCGCAGGTCGGCATCCGCACCGGCATCGAGGGCAAGGACCGCAAGCTCGGCAAGGACATAACCACCTACACCGACGGCACCTACTTCATGGACGACGGGGACTACTACGTGACCGGGGGCTCCGGCGAGGTCTGGCAGCGCACGAAGGTCAAGTCCACGGTCTACGTCAACGGCAGCTCCTCGGGCACCCACAACGAGGGCGACTCGGTCACCGCCAGCGGCGCCTCCAGCGACTCCGGCAAGCACTTCTGGTACTGGGACGCGAGCTCCACGACGGGCCTCTCCGACGTGGCCGACGTCATCAACGCCAGCACCATGTACAACGGGAGCCTCACCTTCACCATGCCGACAAACGACGTGAGGCTTGCCGCCGTCTACGCGGACTGCGCGACAAAGCTCCTCGTGGGCCTCGACAAGCCCGTCGCGGGCGAGGAGCTGCCGGCATACGCCACCCTCAGGCGCACGGACGGCGGCGTCGGCGGCCGGTCCGAGGTCGTGGACATCCCCGTGACCTGGTACAAGCTCGACGCCGACGGCAACGAGGCCGTCCTGGCCACCGGCAAGGCCGAGTACGGCGCCACCTACGTCGCGGAGCTCGGCGTGGACCCGCAGGGCGACGCCGGCCTGTTCTTCAGCACGAAGCTCTCCGCCGCGGACGTGACGGTCCGCACGAGCAGGGACGGGTCCGGCGACGCCCCGGCGCTCTCCGCCACGGTCAGCTCCGCCGGCAGGCTCACCGTGCAGGCCGGCAAGTACACGATCGCGGCGCGCCCGCACTACACCATCACCGTGGACAGGCCGGTCATCGGCCAGGCGCCCTCGTCCACCGCGACCGTGTCCTGGGACGGCGGCCAGAAGACCGGCGAGGTCACCGTCTGGTGGCTCGACAGGTGGGGCAACGTGGTCCGCAGCGCCAGCGCCGGCGAGCAGTACCGCTTCGTCGTCAACTCCTACGGTGACGGCCTCGAGCTGCCCGCCGACCTCACCGCCGACGACTTCGAGGTCAGGTACTCCGACGCGCCCGACGCGGGGCCCTTCTCCGTGCAGGACGCCCACGTCACCAGCGACAGCGAGTTCGACGTGACCTACCTCAACGTGACGTCCGAGTGGATCGACTCCGTCACGGGCTACGGCGAGGGCGGCGGCGGAGACGACGTCCTTCCCGGGTCCGGCTCGCAGGCGGGCACGCCCAAGACGGGAGACGCCGCGGGCAACGTCGCGCCCCTCGCGATGGTCGGCGCGAGCCTGCTGATCGCCGTCGGCGTCGTGACCCGCCGCCTCAAGGACTAGCGGTATCGGCATGTGGCCCCGTGGGGATTTCTCCCCGCGGGGCTTTTTTCTACTGTGGCGCGCGACGGCGTCGTGCGGCTTGTTTCGTCATTGCTAACAGGCGTGTCTTGCCTTGCGCTTTAGTTGGGTAAAGCGTATAGTTTCCTTCGTTCGCACTTTAGCGTGATAAAGTGCCCGTCTCGCCCGACGGGCAAGCAGGGAAGGAACCCATATGAAGCTCAACCTCAACCGCCGCGAGTTCGTGGCTGCCTTTGGTGCCGTTGCCGCCTCCGCCGTTCTGGCCGGCTGCGGCTCCAGCAACTCCAGCAGCTCTTCTAGCAGCTCCTCGTCCGATAGCAGCTCTTCCAGCAGCTCGACGTCCTCTGATGACAAGTGCGCCACCGCCACCGGCAAGCTCATTCTTGGCTTTGACTCTGCCTATCC
>CAVIES010000229.1:0-2555 GCA_963641675.1 Anaerovoracaceae bacterium
CGTCGGAGGTGGTGGCTTTATCTTCGTGGGCGAGGGCAATTTCATCATTGAGGGTGGCGACACCATCGTCAGCAGCCAGGCGGCCTCTAGCGGACAGTCTTCGGTTATGCTCAGCGGCACCGCGGACAGCGGTCCCGATTTTTCGGTTTTTCCCGAGCAGGCGGAAGTGAGTCCTGGCAGTGCGCTGGTCGCCATTGCAGGAGACGGAACAACGCCCAGCTACTTCGAGGTTGTCGACAGCTATTACGCCGCAAGGAAGGCCAGCTGCTATGTGGAGACGGGAATCTCGGGCATTGGCAAGCTCTACTTCCAGAGCGTGGGCGAGGCCGTCAAGTGGGCTAAGGACCACGACATCGCGGACTCTGACATTCATGCCAGCTTTACGGTGAAGTTTGATTCCGCTGGCGGGACCCCGACGTATGAAGACCTTCAAGTTGGCTACGAGGACCACATCGAAAGTCCGGGAAAGCCCAGCAGGGATGGCTACGAGTTTGTCGCGTGGACGTATGGCGGCTATGCCTGGAATTTTAATTACCGCGGCGTCACCTCGGACATGACCTTGGTGGCCGAGTGGAAGCCTGTGGTTGCTGTGGCGCAGGTCGAGGGTGGCAAGCAGTACGCGTCGCTACAAGACGCGATTGACGCTGCTGGCTCCGGCGCCACCGTTACCTTGCTCATGGATACCGAGGAGCAGGTCGCCATTGGCGGGGAGAAGAACCTTACGCTTGATCTTGGTGGCCACACGCTTTCGCATGCCGGTGAGGGTGCGTTGGTCAGCGTGCAGGATTCAGCCAAGGTGACCCTTAAGAATGGGTCGTTTGTCTGCGACGACGCCTGCATAAGCGTGGCGGATTCGGGAGAGCTATTGATTTTGACGGGCGCGTATTCCGATTGCGGCGCGGCCGCGTACGTCGTTGAGGGCGCGTGCATGTACAAAAGCACCGACGGTGCGTTTGAGGTGGTTGCAATCGATGACGCCAAGCAGACTGCAAACTACGTCGTGACGGTTGCAGACGGCGTGTCTGACGAGTCCAAGGTTTACTTCGATCTTGAGGCCGACGCCAGGGCCGCTTGGGCTGGTTTTGACAAGGCCACTCTCGCCAAGATTCACATGGTGAAGTTCTGGGAGGCCGGCTCCCAGGTTGAGTTGCGCTACCTTGAAGACGGCGAGGCGCTTGGTGCGCTGCCCGAGGCAAGGCAGTTTGACAGCTACGACTTCTACGGCTGGTTTGTCGGTGACAACCAAGCTGATGAGGCAACTACGTTCAGCTATGCCGACGATCGCGAGATCAACGTCATCGCCTATTGGGTTTGGAACGGCGATTACGACTACGGCGATGACGACGATGACCTTGAGCCCACGGACAACCCCGAGCCTGCGGACAACCAGGCCGGCTCCGACGGGTCCGACACCCAGACAACTCCCAAGACCGGTGAAGTCGCAAACATTGCCGGACCGCTTGCCGCCCTGGGCGTGGCCCTCGTGGCCGCGGGTGTTTCTCGTCGTCGAAGGGCCTAGCGACCGGGTTTCCGCCCTCGCGAGGCCTACTCCGCAACAAACTGAAGACTCAAGGCCATTTCTCAAAAAAATTCTGTCCGGATTCCTTCAGTTTGTTAGAGAAGAGCGTTTGATTACGCGATAAAGGCGTGCAAGATCGTCTGCGTCCCAGAGCACGGGCACGGGATAGAGCGGGTTGGACTCGGCGTCTGCCCGCGCGGCCATGGCGGGGATGTCCTCATAGCGAATAAAGTCCAGTTGAGACGGTATACCGAGAGCGGCGTTGGTCTCGTCGATCCAGGCGATAAAGGCGGAGGCTGCGGTGGCGTCGGGCGTGAGCGCGTCTGCGATGCCCGCGACGCGCGCGAGCTCGGCGAGCTTCTTCTCGACGATGGAGCCATACGCGCGAAGGAGGTGCGGCAAGATGACGGCGTTGGCAAGACCATGCGCAGTGTCGTATTGGCCGCCCAGGCTGTGAGCGATGCCGTGGACGTAGCCCACGTAGCTGCGGGTAAAGGCGAGGCCCGCCTTGTACGAGGCGGTCAGCATGTTACGGCGAGCGAGAAGGTTGCTGCCGTCGCGGTATGTGTCCAGCAGGTTGTCGTGAATCAGGCGCACGGCCTCGCTTGCGCAGGCGCGCGTGAAGGCGTTGGTACTGCGGCCGATGTAGGCCTCGACGGCATGCGTGAGCGCGTCCATGCCGGTCTGAGCCGTGACGGAGGGCGGCAGCCCCAGGGTAAGGCTGGCATCAAGGACGGCGTAGCGCGGGATAAGCGCGAAGTCGTTGATGGGGTACTTGAAGTGGGTCTTCTCGTCGGTGATGACGGCGGCAAGCGTCGCCTCTGATCCGGAGCCGGCCGTGGTCGGCACGGCGACGAGCGGCGGCAGCGGTCGGCGGACGCGCATGGCGCCGCGCATCTTATTGACGGGCTTTTGCGGCAACGCGATGCGGGCGCCCGTGGCCTTGGCGCAGTCCATGGGCGAGCCGCCCCCAAAGCCAATGATTGACTGGCAGTTGTGGATGCGGTAAAGCTCGACGGCTTCCTCGACGTTGGTC
>CAVIES010000230.1:0-2515 GCA_963641675.1 Anaerovoracaceae bacterium
TGCCAAGGTCGAGCACGCCCATCCAGGCCGTGACGAACATGCCGGCCTCGTTGCCCTCGCAGAGGATCTTGTTGCCCTCGGTAAAGGCGGCCTCAACCGTGCGGCCGCCCTCGACCAGGCTCTTGATCTGCGTCTTGGCGCGCATCATGAACATGGCGCCTGGGACGCCCTTGCCAGAGACGTCGGCGATCATGAAGACGAGCTTGCGGCCGGTGAGCAGGTAGAAGTCGTAGAAGTCGCCGCCGACCTCCTTGGCCGCATGCATGGAGGCGAAGAGGTGGAAGTCGCTCCTGCCGGGGAAGGCCGGGAAGACGGAAGGCAGCGCGGAGTGCTGGATCTGCGTGGCCATGGCCAGCTCGGCGTCCATGCGGCGCTCCGCCTCCTCCTTGAGCTCCTTGAGCGAGGCGACCGTCTCGTTGATGTCGTCGGAGAGGGCCGAGAACTCCTGGTGGCTGCGGACTTCGATCTTGGTGTCGAGCTCACCGGAGGTGATGGCCGAAAGCCCCTCGTTCACGTCCTCGATCTTTGCCACCACGCGCTTGCGCATGAGCTGGTAGAGCAGGATGAACAGGGCACAGTGGATGAGGATCTCCATGAACACGACGAGGTACATCGAGACGTCGCTGAACATACTTATCTCGTCCACCGGCACGTAGCAGATGGCCGTGCGGCCAGAGCCGTTGGAGACGGCCTCGGTGCTCTGCATGATGAAGCATTCCACGCCAAAGACCTTGGCGCGGACCATCTTGCCCTCGTTGTAGTCCTTCTCAGAGTCTTCGAGCTCGGGCTCGAACTGTTGGCCGTTCTGAAGCGAGGTGAGGATGCGGCCGGAGGAGTCGGTGACGATGACGCCGCCGCTCTTCTCGATGCGCCAGTTGGCCGAGCGGCCCAGGATCTGGCCCCAGCCGGCGCCGTCGGCCACGCCCGTGACGTCCGCGATGTTTAGCTGCAGGAGGTCCTCCGCCTGGGAGACCGTGAGGTCTTGGTTAACGCGGTAGGTGAACCAGCTCACGATGAGGAAGAGGGTCGCGATGACGATGAAGAGCCTGATGGCGAGGTCGTTGATGAGGTAGGGCGGCCTCACGAGCATGTTGTCACGGTGGACGTAGCCGCAGGCGATCGAACCCAGGAAGACCGAGGTACCGCAGCACACGATCATGACGGCCGCGCACTGCTGAATGAAGTAGAAGGCGATGGTGATGTCATCGAGGTTCGTGAGCAGGATGAGCATCATGTGCACGACCTCGGTGGTCATGCCGATGGCGAAGGCGTAGCCCAGGGGCGGCTTCTTGTTCTCGAAGAGGGTCTGGCGCAAGAGCGCCGCGAAGATGCCGGAGAGGAAGGTGCCAAGCGAGCACGCGAGGCGGGTGTAGGTGGCGCCGCCCCACAGCACGCAGAGCCAGCGCTCCACGCCGCCGATGGTGCCGGCGATGATGCCGGCGGGCGCGCCGAAGAAGAGGCCGGCGCAGATGGGTGCGGCGTCACGCACGTTGATGATGGCGCCGTCGGCCACCGTCACGCCCCACTCGGTGGAGATGACGGCCACAAGACCAAAGCCGACGCCGTAGGCAAGCTGGCGCGCGAAGTACGGAAGTCCCTCGAAGCGGTCCTTCTTCTCTAGATATGAGTAGAAACCGCACAACAGAGGCGCGAGGGCCGTGAGAAGCACGACCCTCGCAAAGATTAGCGGCGTCACTTTTCTACTCGATAACGAGGAAGTCCATGAAGCCGGTGATGTCGAAGACCTCCATCACCGAGTCGCAGACGTTGGTGATGCGCATGCTGCCCTGCTCGTTCATGGCCTTCTGGGCGCGAAGCACGGCACGCAGGCCGGAGGAGGCAATGAACTCGAGGCCGGCGAAGTCGAAGGTGAGGTCCTTAGCGCTGGGCAGCACCTCGTCGAGCGTAGACTCGAGCTCGGGAGCGGCGGCGGTGTCGAGCCTGCCGGAGACGGCAATGGTGGTCTTCTCGCCCTCGTTGGTCACGTTGATGTCGACAGCCATGATTCGTTCCTTTCTTCGGGTGTCCCCCGTTTGCTAGCGATAATCAATCATTCTACCGGCAAGCCGCATTGTTTGCGGCGCGGCCCGCCGGGGCTTACCTATTTCGTACCCTCCGCAGGCGCGGCAGGCGCTTGCTCGCCCTCCGCCACCTGGCCGATCTTCCAGCGGTCAACCGGCGAGTAGGCGAGGTCGAGCTCGGCAATGGGCTCCTCGAGCGTCTTGGCGAGGTCCCTCACCGCGGGCGGGATCTCCGGCGAGAGGTCCATGTACCAGTCGAGGGTCTCTAGGATGTAGCGGCGCTTGAAGTCCTCGCTCGTGAGCACGGCGCTGCGCAGGTTGTGCAGGCGGTCGGCCGCCTTCACCACGCGCGCGACTTCGTTGGCCTTGATGGCCGCCACGTAGTCGGCCATCACGTAGCCGTCGGTCTTGGTGAGCGCGTGCACCGCCTCGAGCACGGCGTCGCCGCCGATGGCGCGGATCTCCTCATCGGTCGCGTCGGTGTCCTCAAGAAG
>CAVIES010000231.1:0-2489 GCA_963641675.1 Anaerovoracaceae bacterium
GCCGTGATCTGCGAAAAGCCCGCCTTCCTCACCGAGACTGAGGCGAGCGAGGCCGCATCCGTGGCGGCCGAGACCGGAACCCTCTTTATGGAGGCCATGAAGTGCCGCTTCGTGCCTCTCCACCAGAAGGTTTTGGAGACGCTTGGCGCCGGCCGCCTGGGCCGTGTGACGGAGGTTCGCTGCAGGCAGCGCGTGGACTATGGCGAGCACGGCCTTTCCGCCGGCTACCTCACAAACCCCGTGGGCGGCGGCGCCCTCTACGACCTCGGCTGCTATCCCATGAGCTGGGTGGAGGAGTTCACCGCCGGCGAGCCCGACGAGCTCCGCGTGCGCGACGTGCGCATGTTCGACGCCGGCCTTGGCCCCGTGGACTGGGCGGGCGTGGCCGAGATGCGCTTTGGCGACGTCGCCGCCAGCGTGGACTGGGCAGGCGACGCGGACGAATACGAGTGCACCTGCGAGCTTGTGTGCGAGCACGGCAGCGTCTTTGTGGAGAAGGCCCATCGCCCGGAGCGCGCCATCGTGCGCTACGCGGGCGGCGGGGAAGAGGTGCTTGAGGCGCCCTATAACCCCAACGACTTCCATGGCGAGCTCGCCCACTTCTGCGAGCTTATGCGCGCGGGTGCGGCGGAGAGCCCCGTCATGCCGCTTGCGGCTACAAAGAGAAACGCACACCTGTTGGACCTCGTGCGCGCTGGGTTCTAGCTGAGTGTTTGTGAACGTAATACGCCCCGGCCGCTGCCTATCTGGCGCGGCCGGGGCGTTCTCTTTGGCGTGTGCCGTCTAGCTACTCCGTCTTGAAGCAGTTCCTCGCGGTGAACTCCGCCTGAACGGTCTTGAGCATGAGGTGGGTGTCGTCGAGGCCCTGGTGCACCTCGTCCTCGCTCTTGGCGAGCGTGCCGCGGCGGCGCGCCCAGTTCTCAAGGCTCGCGGGCGAGCTCTCGCGCGGCAGCGTCTTCACCTCAGGGTCGAGCTGGCGGCAGATGTCGCGCGAGTCCACGACGGTGATCTTGCCGGCGCGGCGCGCCTCGGCGTAGCCGTCGAGGTGCAGGGTGAACCACGAGTCCTCAAACGCGGCGTTGTGGGCCATGACGGGGTACTTCTTCATGAGCTTCAGGAGCTTTGCCTGCAGGGCCTTGTCCTCGCGGAAGGGGGTCTTGCCCTCAACGTCTGCCCAGCCGATGTGGTGGATGTTCTCCAGCGGCACGCCCTTCTCGGCATACATCGCCGGCAGGCCGCAGAAGTGCGCCTCGCCGCCCTCGGGCTCGGCCGTGGGCGTGAGCTCCATCAGCTCAAAGCCCACGTTCACGATGTAGCCGCGGTCGGGGTAGCGGTCGGTGGTCTCGATGTCGATGCCAAAGACGGTGCCCTTGATGGGCTTTGCCACGTAGGCCTCGGCGAGGTTGTTCTTGTCGCCGCGGACGGCCTTGATGACCGTGGCGGGCTTACGCTTCTGCAGGGCGGCGATGCCGCGGCAGAGGTCCTCGTCGCTCATGCCGCGGGCCAGGCTCTGGTCGCGCGTGTTCGCCAGGCGCTCCACGCCCATCTCGTCCACGAGCTCGCGGTTGCGGTCGGCAAGGTCGCGGATGACGTCAAACTCAAAGCCGGGGTTGTCGCTCTTGGCGTACTCCGCGCGCAGGGCCGCCAGGGCCTCTTCGTTCTTCTGGCGCTCGGCGTCCATCGCGGGGAAGCCCCCGCAGTAGATGATCTCTGGGAACACGAGCGCATATGCGTGCTCAAGCGCCTGGGCAACGTTCATGGAGGGTCCTTTCTGGCATGCGTTTTGACGCAAGCGATGGTATCACGGCGGGCGGGATGCGCCGCTGGCCGAAAGCACGTTGACCTTGCGAGACGTTTACCGCGCGTTCACATACCGGAGGCTTAAAATTTCCTGAGTTATGTATGCCTTTTGCGTCTCATCTGCGGCGTTTGCAAGTGGAGGGGAGCGAACATGAAGAAGTGGGCGCTTGGAATCGTGGCCTGCCTGGCAATGGCGCTTGCGCTCGTGCCCGGTGTGGCCATGGCAGAGGATGACATAGTCGGCGTTGCCACCGCCGATGACCTCACGACCAATATCGCGGCTGGCAAATCGGTCATCCTCACCGACGATATCTCTATCACCGACCACCTCGAGGTTGACGGAGCGACGCTCTCCATCGACCTTAACGGCCACATCCTCAAGTACGACGGGGACGCGCTTGCCAAGGATGGCGGCATCCTGCTCCTTATGAACGGCGCGAACGTGACCCTTCGCGACAGCGAGCCCAGCACCGTGCACAAGTACAACTCCAGCACTGAGGTCTGGAAGCTCGATGAGGAGAACGGTGACAGGATTGTCCTCGGCGGCGCGATGGTTGCCGGTTATTCCACCTACAACGGCGGTGCCGTCTATGTGCGGGGCACGTCCACCTTCACCATGGAGGCTGGCAACATCGTTGGTTGTAGGGCCTATAGCACCTCCCAGATTCCGCGTGGCGGCGCCGTATACA
>CAVIES010000232.1:0-2461 GCA_963641675.1 Anaerovoracaceae bacterium
GTTCAAGGAGGAGTGCGGAGCGGTGGAGGTGACCCAGGATGCGCTCGACTTCTAGCGACGAGGAGCGCTTCGCGGCCATGGCGAGGCGGCGGGGGACGACCAGCTCCGTCTGGTACGCGCTCACGGCACCCGGGCGCATCGGCAACCCGCCGGCCAAGGCAAAGACCAAGCCCGAGACCAAGGAGAAGAAATGAGCATCAACAGCGTTTCCATCAGCGGCAACCTCACCCGCGACCCCGAGCTGAGGGCGGCGGGCCAGACCCCCGTGCTCGAGCTGGGCGTGGCCGTCAGCGAGCGCCGCAAGAACCAGCAGACGGGCGAGTGGGAGGACAGGCCCAACTTCGTGGACTGCACCGTCTTCGGCACCCGCGCCGAGAGCCTGAGCCGCTACCTGCACAAGGGCGACAAGGTGAGCGTCCACGGCCGTCTGCGCTACTCCGCCTGGGAGAAGGACGGCCAGAAGCGGTCGAAGCTCTCCGTGGTCGTTGACGAGCTGGACTTCATGAGCCGCCAGCAGGGCCAGCAGGCCTACCAGCCGCAGCAGGCCTACCAGCAGCCGCAGCAGCCCGCCTATCAGCAGGCGCCCCAGCAGGCCTACCAGCCGCAGGCCGTCCCCCAGCAGGCCCCGCAGCCCTCGCTCTACGACGCCGACATCCCGTTCTAGGAGAAGGCGCTGAGAGAGGAGGCGGGGGATGGATCTCAACCCTGGCAGCTACGTCACCGTGCAGGCGTGGATGCGAAACGAGCTCGGGCTGAGCGGCAACGAGCTGCTCGCCTACGCGCTCATCTACGGCTTCTCGCAGGACGGCTTCTCCCGCTTCGAGGGGACGGCGTCCTACGTCGCCGAGTGGTGCGGAATCACAAGGGAGAACGCGACGAGGCTTCTCGGGCGGCTCGTCGATAAGGGGCTCCTCGACAAGGGGGAGTCCCGAACGAAGGACGGCCACAAGCATTGTTCCTATGCCGTGGCCAAGTGCCGAAACGTCACTAACCCTAGTGACGAAACGTCACTTGGCCTAGTGACGAAACGTCACATGAATATTACTAGTACTAATAACGCTAGTAGTAGTAATAACCCCTATAGCCCCCTTGCCGCCGAGGTCATCGACAGGCTCAACTCGGCGACGGGGTGCGCCTACAAGGCGACCACAAAGGAGACCGCCAAGCTAATCTCGGGCCGTCTCTCCGAGGGCTACACGGTGGACGACTTCAAGGCCGTCATCGACGCCAAGGTCGCCGAGTGGGGGAGCGACCCCAACATGAGGAAGTACCTCACCCCCAAGACCCTGTTCCGCCAGAGCAACTTCGAGCGTTACGTCAACGCCTTGAAGGTCTCGCCGACGAGGGGGGTGGACTTCAGTGGCTATGACGCCTAAGCCCTGCCCCTACTGCGGCAAGCCCCTGAAGCCGAGGGTCGCCGAGCTGATGGGGCGCGCGGTCACCTGCGGCTTCGAGACCTGTTCCTGCGACGGCGCGGCGAAAGCCGCCCTCGAGGAGGAGGAGCGCCGCCGCGCCGAGGAGTTCCGACAGGAGCGCGAGCGCCTGATGCGCCGCTACCAGACGGCGGGGATCCCCCCGCTGTTCCTCCAGACCCGCAAGGGCTGCGAGGACGTCTACAAGGTGGTGCGCAGGGAGGCCAAGGGCATCATCGTGGACTTCAAGGACGGCAAGGGGACCTACATCGTCGGCGGGGTCGGCACCCGCAAGTCCCTCGTCGCCGCGACGGCCTGCCGCTACGCGGTGGACGAGGGGCTGTCCGCCAAGTACACCTCCGCATCAAAGGTGCTGGACGCCGTGCGCGGCTCCTACGGCACCTCCAAGGACTCCAAGGCCGTCATGGACTCCTACGCGTCCACTCGGTTCCTCGTGCTCGACGACCTTGGCAAGGAGTCCCCGACGGACTGGACGCTCATGAAGCTGTTCGAGTTCGTCAACGACCGCTACGAGAACATGCGTCCCCTGGTGGTCACGACCCAGTACAAACGCTCCGAGCTCATCCAGCGCCTCGGCAAGAACGGCGACACCGAGACGGCGGTCGCCATCGTCTCCCGTCTGACGGAGATGTGCGGGACGCGGGATTACTCGGGAGCCGACCAGAGGATGTCCAATGGCTAAGGTCACCACGCTCCCCGAGATACTGTGGCCGCTCATGGACGGCCCGTCCGTGGAGACGCCCTACTGCTGCGTCTGCGGGCGGGCCGACCTGCCCCTCAACCGCCACCACGTGGTGCGCAGGGGTGCGGGGAAGCTCTACAGCAACGGCGTCGAGCTTCCCAAGCCGACGCTCATGCTCTGCGGCTCGGGCAACACAGGGGGATGCCACGGGCTGGCCCACCAGAACCGCCTCCACTTCCGCTTCGTCAAGGAGGACTGGAAGCGTGGCCGCACCAACCCGATGGACTACAGGGGCGGCTACGACGTCTCTCTGGCCCGTGGGGGCCACTGGGAGTGGCTGCTGTGC
>CAVIES010000233.1:0-2460 GCA_963641675.1 Anaerovoracaceae bacterium
CCTGAGCACAGTGTAGTGGCCCTTGGCCCCGGTGCCGGAGCTACGTGGATCAGGCAACAATGAAACGTAAGCCCAGGACTGCCTGAGCTGGACCCTGCCCCGGGACGCCGGCTTCGCGCGCAAAGCTACTTGTACTGGGCGCCGCTGCGCAGGATGGACTCGCGGATGAGGATGTCCATGGCGTCGAGGCACATGTCGGGCACCTCGTGGTCGCGCTTGAGCACGGAGAGCTCGGTGCAGGCAAGGATCACTGCGTCGCAGTCGAGGCGGATGAACTCGCGCATGACGTTGTTGAACTTGTGCATGTCGGCCGGGAGCCCCGCCTTGATGTTGTCGTAGATGATCGACATGACGTCGGCCTGGCGCTCGAGCGAGGGCGTGACGCACTCGACGCCGGCCTGCTCGCAGGCGGCGGAGTAGATGCCGGAGCGCACGGTGCCGTCGGTGCCCATGACGCCGATGCGGTGGGCGCCGAGCTCGGCCACGGCGCTCTTCACGGCCTCACGCGGCATGTGGATGACGGGCACCTTGGTGAAGGCCTGGATCTGGTCGTAGAAGTAGTGCGAAGTGTTGCAGGTGATGGCGATGTTCGCGCAGCCGTAGGCCTCGAGCGTCTCCACGTCGGTCTTCATGCTGGCGAGCAACGCGTCGTGCTCGCCGGTGAGGATGGCCTGCGTGCGGTCGGGCATGGAGGCCTGGCTCACGATGAGCAGGTCGAGGTGGTCTTGGTCGCGCTCGGCAACGGTGTGGGCGATGACCTCGCTATAGAAGTAGGACGAGGCCTCCGGGCCCATGCCTCCAATGACGCCAAGCTTTTCCATCGTGTGGCCTCCTGGCCTCCGCGGTTCTCCATCGTGCCTGCGCAAAACTGCGCAGCGCTAGTGCTTTACTATACCCTTCGGAGTTTGGCGCATGTGTGCGCCCTGCGAATGCGGGCGCCCCGTGAGCTGCGCATCCATCGCGCCCAGGCAGCTCGCTCCGAACAGGTTTGCAAAGGAGCGGTAGTGGCCAAGAAGGAAAGAATCCAGAAGACGAACGCCATGCGCGAGCTTGAGCGCGGCGGCGTCGCATATGAGGCCATTACCTTCGTCGAGCCCGACCCCACGGGCATCCGCGACCTTGGCGTGCAGATCGCCCACCTGCTCGGCCACGCCCCCGAGCAGGGTTTTAAGACGCTCGTGTGCGTCTCGCCCTCGGGTGGCCACGTGGTGTGCTGCGTGCCTTCCGGCTCCGAGCTCGACCTTAAGAAGGCTGCGGCCGCGGCGGGGGAGAAGTCGCTCTCGCTCATGCACGTGAAGGACCTCGAGCCCACGACTGGCTACGTGCGCGGCGGTTGCTCGCCCGTGGGCATGAAGAAGCAGTTCCCCACGGTCATTGACGAGACCGCGCAGCTCTTTGACGACATCTACATCTCGGGCGGCCGCTTGGGCCTCACGCTCAAGCTCAACCCCGAGGCCCTGGCGGAGTTCCTTTCCGCCCAGTTCGCAGACATCTGCCGAGAGGACCAGTAATGAGCGAGGAGCTTACCCCCGAGAAGGACGAAACGATGCAGCCCGCCCTCGGCGCCCCCGTCGAGGCCCCCGAGACGGCCGAGGAACTCGCCGACGACGAGACCACCGACTCCTCGGTCGGTCGTAGCGCCGCCATGATGAGCGCGCTCGTGATCGTGAGCCGCCTCACGGGCTTTCTGCGCACCTGGGGCCAGGCCTTTGCCCTGGGCACGACGCTTCTCTCCAGCTGCTACACCGTGGCGAACAACCTCCCCAACCAGCTCTACGAGCTCGTCATCGGCGGCATGCTCATCACGGCGTTTTTGCCCGTCTATCTCGACGTCCGCGAGCGCAAGGGCAAGGAGGGCGCCAACGCCTACATCTCCAACCTGCTCTCGATCCTGCTCGTCTTCCTGGGCATCTGCTTCGTTCTGTGCCTCGTCTTCGCCGCGCCGCTCATCTGGGTGCAGTCGGCAAGCACCGACCAGTCGCAGATGGCCGATGGCGTGGTGCTCTTCCGCTTCTTTGCGATAGAGATTGTGCTCTACTGCCTCTCGAGCGTGGCCTCGGGCATCTTGAACGCCGAGCGCGACTACTTCTGGAGCAACGCCGCCCCCATCTTCAACAACATCATCACCATCGCCTCGTTCGTGGCGTTCGCCTTCCTGGTGAACACGAACTACCCGCTGGCGTTTCTCATCCTGGCCGTCGGCAACCCGCTCGGCGTGGCCGTGCAGGTGGTCATGCAGATCCCGAGCCTGCGTCGCCACGGCATCCGCCTGAGCTTCAAGATCGACCTCCACGACCCTGCCCTGCGCGAGACGGTGGGCATCGGTGCGCCCACGCTCATCTGCACCGCCTGCTCGTTCGTGACCACCTCGGTCATGACCTCCATGGCGCTTGCCGCGGTGCCCGAGCAGGGCGGATCGATCCAGTACTACGCACGTCTCTGGTACACGCTGCCCTACGC
>CAVIES010000234.1:0-2452 GCA_963641675.1 Anaerovoracaceae bacterium
CATGTGCGCCTGGGACAAGGCCCTGGCCAACACCTGGATGCACGCCGGCATGCTGCGCGTCAACGGCGACAAGATGTCCAAGTCCCTGGGCAACTTCTTCACGCTCAAGGAGGTGCTGGACAAGTACCCGGCCGACGCCGTGCGCCTGCTGATGCTCCAGACCCAGTACCGCGCGCCGCTGGACTTCTCCTTCGAGCGTCTTGACGGCACCGTCGGCACCCTCGAGCGCATGCAGACCTGCGTGCGCAACCTGCGCTGGGCCGCGAGCCAAACTCCCAAGGACGGCGAGCTTGAGGATGCCGACCGCGACTTCGGCCGCGCGGTTGACGAGGCGCGCGAGGAGTTCTGCCGTCAGATGGACGACGACTTCAACACCGCCGGCGGCCTCGCCGCGATCTTCTCGCTGGTGACAGCTGCCAACACCTATCTCGACGTCGTCGGCGAGCACTATGCCAACGCCGTCTGCCTGCGCGCCGCCGATACCCTGTGCGAGCTTTCCGGCGTTCTGGGTATCAAACTCGGCGCCAAGCAGGAGGAGGAGCTTCCGGCCGAGCTCGTGACCCTTGCTGCCGAGCAGGCTGGCTACCAGGGCTCTTCTGCCTCCGAGGCCGCCGATGCCCTTCTCGCCGCCCGTCAGGAGGCCCGTGCCGCCAAGGACTGGGGCCGCGCCGATGCCATCCGCGACGGCATTACTGCGCTTGGCCTCGTGGTGGAAGACACCGCGGCTGGCGCCCGACTTCACAAGAAGGCCTAAGCCATGGCGAGAAACCAGTCCAGGCCGCAGCGTGGCGGTCAGTCCCAGGGCTACGGCCAGAGCCAGGGTAGGGGAGGCCGCGGTCAGGCTCGTGCCCAGGCAAAGGCCCAGGGTCGCACGCAGGGCAAGGGTGGCTACCAGGGCCGCGGCGGACATCAGGGCAAATCTGCCGGCCGTGGTGGCTCACGCCCGCAGGGAGCCCGCTTTGCCGAGAAGCGCTCGGACCTCATCGAGGGACGCCGTGCCGTCGAGGAGGCCCTTGCCACCGGCATGCCGCTCAAGAGCGCCATGGTCAGCGTGCCCGCAGGCGAGCGCGACGCCGCGCTCGAGCGCATCATCATCCAGCTTGAGGACGCCGGCGTCGAGGTGGAGCGTGTGCCCCGCGCTCGTCTCGATTCCATCTCTAGCCACGGCGCTCACCAGGGCATCGTTGTGCGCACCAAGCCCTTTGCCTATGCCGACCTTTCTGAGATCATTCAGCGTGCCGGTAAGGGAAACGCCCTTGTTATCGTTCTCGATCACGTGACGGACGAGGGCAACTTTGGTGCCATCGTGCGTACAGCCGAGGTCGTGGGAGCGGCCGGCGTCGTTATCGCAAACGCTCGCTCTGCCTCTGTGGGCGTGGGCGCTTACAAGACTTCTGCGGGCGCCGTCCTGCATATTCCCATCGCTCAGGTGTCCAACCTCGCCCGAGCTGTTGACGATCTCAAGGCTGCCGGCTTCTGGGCCTGCGCCTCAACCGAGCACGCCACCCAAAACGTTTGGGACGCCCCGCTTGCAGGCCGAGTCGCCCTTGTCATGGGCTCCGAGGGCGAGGGCATCTCTCGCCTCGTTCTGGAGAAGTGCGACTTTGCCGCCAAGCTCCCGCAACGCGGTCGCGTGGAGTCTCTCAACGTTGCCCAAGCCACTACGGTCATGTGCTACGAGTGGTTGCGCCGTGAGATGACCCAGGGGGCGGCTGATGCCGCAGTCTAAGCGCCTGGACCTTCTGGTGGTCGACGGCTACAACGTAATCTTTAAGTCAAAGCGCTACATGGACCGCATGGACAACTCCGTGCCCGGCGACCCCTTTGAGCAGGCCCGCGACCTTCTTGTTGCCGACGTTGCCGCCTATGCCAAGGGCAAGTACGAGCCTGTTATCGTCTTTGACGCTGCTGGAAACGTCTCGCCCGAGCGTCCGGCGCTTTCCAAGGCTGGCGTCCGCATGATCTTCTCGGCAACGGGGGAGAGCGCGGATACCGTCATCGAGCGCCTGGTCACTGAGCAGCGCCTGCTTCCGCGCGCCGTAACGGTCGTGACCTCGGACAACACCATCAGGTCTACCGTGGGCGGAGTTCCGGTTAGCAAAGTCTCTGCAGACGTTCTCGTTGCCGACGTGGGCGAGCTCACCCATGAGTACGCCCGGGAATGCGCGGAACGTCAACGTCCCCGCATGACCCTCGAGAATCGCCTGCCCCCCGAACAAAGGGAGAAGCTCTGGAAGCTTCTTGGCCGCTAGCTGATATACTGCTTAAGCCTTGCCAGCATGGCGCAACGGTAGCGCACCGGCCTTGTAATCCGGCGGTTGTGGGTTCGATTCCCACTGCTGGCTCCAGAAACTTTTTTGGCTCCCGTGCAACAACGGGAGCCATTTTTCTTGCGAGAATTCCCGAAGTTCCCGAAATTGCGCTCCTATTTACCCCGTCTGACCTGCGAATG
>CAVIES010000235.1:0-2431 GCA_963641675.1 Anaerovoracaceae bacterium
ACCAAGGCGAGCTGGCTTCCCCTGCTTAACTCCACAAATGGCCCCATCGGCCTTCTCTTCGTCTACGCCGGCTGCATCTTCTCATTCCTCGCGGCCGTCATCTACACCATCGAAGGCGCCGCCATCATCAAGGAGACGCTCAGGCGAAAGAAGAAGGCCGCATAATGCGAGCTCGTTCCCTTCTCGTCCCTGTTCTAAGCCTCCTCTTCGCAGCTACGCTCGGCCTTTGCCCCACGCTCGCGTTCGGTGTGGATTCCGAGCCCGCGCTTACCGAGGCCACGGCCGCCATCGTCGTGGACTCAGCCGGCAACGTCCTCTATGAGAAGAATCCTGACGAAGAGATCAACATGGCCTCCATCACGAAGGTCATGACCGCCGTCTGCGCGCTCGAGAGCGGCGTCTCGCTCGACACCACCGTCACCTGCGTCGGCTGCTCGCTCGACGAGAACGCGATGCTCGCTGGCTATAAGGCAGGCGACACCTCGAGCCTTCGCGACATCATGCGCGCCATGCTCGTCTACTCCGGAAACGACGCGGCCTATGAAGTGGCCGTCGCCACCGGCGGCACCTACGACGCCTTCATACAGAAGATGAACGACAAGGCCGCAGAGCTCGGCATGACGCACACCCATTTCGAGAACCCACACGGCCTTGACGCCGAGGGCCACCACTCCACCGTGCACGACCTCGCGATCCTTGCCCGCTATGCCATGACGAACTACCCCTTCATCGCCGATACGGTACGCCAGACCTCGGTAACCGTGCCAGTGGGTGGGGTTGAGACGACGCTCGAGACCTCCGATGACCTGCTCTACTCCTATAGCGGCATGCTCGGCATAAAGACGGGCGCGGGCAACTACGTCACCGCCTTTATGGGATGTGCCCGCAGGAACGGCGCGACGCTCTATACCGTGGTTCTTGGCTGCCAGACCAAGGACGGCCGATTCACCGACACGGCCGCGCTTCTTGACTGGGCGTTCGGGAACTACCAGTACAGCAGCTATGCGACGGCAGGAGTAGCCACCTCTTCCAAGAAACTTGCATACAACCTCGCGTACTCCTGCCCAGTCTCGCCAGACGCAGACGCCAATGGCCTCACCTGGCCAGACCTGGGGGAGACCACCCACGAGCTCACAACCACAGCAGGCCTTGCCGAGCCGGGCCAGGTTATCTCTCTCGAGCAGTGGAAGCAGGGCGGGCGCGTGGTCGCTACGTGCACGAACAGGGCTTCCTACTCGCTCGTCCCGACCTCAAGCGGCCTCGGCGTCATTGACGAGGTCGCGCCTCAAGTCTCCATCGTCTCGCGCGTTGCCTAAAAAGGAGCTTCTATGTACGCGATCTCCACTAATGCCGCTCCCAAGAGCTTCGGCCCCTTCTCTCAGGGTACGAGTGCTGCCCGATTCGTGTTCGTCTCCGCCCAGCAGCCCATCGACCCCGCCACGGGCGCCCTTGTCGAGGGAGGCGTCGAGGCGCAGACCAAGCAGTGTCTCAAGAACGTCTCCGGCGTGCTCGCGAACCTCGAGCTCACGCTTGCAGACGTCACGAAGGTGACGATCCTTCTCACCGACATCTCCCAGATGGAAGCCGTCTACGAAACCTGCGACGAGGTCTTTGACGTGCCGCGCCCCGCCTGCACCGTGGCCGGCGTCTCGGCGCTACCGAACGACGCTCAAATCACCATCGAGGCCATTGCCTGCCGATAGGGGAGCATCGCTTTTAGGGTTACAATAAAACCTAAATTTCGCTTAAGAGGAGAGCACATGTCCGAGAACAACAACATTCCCGCTGCCGACGCAACGGCCATCTTCTGCATGCCGTCTTCCGACGCCACTGTGCCCGATCTCATGAGCGGCCAGCGTCCGGCCCACCCGACGCTCACCATCCTCAAGGGGCCCCAGACCGGCCAGACCTTCGAGCTCACCACGCCCGAGGTCTCCATCGGCCGTGACCCCAACAGCTCCGTCTTCCTGAACGACATGACGGTATCGCGTCACCACGCCAAGATCGTCACCACCACGAGCGGCGCCACAGTCGAGGACCTTGGCTCGCTTAACGGCACCTGGGTTGACGGCGCCATCGTGAACAGCGCCGTCCTGGTCGACGGCTCAACCATCCAGGTGGGCACCTTCCGCATGGTCTACCACACCACGCGCCAGACCAAGATCGCGGTGGGCGAGTAAAGCCCATGGCCGATGCAGGCTACCTCACAATCGGCAAGGTCGTATCCAAGCTGCAGCAGCAGTACCCCGACCTCTCCGTCTCGAAGGTCCGCTACCTCGAGGACGAGGGGCTTCTTACGCCCTCTCGAACGCCCGGCGGATACCGACTCTACTCCGCTCGCGACATCCAGCGCCTAGAGACAATCCTCTATCTGCAGAAGAGCAAGTTCCTGCCGCTTTCCGTGATCAAGGACGAGCTCGACGGCAAAAAG
>CAVIES010000236.1:0-2429 GCA_963641675.1 Anaerovoracaceae bacterium
GGTCTCCTCCGCGGCGTCTGCGGGCTCGCCCAAAACGCCATCGGCGAGAAGCGCGCCGTTGAGGGCGCCCTCGATGGCAAGGACGCGCATCTTGGCGAGGTAGCTGAGCTCGGTTGCCTGCGTGCGCAGGTAGAACAGGCCGGAGGTCCCGGGGCGCACGACCTTGAGCGGCGGCAGCTCCGGATCGTCCTCCATGAGGCCGGCCTCAACTAGGCGCTGTGCCAGGTGACGTGCCCGCGCGTCTGGGGTCTTGCTGTCGCGCACGTCTTTCACGAAGGCGCGAAGGCGCGCCACGGGTTCGGCGGCGCTCAGAAGCGAACGCGACAGAAGCCCAAGGTCGAGCATGCCGTCGACCAACGCCGACGGCCCTGCGTCCTCGGTTGCGTCCTTGTGGGCTCCCATGCCCGTGACGCCGCCCACGAGGCCCTCGAGAAACCTCCTCAGGTCGTCGGGGCTCCAGGAGACTCCCTCGGGCATGCCGTTGTCGTGCTCGTCTGCCACGCGCTACTCCTGCCCGTCCTTCTCGGCGCGCCCGCAGCCGTCCAGCTTGTCGCTCTTGTTGGAGATGCGGCGGATGAAAAGCCCGCTTCTGAGCTTGGGCTCGAACCACGTGGACTTGGGCGGCATGAGAAGGCCCGCGTCTGCCACGTCCATGAGCTGCTCGACCGAGGTCGCGTGCAGCGAGAAGGCCACGCCTGTCTCGCCGGCGCGGCGAGAAAGCTCGCTGACCTGCTCGTTTCCGCCGACAAAGCTGATGCGCGGGTCCGTGCGCGGGTCGCCGATGGCAAGCACCGGGCCCAGCACGCGGTCCTGCAGCATGGAGACGTCCAAGCGGGCCACGGGGTCGTCGGAGGGCACGTCGGTGGCCACAAGGCGCCTCCAGGCGCCGAAGGCGTACATGCCAAACTCGCCGGCGCAGGCAGGCTCCACCGGATTTTCCTGACGCTCGCCGACCTCAAAGCCCGCTGCCGCCACGGCGTCAACCAGCGCCTGCTCGTCAAGGCCGCAGGTGTCTGCAACCACGCGGTTGTACGGCAGCACGGTGAGCTCGCTTTGCGGGAACAGGACGCACATGAGGTAGTTGTAGGCCTCGTGTCCGGTGAAGTTGTCGTCCGCGCCACGCATCTCGCGGCACACGCGGGCAGCCGACGCCGCGCGGTGGTGGCCGTCGGCGATGTAGGCCTTGGGCACGTACTGGAACATCATGCGGAAGGCCTCGACGGCGGCCGGGCGGCCGACGCGCCAGACGGTCTGGCGCACGCCCTCGCCGTCAGTGAAGTCGTAGAGGGGCTCGGCGGCCTTGGCGGCCTCGATCAGCGCTGAGAGCGTGGGGTTGTCGCGGTAGGCCAGAAAGATCGGGCCCGTCTGGCAGCCGGTGGTGCGGATGTGGCGGACGCGGTCCTCCTCCTTGTCCGCGCGGGTCAGCTCGTGACGGGCGATGATGCCGTTGGTGTAGTCGTCAAGCGAGCAGGCGGCCACGACGCCGGTCTGCTCGCGCTCGCCCTGGATGAGGCGGTACAGGTAGTAGCAGGGACGGCCGTCGCGCAGCAGGGTCCCGTCCGCCACGCGCTCGCGCAGGAGCTCGGCGGCCTTCTCGTAGACGTCGTCGGCGTACATGTCGTGCTCGGGGCCAAAGGCGGTCTCCGGGCGGTCGATGGCAAGAAAGCTCGTGGGGTTGGCGGCAACGTAGGCGGCCGCCTCCTTGCGGTCAAAGACGTCGTAGGGAAGCGAGGCAAACCCGGCGGCCTTCTCGACCTGGGGGCGGTAGCAGGTAAACGGCTCTGCGTGCACGGTATCTCTCCTTTGGTGGTGGGGAAGGCCTGCGGCCTGTCCTACATGTACCCAATCATACGGCTTGCGTGTTGCCGGAAGGTGTCGGGCGCGCCTGCCGCGCCCGCGCGCTCTGGTATGCTCGATGGCACGTAAACGCGTAAAAACCTTGGGAGCAAAGCATGGCCCTTACCAACACGGACGTCACGGGTGCCAAGCTCGTGGTCTTTGACTTTGACGGCACCCTCGCCGACTCCATGCCCGGCATCATTCGCACGGCCCGTCATGTCATGCACGAGCATGGCTGGACCGACGAGCAGCTGGGCGACATGCGCCGCATCGTGGGGCCGCCCTTCCCGTACGCCTTTCAGCTGGTCTATGGCGTCAGCGCTGAGGAGGCGGCCTCCATCACCGAGGACTACCGCGCCATCTACAAGAACCTCGACCGCGACGGCTGGCCGCTTTTCGACGGCATGCGCGAGCTTCTGTCAGACCTTCGCGCCGCCGGCAAGCTCACTGCCATCGCCTCGTCCAAGCGCCAGTTCCTGCTTGACCGCGGTGTTGACACCAACGAGGTGCGCAATCTGTTTGACCTGCCACGTGGCAAGCAGACCGACGATGACGAGACCAAGGCCCAGATCATCGACTACGTGCTCGAG
>CAVIES010000237.1:0-2427 GCA_963641675.1 Anaerovoracaceae bacterium
GGCCCCGCGAACGGGGCCTCCTTTTTGTGACGAGCGCCCGAAAATCAGGGCCATGAACAAGGAGATGGACAAGGTCGACGGTAGCGGCGGCGGGCCTTCGGGCGGCGCTGCCGTGCGTGTCTGTAGACCTGGTGCAGAGAACCTGAGACCGGTTCGAAGCAAGGACGAAGCAAGGAACCGAGGCCGCAAGGGCGGCATCGCCTCGGGCGAGTCGCGGCGCCGAAAGCGGGACATGGCGTCGATAGCGACGGCGCTCCTCGACAGCAGGGCCACGGGCGAGTCCCGCGAGGCGCTGCGCGAGGTCGCGCCGGGGCTGGCCGACGAGGACGCCACCCTCGCCGCGACTGTAGTGGCGGGACAGATAGTGAGCGCCCAGAACGGCAACGCCCAGGCGGCGCGCTTCGTGGCCGAGCTGGATGAGCACGGCAGGCTCGCCGAGGAGCGCGAGGCCGCGCCGTTCGTGCGCGACTTCGGCCTGCTGCTGGCTCCGCCGTACCTCGCCCTGCACCGCGACGTCGAGCGCGACGAGGGCCTCGAGCGCTGGCTGCGCGGCGGCCGCTTCTCGGGCAAGTCCTCGGTCATATCGCTCGAGATAGCCCACGGCCTCATGAGGCATCCCGGGCGCAGCGCCTTCGTGATGCCCAAGATCGGGCAGGACATCGAGGGCGGCGTCTTCGAGCAGATGCTGTGGGCCTTCCGCCGCCTCGGCTGCGAGGACGAGTGGGTCGCGACCAAGCGCCCGTGCAGGCTCGCTCGCCCGTCGACCGGGCAGGTCGTGACGTTCAAGGGCGGCGACCGCTCCGACAAGACCAAGGCCATCAAGGCCCCCGGCGGCACGTACTACGCCTACCAGTGGATATCCGAGGTCGACCAGTTCGGCGGCATGGCCGACGTGCGCACCGTGCTGCAGTCGGTGACGCGCGACGCCCCCGAGGGCGCCGTGTACTTCCGCTTCTTCGACTACAACCCGCCGCGCTCCCGCGACGCCTGGGTGAACGAGCACGTCGCCCGCGTCGAGGCGGCCGCGCCCGGCTCCGTCATCTCCACGACCTACCTCGACATGCCCCGCGAGTGGGTACCCGACCAGGTGTACCGCGACGCCGAGGCCCTGAGGGAGCTGGACGAGGACGCGTGGCGGCACGAGTGGGGCGGCGAGCCGACCGGCTACGGCGCCGAGGTCTTCCAGCGCGCCGAGGTGCGGCCGGTGACCGACGAGGAGCGCCGACGGCTCCAGTACCGCTTCTACGGCGTCGACTGGGGCTTCTCCGTCGACCCGTGGGTGTGGCTCGAGTGCGCCTACGACCAGAGGTCGCGCACGCTCTACGTCTTGCGCGAGTTGTCGGGGACGGGGCTGTCCAACGACGAGACCGCGCGCATGGCGCTCGAGGCGATGTCGGCCCCGGTCTACGAGTCCGGGTACGAGCCGACCGGGGACCCACGGGCCGACCGCCCCCACGTGGTGGCCGACGCCGAGCCGTACGCCGAGGTCATGTGCGACAGCGCCGAGCCGAAGAGCGTCGCGGACTGGCGGGCCGAGGGCCTGAACGCCGTCTCGGTGCCGAAGCAGGGCGCCCACAACGTGCGCAGCTCGACCCGCTGGCTGCAGGACCGCGCGGCCATCGTGGTCGACCCGTCGTGCGCCATCGCGGCCCGCGAGCTGACCTGCTACCAGTACGCGTTAACCCGCGACGGCAAGCCCACGGGCATGCTCCCCGACGCCGACAACCACGCCATAGACGCCCTGCGTTACGCCGTCGCGAGACTCATAGACGATTCCGCGATGATCTAGGAGGGCCGCAGGTGAAGAAGGTCACAGGCGTTCCGGCGTGGGCCTTGAGCTTCCTCAAGAGGAAGGGCTACTCGCCCAAGAACTGCATGGACAGGCACGTTAGGGCGTGGTGGAGCTGGTACCAGGTCACGAACGGCTTCTACGCCGCCGATAGGATGGACACCGGCAAGGGGACGGAGCCGAGCGGGCGCCTCTCCATCCGCCCGGCCCGCGCCGTGTGCGACGAGTGGGCGTCGCTCGTCATGGACGAGAAGACCGCCATCGGCTCGAGTGACCGCGCGCTGTCCGAGTGGCTGTCCGAGAGAGCGGGCCATTTCGTCTCGGAGCAGCCCGACAACCTCGCGCTCGCCTTCGCCCTCGGCACGGGCTGCTGGGCCGTGGGCATCGACGGCGTCGGCGAGGACGGCATGGGCCGCGACGCCGTCGCGTCCATCGACTTCTACGACGCGGGCAAGGTGTGCCCGTTGCTCTCCGACGGCTGCGAGTCCGTCTCCGTGGCGCTGGTCAGCCGCTGCCTCGTGGGCGGCGAGCTGCTGGACCGCGTGCAGGTGCACGAGCCGGTTGCCGAGACGGGCGGCACATACCATATCCGCACTTGGCTGTTCGACCCGGCCCGAGAGGGCCACGAGGTCGTGAGC
>CAVIES010000238.1:0-2416 GCA_963641675.1 Anaerovoracaceae bacterium
GTGCCCACACCGAACGAGTCGATGGGCGCGCCCTGGGCAAAGAGCGACTGGATGGTGTACTCGTCGAGGTCGTTGGAGGCACTGATCTTCACGTAGGGAAGGCCGGCCTCGTCAAAGGCCTCGCGGGCGTACTTGGAGAGCTTGGCGAGGTCGCCCGAGTCAATGCGGACGGCTGCCAGGCGCTCGCCGGCGGCCTCCATCTCCTTGGCGACCGTGATGGCGTTTGCGATGCCTTGGCGCACGTCATAGGTGTCCACGAGCAGCACGCAGTTCTTGGGCATCGAGCGGGCGAAGGCGCGGAAGGCCTCGAGCTCGGAGGGGAAGGCCATGACCCATGAGTGGGCGTGCGTGCCGAAGACGGGGATGCCGTAGATCTTGCCGGCAAGGCAGTTGGAGGTGGAGTTGGCGCCGCCCACGTAGGAGGCTCGAGCCACCGCCAGGCCGCCGTCGGGGCCCTGGGCGCGACGCAGGCCGAAGTCGGAGACCGTGTGGCCCTCGGCCGCCTGCACCACGCGGGCGCACTTGGTGGCCACGAGCGTCTGAAAGTTCACGAGGTTAAGCAGGGCCGTCTCGATGAGCTGGCAGGCCGCCATGGAGCCCTGCACGCGCACGAGCGGCTCGCGCGGAAACACGACCTCGCCCTCGGGCACCGCCCAGACGTCGAGCTCGGGGCGGAAGTTGCCGAGCCACTCGAGGAACTCCGGCTTGAACATGGCGCCGCCGCCGGGGGCCTGGATGCTCGCGAGATAGGCGATGTCCTCCTCGGTGTAGCGGAAGTTCTCCACCAGGTCGGCAATCTGGCCCGTGCCACAGGCCACCGCATAGCCGCCCTCGAAGGGGTTGTCGCGGAAGAAGACCGTGAAGCAGGCCTCGGCGTCCATGAGGCCGTTCTCCCAGAAGCCCTGGGCCATGGTGAGCTCGTAGAGGTCCGTGTTGAGCGAGACATCCGTGGGCTTGGTAACGTCAGTAAGAGACATGCACTCTGACCTTTCGTTTTAGGTGAGTTGCATCGCGCGCAGGCATGGCGGCGGGCAGCCGCCGGCACCACCCGCGAGCTAGTTGGAGATGAGGCCGCCGCCGATGAGCTGGAAGACGAACCAGACGATGAGCAGGGCCACGGCAAGCAGCACGATCTTCTGGGCGAGCGGCATCTTGAGGTCCTCGTCGGGCTCCATGTACTCGCGGGCGCGCTCGCGGGCCGCGGCGTCGCGGGCCTCCGCGGCGGCGTCCTTCTCGGCCTGGGCCTTCTCGGCGCGCAGGCGCTCGAGCTCGGCCTTCTGGGCGGCTGCGGCCTGGGCCTGCTCGCGGGCGGCCTTCTCGGCGCGGAGCTTCTCGAGCTCGGCGCGCTCGTCGTCTGAGAGGGTGACGTTCTCGTCTGCCATCCGTGACTCCTCACGTTACGCCCGGCGGGGCGTCATTTGCATACTAAGGTTTGAGTCTACCCCTTATATGGCACCACGGACGCGCGATGCTTGGGCCACAAGGAGGTGCCGCGCAGCTAGGCGAGCTCGGCGCCGTCTACCCCCGTGGCGTCAAAGGCCGGCACGAAGCTCTCTGAAACGGTGCCGCCCTGCTGCCACCACATACGCTCGAAGCCGAGGTCATCGGCATGGTCGAGGACGAACTCGTACTCGTCCTCGGTAAGGGCGCGGCCGAGGTCTCCCCCGCGCTCGCGGCAGGCAGCGTTGGGCGTGTACTGGTTCATGACAGAGAGGTCGACGTCGTTGCCGCAGAGCTCCCACACGCGGTCGAGCACGCAAAGCGAGTCGTCGAGGTGGCCCGGCAGCACGAGGTGGCGGACGATGATGCCGCGGAGCATCCGGCCGTCATCGCCCAGCTCGCGGCCGCCCGCCTCGTTCACGAGACGGAGCATCTCCGCAAGCGCGGCATGGGCCACCTCGGGGTAGTCGGGCGCGGCGGAGAGCTCGCCGGCGAGCGAGCCGCTCGCGTACTTGTAGTCGGTGAGCCACACGTCCACAACCTGGCCGAGCAGGCGCACGGTCTTAGGCGTCTCGTAGCCGCCGGTGTTGCAGACGATGGGGAGCGTAAGGCCGGCACCTCGTGCCAGCTTCACGGCCTCCACGATCTGCGGGGCGAAGTGGCCGGGCGTGACGAGGTTGATGTTGAGCGCCCCCTGCCCCTCAAGCTCGAGCATGATCTGCGCCAGGCGCGCCACCGTGACCTCGTGGCCGAAGTTAGCGCCGCTGATCTCTGCGTTCTGGCAGAAGACGCAACGAAGGGTGCAGCCCGAGAAGAAGATGGCGCCGCTCCCCGCCTCGCCGGAGACGGGCGGCTCCTCCCAATAGTGGAGCGCGGCGCGAGCGACGCGCAGGGTGCCGTTGGCCCCACAGGCGCCTCGACGGCCCAACGCTGCCTGCCGCGAGCGCGGGGGAGACCTCGGCCGCGCCCTTACCGA
>CAVIES010000239.1:0-2392 GCA_963641675.1 Anaerovoracaceae bacterium
CTCGTGGTGTCGGCGATGGCGACGCGCCAGCCAAACTCCGATGCCTGCTTCTTCCACGTGACATGGAGGGAACCCGTGCGGCCCATCTCGCTGCCTGACTCGAGGGCTTCTTCAAGTGTCTCGGCGACGGTTTCCGCGTCAACGGAGAATTTGCTCTGGTTTGAGCCGATGGTCGTGCCGTCGACGCTCACGTCGACCCAGAGCACGGGGAGGTGCTCCATGCCCATGGCGTCGGAGTCGGTGCCCGCCGGAAGCGTGTCTCTCTCCTCAAGGGCGCGATCGAGCGAACGCTCGACGAGCGAATCGAACGAGCTCTGGGCGCTTACGAAGCCGATGCACACCATGCCCAGCACGACGACGCCGACTATTGCGGTGATGATGGCGACGAGGCGTATTCGAAGTGTCTTCAGCACGATAAGGTCCCCTCTATAAGAGCGCCCTCTCGCGCGGCGCGTCTAGTCCATTTGCTCCAGACGATAACCCAACATGCGCAGGGTCGTGATCTGGACGGAGCTCTTGACGTGGTTGATCTTCTTGCGGAGGAAGCTCACGTAGGCCTCAGCGGAGTTCTCGCTCGTGTCGACGTCGGCGCCCCACACGCGGGTGAGGAGATCCTGCTTGGAGACGATGCGGCCAGGGCTGCTCATGAGCATGCGCAGGACCTCGAACTCCTTCTGGGAGAGGTGGACATGGGAGTCCCCGCAGGCGAGGTCGTGGGTGTTGAGGTCGAGCGTGAGGTCGCCGAAGGTGAGCTCGTCGATCATGACCTCGCCCTTGCGGCGGGTGAGCGCACGGACGCGAGCGAGGAACTCGTCGTTGTCGAAGGGCTTGGTCATATAGTCGTCGGCACCGCAGTCGAGGCCCTCTACCTTGTCGGCCACCGAGGTGCGGGCCGTGAGCATCATGACGGGGATCTCGTTGTTGGCGTGGCGGAGCTCCTTGACGATCTCGAAGCCGTCGATGCCGGGGAGCATGACGTCGAGCACGACGGCGTCGTACATGCCGCTCTCCGCATAGGAGAGACCGGACTTTCCGTCATAGGCAGCCTCGGTGTTGTAGCCGTCTCCCTCGAGGATGTGGCAGATGGAGTCGGCGAGATTGCGCTCGTCCTCAACGACTAGAATGTTCATTCGAACTCCCTTCGGTTTGGTTGCATTTGATTCTAGGAGGCGGACTGAACCACGCCTGAAGGTTCCTGAAAGCCCTCGCACGTACACGCAATCACCAAATCAAGATTTGCACGGCGTGTGTACGCAGCGCGGCAAGCAGCGAGATTCAAAGGATTCCTCTTCAAAGTTCGGTTTTGTTGTCGTATTATTGGCAACTGCTTGTTTTGGTTTTGCGACGCCACGCCAACTCATGCTCGCGTCGCACGAATGGAGGAGTTTCCTTTGGCAGTCAAGATCCGCCTGGCCCGTTTCGGCGCCAAGAAGCGTCCGTACTACCGTGTTGTCGTCGCCGACAGCCGTATGCCCCGTGACGGTCGTCACATCGAGGAGGTCGGCCGCTACAACCCGCTGACCACCCCCAAGACCATCAGCCTCGACCTCGAGAAGGTCGACGAGTGGATCGCCAAGGGCGCCCAGCCCTCCAGCGCCGTCTCTCACCTCATCGACATCGTCCGCGCCGGCGATGCCCCTGCTCCTGAGAAGAAGGTCAAGAAGTCCAAGAAGCAGATCGCCAAGGAGGCCGAGGCTGCTGAGGCCGCCGCTGCCGCCGCTGCTGAGGCTGCCGCTGCTGCTGAGGCCGAGGCTGCTGAGGCCGAGAGCGCCGAGTAGCGCATGGATGCCGAGACTCTGCCCTCCGAGGACGTCGAGCAGACGTCCGAGGAGCTGCCGAGCGACCGCATCGCCGACCTTGTAGAGCTCATCGTCTGCGGTCTCGTGGACAATGAGGACGCCGTCTCTCTTGACGTCACCGACAGCGAGGAGGGCACCCTCATCGAGATTGAGTGCGCCGCCGACGATGCCGGCAAGGTCATTGGTAGGCACGGTCGTCAGATCAAGGCCATCCGCACCATCGCGCGTGCCCTTGGGCAGCGCGTCGGGACGTCGGTTGACGTCGAGGTGCTTGGCTAGATCGTGGCAGCCGGATATAGGCTTATAGCCCGTGTGGTAAAAGCCCACGGGACGAAGGGGGAGGTCGTTGCGGTTCCCGCAGACGGCCTTCCCCCCGTTTTGGACGAGGGCCTTCGCGTCGCCGTCGTACCGCCCGCTCTCAAGGGGAGCAGGTGGCACGAGGTCTTGGACGTGGAGTCTTCGCCCTCGGGTCAGCTTGTCTCGCTTTCCGGCGTGAGCGACCTCGGCTCTGCCAAGGCGCTTGCCGGCAAGTACCTTGTGGCCGCCGAGGCAGATCTTCCGGAAGACATCTGCGTCCACGGTGTGGAGCAACT
>CAVIES010000240.1:0-2385 GCA_963641675.1 Anaerovoracaceae bacterium
GTTCACCGGTGTTGCGATGCTCGCCTCTACGCGCTGGAGCGGTGGGGTGACGCGGTGCATGATGCCCTCGACGCGCTTGGCCGTGTGGGTGAACTCGTGCTGGCCGAGGACGTGCATCTCTGGGTCGTAGGCGTCGTCGAGCTCGTCGCCTCGCTCGCTGAGCCAGGCCTTAACCGACTCGAGCTTGATGTCTGAGCGAGCGGGCAGGAAGAAGGCGAGGATGACGCCGGCGAGCGTGGCATGCACACCCGACTGCAGCATGCAGACCCACAGCACCACGCCCAGCACCATGTAGTAGCGGGCATGGTAGACCTGCGCGGCGTTGAGCATGCCGAGAAGCACGCAGACGCCGGCCGCGGCGGCGAGCCAGGGAAGTGACGGGGACTGGCCGTAGAAGAGGGCGATGACGATGATGCCCAAGAGGTCGTCGGCGATGGCGAGGGTGGAGAAGAAGACCTTTGCCGTGGGTGCCACCTTGTCACCTGCGAGCGACATGATGCCGAGGGCAAAGGCGATGTCGGTGGCGATGGGGACGGCCCAGCCGCTCATGGCGCCGCCGGCGTTGATGACCGAGTAGATGACGGCTGGCACGGCCACGCCTCCGCAGGCGGCGAGGATGGGCATGAGGGCCTGGCGCGGGTTGGTGAGCGCGCCTGCCGTGAGCTCGTACTTAAGCTCGATGCCCACGGAGAGGAAGAAGACCGCCATGAGGAAGTCGTTGATGAAGCCCTCGAGCGTGATGGAGCCCGCGAGCGGGCCTACCTGGATGGCGAGCGGGGCCTCGAGCACCTCGCGCACGACGTAGTAGGCGTCTGTGTTGGCGACGATGACGGCGATGATGGCGGCAAGCACCATGACGCCGGCTGCGATGGTCCCGTTCTCTGTGATGCCGCGGGCCTTGCGCTTCATGGCGCAGCGCTTGGCCACGGCCGGCACGGCGACGATGGGGGAGAGCGGGGTGTCCTCGCCCGGCGCCACGCCTGTCTTCTCCGCCGGCTCGTTGTTGTCCGAAACTTTCGCCTCTGCGCTCATCTGTGAACCTCCGCATGCGGCCTCGTAGCCGCCTAAATGCAACGAAAATTTATGCCGCTCGTTTTCGTTATTTATCTCGCAAACCTCAACGCACACTAATCTAGCTGCGCAAATGGGCAGAAAGAATGCCATATGGCAACAGCTTAGTTGCGCAAAAGTTACGGCTTTGTTCCAGCGGTTACAAGGCTGTTTCGGTGCCGGACAATTCGGAGCCCCTCTGTCAAGTTGTAACCGACGGGCGGGCAAATTCCCGCGACGAACGGACTAAGCGATCGATAGCCCGCGAGCCTGCGACCGCCCTCCCATCGCTCGGACACCCGGAAGGAAGGTTCCAACATGTTTAGTTCCGCCGACGTGACTTGGACGCTCGTTGCGGCGTTCCTTGTCTACTTCATGCAGGCGGGCTTTGCGCTCTGCGAGGCCGGCCTCACCCGTGCGAAGAACACGGGCAACATTCTGATGAAGAACCTCATGGACTTCTGCATCGGCACGCCCTGCTACTGGATCGTGGGCTTTGGCCTCATGTTCGGCGGCACCGGCGCGCTCATTGGCTCGTTCGACCCGTTCATCCAGGGCACGTATGACTTTGGCACGCTGCCCACCTGGGTCTACGCCCTCTTCCAGACGGTCTTCTGCGCCACTGCGGCCACGATCGTCTCTGGCTCCATGGCAGAGCGCACCAACTTCAAGGCCTACGTGCTCTACTCCGCCATGATCAGCCTCGTGGTCTATCCCATCTCTGGCCACTGGATCTGGGGCGGCGGCTGGCTCTCACAGCTCGGCTTCCACGACTTCGCCGGCTCCACGGCCGTCCACTTTGTCGGCGGCGTCACCGCGTGCCTCGGCGCCTGGATGCTCGGCCCGCGCATCGGCAAGTTCGATAAGAACGGCAAGCCCCGCGCCATCCTCGGCCACAACATGACCGCCATGGCCCTCGGCGTCTTCATTCTCTGGTTCTGCTGGTTTGGCTTCAACGGCGGCTCCACCGTCTCCATGACCGGCGACGACGTCATGACGCAGGCCGGCCTCATCGTCTTCAACACCAACCTCGCCGCGGCCCTCGCCACCCTCGTGGCCATGATCTTCACCTGGGTGCGCTACGGCAAGCCCGACGTGTCGCTCACCTTCAACGCCTCGCTCGCCGGCCTCGTCGCCATCACCGCCGGCTGCGACGTCATGGATCCGTTCGGCGCCGCCGTCACTGGCATCCTCGCCGGCTTTATCGTTATCCTCGCGGTTGAGTTCTTCGACAACGTCGCCAAGATCGACGACCCGGTTGGCGCCATCTCCGTCCACGGCGTCTGCGGCTGCCTCGGCACCCTGTGCGTGGGTCTCTTCTCCACCGAGAGCGGC
>CAVIES010000241.1:0-2359 GCA_963641675.1 Anaerovoracaceae bacterium
GTGGCGTGGCGGGCGGCCTTGTCCTGAAGGAACGCCGGGCAGATCTTGCGGTAGACCTCAAAGGCACGGTCGCCGTGGCCGATCTGCGTCTCGGAGATGGAGATCCAGGGGTTGTTGTGGCAGAAGATGCCGCCGTTCTCCTTGTATCCCGGCGGGTAGCTGGAGACCTCGCCGAGCTCCTTGTGGTACTCGGAGTAGGCGGGCTGGAAGATCATGACGCCGTACTCGGTGTCGAGCAGGCGCTCCACGGAGGCGAGGGCCGCCTCGGCCTTGCCGTTGGTGAGGCCCACGCCGGAGAGCGGCGCGAAGCCCTGAGGCTCGATGTAGATCCGCCCCTCCTCGCACTCGTGAGAGCCGACCTTCTGGCCCGCGGCGTCGTAGGCGCGCAGGAACCACTCGCCGTCCCAGCCGTCGCGCTCGATGGCGGCGGTCATGCGGCTGCAGGCGGCCAGGGCGCGGGCGGCCTCGACATCGTCGCCGCGACGGGCGACGATGTCGGCATACTCGTGCGAGTACTTGACGAACATCGCGGCGATAAAGACCGACTCGGCCACAGGGCCTTCGGAGGGGCCGGTGGTCTGGAAGCTCTCGCCCGGCTCCTCGCTGAAGCAGTTGAGGTTCAGGCAGTCGTTCCAGTCGGCGCGGCCGATGAGCGGCAGGCCGTGCGGGCCGAGGTTGGCCAGCGTGTAGTCGAGCGAGCGCTGCAGGTGCTCGACCAGCGGGCGGGCAAGCGCATCGTCGTTCTCAAACGGGACCCTCTCGTCAAGGATCGTGTAGTCGCCCGTCTCGCGCAGGTAGGCGGAGACGCCGGCGATGAGCCACAGCGGGTCGTCATTGAAGCCGCTGCCGATGTCGGCGTTGCCCTTCTTGGTGAGCGGCTGGTACTGGTGGTAGGCCGAGCCGTCTGCCTTCTGGGTGGCGGCGATGTCCAGGATGCGCTGGCGGGCGGCCTCCGGCACCAGGTGCACGAAGCCGAGCAGGTCCTGGTTGGAGTCGCGGAAGCCCATGCCGCGGCCGACGCCGCTCTCGTAGTAGCTGGCAGAGCGGCTCATGTTGAACGTGACCATGCACTGGTACTGGTTCCACACGTTGACCATGCGGTCCACGCGCGCGTCGGGGGACTTGACGCTGTAGGTGGAGAGAAGCTCGTCCCAGTAGGCGTTGAGCTCCGCGAACGCGGCGTCCACCTGCTCGTCGGTGGCATAGCGGGCGGCAAGCGCCACGGCGCGCTCGCGGTTGACCACGCCCTTGGACTCCCACTTGGCGTCGCGCGGGTTCTCCACGTAGCCGAGGACGAACGTGGCCGTCCAGGACTGCCCGGGAGCAAGCTCCACGTCAAGCTGCTGCGCGGCGACGGGGCTCCAGCCGGAGGCGACGGAACCCGTGCAGGCGCCGCTGGTCACGGCCTCGGGGGTGTCGGGGCCATTGTAGGCGCCCAGGAAGGAAGCGCGGTCGGTGTCGAAGCCGTCGACGTCACGGTTGACGGCGAGAAACGCGAAGTGGTCGCGGCGCTCGCGGTACTCGGTCTTGTGGATGAGCATGCGGCCGCCGTCGCGAACCTCGACCTCACCGGTGGAGAGGTTGCGCTGGAAGTTGCGGTCGTCGTCATCGGCGTTCCACAGGCACCACTCGACGTAGCTGAAAACCTTGAGGGTCTTGGCCGCGTCCGTCTTGTTGGTAAGGGTCAGACGCATGACGTGGCAGGGATCGTCCACCGGCACGAAGTTCAGCACCTCGGCGGCGACGCCGTTCTTCTCGCCAGACAGTACGGTGTAGCCCATGCCGTGGCGGCACTCGTAGGCGTCAAGCGTGGTGCGGGTGGGCTGCCAGCCGGGGTTCCAGACCGTCTCGCCGTCCTTGATGTAGAGGTAGCGGCCGTTGTTGTCGGCGGGCACGCTGTTGTAGCGGTAGCGGGTGATGCGGCGCAGCTTTGCGTCGCGGTAGAAGCTGTAGCCGCCGCCGGTGTTGGAGATCAGCGAGAAGAACCCGTTGGTGCCCAGGTAGTTGATCCAAGGAAGCGGGGTCTTGGGGGTGGTGATCACGTACTCGCGGCGCTCGTCGTCAAAGTGGCCGAACTCGGACTCTGCCATGCTCTAGTCCCTTTCAGGTGATGCGATTTATACGACGGGACAGTCCCCTCGTCTCATCAAACTTTGAATGATACGAAGGGACTGTCCCTTTGTCTCATCTACTGGCGCTCGAAGACGGGGATGGACTCGATGGGGGCTGCGGCCGTGACGGTCTGGCCGCCCTCGTAGACCTTACCGTCGCGGACGTCCTTCCAGGTGCCGGCGGGCAGGTAGACCTCGCGCTCCCAGGTGTCCTCGGTAAAGATCGGGGCAACGAGGAGCTTGTCGCC
>CAVIES010000242.1:0-2350 GCA_963641675.1 Anaerovoracaceae bacterium
ACCATGAGCGGCGCGCCGTAGGGGTTCGGCTCCTCGGCGCTCTGCCACTCGGTGCCGAAGCGCTCGAACGTCACCACGGCGCTGGGCTCGTGCAGGACGTACTTGCGCGGGTTGCCGTTGCGGTCTACGTCCGCGAGCACGAGGCCGCAGGCGATGCGCCCGGCGTCCTTGTCCCAGATGGCGACCGCCTGGTTGGCGCTGAAGAGGCGCACCTTGGCGGCGGGCTGGGCGCCGGTACCGGCCATGACGCTGAGGAAGCTCACGCCGTACACGAGGCTCGAGGCCACGGCCTGCTGGTAGAGGCTCGGCAGGTCGTTCTGGCGCGCAACACGCGACAGCGACTTGTCCTCGTGCCCGGCGAAGACGTAGCCCTCGAAGACGGAGCGCATGGCGTGGGCGTGGACGGCCTTGCGGCACCAGCCCGTGACGCACTGCACCCTCTCGAAGCTCGGCGGCGTGGAGATGCCCAGCGTCTTCACGGCGTTGTGCTCCACGTAGTAGGAGCGCAGCAGGGCGTTGCGCCCGCGCACCTGCGCCCACGTGTCGAAGAGGTCGGCCACGTCCTGCCTGTAGGCCTCGGGGATGGCCTCGGGGTTCGGTCGGGCGTAGGTGGCGCCCTCCGGTTCTGTCCTTACGACGGTCACAGCATCCTCTGCTTTCTTCTGGGGTTGCGCTTGGTGGTCTTCGCGGCCTCCAGCGCGAGCGCGGCGGCCTCGATGGGTTCTGCCTGCGTGGTCTCGTCACCCTGCGGCGCGGCGAAGCCCCACCCGCCAGAGCGGCCGATTGCGCGGCGCACGCACTTGGCGGCGGCGCGGTCGAGCGCCTCGGATGGCGTGTGCGCCACGTCACCGCGCTTGAGGCCGTCCATGAGGCCGGAGGTGGCCGCTATGACGTCCTTGGCGTGGGGGCGGGTGACGTAGCCGCGCGGCGCGCCGAGGTCGGCCATGAGGCCGCATAGCGCGTCCGCGCCCGCCAGCCCGTCCACGGTGACGGTGGAGATGGTGGACTTGGCCGCCACGAGCCTCTCGGCGAGGTCGCGCATGCCGTTGTCGGTCACGCCCACCTCCACCAGCTCCAGCGCGGCCTTGCCCTTGAGCCTGCCCGTGCCGAGCTTGCAGCCCGCGAGGGCGTAGCTGGAGCCGTCCGGCGCGAAGCGCACGCACAGCGCGGCCTTGCCCTTGTACGCATTGCCGATGGCGTCCAGCGCGGTCTTGCGCCAGAGGGACGGCGGTATCGCCGCGGCGGCCTTGTTGGCCACGGGGCTCCACCAGTCGAGGCGCTCGTGGGCGAAGCCGACTATGTCGGCACCCGCGAACTCGCTCATGGTGTAGTCGATGTCCAGCACGTAGCCCATCGACGGGTTGCTCGCGTAGACGTCCTCGAGGACGTCCTCGAAGGCGGCGTCACGGCGGGGCAGCTCGGGGGTGGCCCAGCTCGCCCAGACCACGTTGGCGTTACGCTCGCCCAGCGCATTTGCGCGTTGGCGGGCGAAGACGGTGCCGGGGCTCGCCTCGTTGGGGGGCGTGCCCATATAGAGCGTCTGGCGCTCTCCCGTTGAGGAGGCGGCCAGCGTGTAAGTGATCGCGTCGTACTGCGAGTCGGTCAGCTCCTGCGCCTCGTCGTACACGACGAGCTGGATGTCATCGAAGCCTCGGGCGCTGCCGTTGGTGCGGGCGATGAACTCGATTGAGCCGCCGTTCTTGAGGAAGATGGCCTCCTCGCCGTTCGTGCGGCGTATCTTCTCGACCAACGCCTGCATGAAGGGGAACTTGTCATCCGTGAAGTAACGGCAGAGGCGTTGGAAGCTCTTCTTGGCGGTCTTGACTCTGTGCGCGGTGTGCAGGACGTGCCAGCCGTCCATGGCGAGGCGGTACATCTCGTACACCTCGAGGATGGCGTTCTTGCCGTTCTGGCGCGGGACGTCCAGCCCCGCCGTCACGTAGGACGGCAGCTGTCGCACGCGGTCGGGGTCATCGGGCGCGGGGTCGGCCGCGAGGCGGTAGGCGCAGAGGTCATCCATCACGGCGCGCTGCCACGGGAACAGCTCCATGCCGAGACCCGCGCCGAGGTCGGCGGCGAGGTCTCCGTTGGTGCCGTCCACCGTGCCGTCGGCGAAGCGCCTACGCGGTTCCTGCGCGCCTCGCCTCGCGCTTGGCGGAGACGATGGAGAGGATGTTTGCCTGCCCGCCATTCGGCTCCCCCTCGTGCTGGTCGCAGATGCCCAGCTGCTTGTTGAGCTGGCGTATCTCGTTGCTGCATTGCTTTAGCGTCCCTATCTGCGGGAACGCCTTCAGGTCGCCCATGTCGTTCTGGTAGGCGGTCTGGCTACCGAAGTTGTCCAGCTCGTCCA
>CAVIES010000243.1:0-2333 GCA_963641675.1 Anaerovoracaceae bacterium
GCGTAGTCCACGTGCTTCTTAGGGTCGATGATGACGTTGCAGGCCATCTGCACCACCACGGAAAGCAGGTTGGAACAGACCCAGTAGAAGGCCATGCCGGCGGAGACGCCGATGCCAAGGAAGAAGCTCAGCGCGATGGAGAGGCCGTTGGTGGAGTTCTTCTCCGCGGCGGACTGCTCGCGCTGGAGCGGGTTGATGTGATTGGAGGCAACGCCCATCACCACGGCGGAAAGCGTGGCGATGACGGGCATGACCCAAGAGAGGCCGCCGTCCTCCATGGGAACGAGCGCGAGGAACTCCGCGCCCTCGGCGCCCGAGTCAGTGATGGCATGGATGACGTCCACCAGGCCGAACAGGATGACGATCTGCACCGCGAGCGGGATAAGCGAGAGCAGCGGGTGGTAGCCGTTCTCCTTGTTGAGCTGGCTCTGGCGCTCGCCGATCTGCTCCGCATCACCGAAGTACTTGACCTTGATGCGGTTGAGGGCCGGCATCATGCGCACCATGACGATGGAGTTCCACTGGCACCAGAGCGAGAGCGGCATGAGCACGACCTTAACGATGGCCGTGAACAAGAGAATAGTGAGCCACCAGTTGTGCGTGAGCGAGTAGCACGGCCGCATGACGGCCATGAAGATGTTTGTGATCCAGGAAAGCACGGATTCCTCCAGGGTTTGCGCCGGGGCCGCCGGCACCTGTAAGCAACTGGTTAAGGATAGCAGGCTGGGATGTGTGAACATGACCGTTCAGCGGGCTTTCAACGTCTCTGCATTGTTCACGTTTGATACAAGCTTTACCATTTCTGAACAGAATGCTTACCGTGCCTACGCTCTGCGGAAGGGGATTGGAAGATGAAGGTCTACGAGGGAGCCATCCTCACCGTGAACAAGACGGACGACGTCGCCCGCTACCTGGTGGAGGACGGCGGCCGCATCGCCTACGTTGGCAACGACCTGCCCGAGCGCTACGCGGCGGCCGAGCGAGTGGAGCTTGGAGCAAAGGCCCTCTGCCCCAGCTTCGTGGACACCCACGAGCACCTCGCGAGCTTTGCCACCTTCAACGCCGGCCTGAACGTGATGCAGGCCCGCTCCAACGCGGAGATCTGCGAGATGGTACGCGAGTTCGCCGGCAAGAGCTCCGCCAAGACCCTCATCGCCTTTGGCGCCAGCCCCTACTCTGTGAGCGACGGACGCCTCGTGAGCCGCGCCGAGCTCGACGCGGTCTGCCCGGATAAGCCCCTCATGCTCGTGAAGTACGACGGTCACGCTTGCATCGTCAACAGCAAGCTGCTTGAGAAGGTGGAAGCCAAGGTAAAGACCCTGCGCGGCTACCATCCAGAGAGCGGCGAGATGAACCAGGAGGCGTTCTTCGCCGTCTCCGACTACATCACCGGATCGCTTTCCATCCCCGAGCTCGTGGGCAACATCCAGCGCGCCATGGACTACCTCGCCGGCAAGGGCATCGGCATGGTGCACACCGTCTCTGGCGTGGGCTTTACGGGAGACCTCGACGTCTCGCTCGAGCAGTGGCTTGCCAAGAGCGCCCAGAGCGGGTTCCAGGTGCGCGTGTTTGCCCAGTCCATGGACGTGAAGGTGGCCACCAAGCGCCACCTGCCGCGCATCGGCGGCTGCTTTGCCTGCGCGCTCGACGGCTGCTTCGGCTCGGCCGATGCCTCGCTTCTGGAGCCCTACGTGGGCACAGACAGCAAGGGCGTGCTCTACTACACCGACGAGCAGGTGACCGAGTTCTGCAAGGCCGCCAACCGCGCCGGCCTGCAGATAGAGATGCATGCCATCGGCGACGCCGCCTTTGACCAGGCCACCCGCGCCATCAAGGCCGCGCTTGACGACTGCCCGCGCGAAGATCACCGACACGGCATCATCCACGACTGTCTGCCCACCGAGGAGGGCCTGGCGATCTGCGCCGAGTACGGCATCCAGTTCCCCATGCAGACCTCCTTCATCGACTGGCCACAGGAGCCGGATAGCTACCTTGAGGAGATTCTTGGCCCCGAGCGCGCCGCACGCCTGAACCCCTTGCGCACCATGTGGGACCTGGGCATCACCCTCTCCGCAGGCTCCGACGCGCCCTGCACCGACCCCGACCCCATCCTCTGGATGCAGCGCGCCTGCAACCACTCCAACCCCGCGCAATCGCTGAACGTCCGCGAGGCCCTGCGCATGTGCACCTACAACGGCGCCTGGACCACCTTTGACGAGGCAGACCGCGGCTCTCTCGAGCCCGGCAAGCTCGCCGACATGGCGGTCCTCTCCGAGAATCCCTACGAGGTGCCCACCACAGAGCTCGGCCGACTCAAGGTGGAGGGGCTGATC
>CAVIES010000244.1:0-2296 GCA_963641675.1 Anaerovoracaceae bacterium
TTGTTCTTCACCTTCTCCACGTAAGCGTCGATGGAAGCCACGGCCGTAACGTTGACGATGTCGTGCACTGACGACTCGAAGTCGGTGAAGTGGATAGGCTTGTTGAGACCCATCTGGATAGGGCCGATGACCTCCACGTCGGGAGCGAGCGCCTGGATGAGCTTGTAGCCGCTGTTGGCCGACGAGAGGTTGGGCATCACGAGCGTGTTCACGTCGAGACCCTTCAGGCGGGTGAACGGATACTTCTGGTCACGCAGCTCGCGGTTGAGCGCGAAGTTCATCTGCATCTCGCCGTCCACCTTCATGTCGGGATAAGCGTCCTGGAGGGTCTTCACGGCGTTGTGCACGGTGAGCGGCGATGCCTTGTCGTCCGTACCGAAGTTCGAGTAGCTGATCATGGCCATGACCGGCTCGTCGTTGAAGAACTTCACGGTGTCGTAGCTCAGCTTGGCCACGTCGATGAGCGTAGCCTCGTCGGGATGGCGGTTGATGAGCGTGTCGGCCAGATAGTAGGTGCCCTTCTTCGTGTTGAGGATGTGCATTGTGCCGAAGTGGGTGTACTCCGGACGGATGCCGATCACCTCCTTGGCCACCTTGATGGTGTTGCTGTACTTGGTGTAGAGACCCGTGATGAACGCATCGGCGTCGCCCGTCTCCACCATCATCATGCCGAAGTAGTTGCGCTCGAACATCTTGTCGTTGGCCTCCTCGAAGGTGTATCCCTCGCGCTGGCGCTTCTCGGCCAGGATGCGGGCGTAGCGTTCGCGGCGGGGTGCCTCGCGGTCGTGGCGCAGGTTCACGATTTCGATGCCCTCGAGCGAGAGTTCCATCTCCTTGGCCTTCTTCATGATCATCTCGGTGTTGCCCAGCAGGATGGGCTGGCAGATGCCCTCGGCGCGTGCGGTGACGGCGGCCTTGATCATGGTCGGGTGCAGGCCTTCGGCAAAGACCACGCGTTGCGGGTGCTTGCGTGCGGTGTCATAGAGCTTCTGCGTGAGCTGCGACTCCTGCCCTATCATCTGGCGCAGTTGCTTCTTGTAGGCGTCCCAGTCGTCGATTGACTTGCGGGCCACGCCGCTCTCCATGGCTGCTTTGGCCACGGCTGCGCTGACCTCGGTGATGAGGCGCGGGTCGACGGGCTTCGGGATGAAGTACTTCGGGCCGAACGTGAGGTCGTTGACGTGGTAGACTTCGTTCACCACATCCGGCACGGGCTGCTTGGCCAGGTCGGCGATGGCGTGTACGGCAGCCATCTTCATCTCCTCGTTGATGGCCGAAGCGTTCACGTCGAGCGCACCGCGGAAGATGTAGGGGAAACCGATGACGTTGTTGATTTGGTTCGGATAGTCCGAGCGGCCCGTCGACATGAGCACGTCCGGGCGGCTTGCCATAGCGTCCTCGTACGAGATTTCGGGCACGGGGTTGGCCAGGGCAAACACTACGGGCTTTTCGGCCATCGACCTTACCATGTCCTGGGTCAGCACGTTGCCCTTCGACAGGCCGAGGAACACGTCGGCGCCCTTGATGGCCTCCTCCAGCGTGTGGACGTTGCGGTCAGTGGCAAAGAACTTCTTCTCCTCCGTGAGGTTCGGACGGTCGGAAGTGATGACGCCCTTCGAGTCGAGCATCACGATGTTCTCCCTCTTCGCGCCGATGGCCATATACATCTTCGTGCACGAGATGGCGGCTGCGCCGGCACCGTTGACCACAATCTGCACCTTGCTGATGTCCTTACCGGCCACCTCGAGGGCGTTCTTCAGTCCGGCGGCCGAGATGATGGCGGTGCCGTGCTGGTCGTCGTGCATCACGGGGATGTCGAGCGTCTTCTTCAGGCGGTTTTCGATGTAGAAGCACTCCGGAGCCTTGATGTCCTCCAGGTTGATGCCACCGAATGTGGGGGCAATCTTCTCCACGGCCTCGCAGAACTTCTCGGGGTCCTTTTCGTTGACCTCGATGTCGAACACGTCGACGCCGCCGTAGATCTTGAACAGCAGGCCCTTGCCTTCCATCACCGGCTTGCCGCTCATAGCGCCGATGTCGCCCAATCCGAGCACGGCCGTTCCGTTGGAGATGACGGCCACCAGATTGCCCTTGTCGGTGTACTTGTACGCGGTGTCGGGGTTTTCCTGGATTTCCAGACACGGATAGGCCACGCCTGGCGAGTAGGCCAGCGACAGGTCGGTCTGCGTGCTGTGTGCCTTGGTTGGAATTACCTCGATTTTACCTGGGCGCCCTTGCTCGTGATACTCGAGGGCGGCTTCTTTTGTAATCTTTGCCATTGCTTAAAAACTATCTT
>CAVIES010000245.1:0-2276 GCA_963641675.1 Anaerovoracaceae bacterium
GGCGATGGCGAGGTTCTCGAAGGTCTCCGGGTCATTGGCGCGGGCGTCCTCGAGGGCGTGCGCGAGCGCGAAGAAGTCGTCCGGGGCGGTGACGGAGCCGGCGGAAACAGCGGCGACCGTATCGGCGGAGACGCCGTCATCGCGCACCATCTGCTGCATGCGGCCGAGGATGAAGGCGTTGACGTCGGCGGCAACCTTCTCAGAGTCGAACTCGATGCCCTGCTCGGCAAGGCTCTCGAGGGCGGCGGCCACGAGCGGCTCGTAGGAGACGTGCAGACGGTCGCGAAGGATCGTAACGACGCCGATGGCGGCGCGGCGCAGGGCATACGGGTCCTTGGAGCCGGTGGGCGGCTCGCCGATGGCGAACATGCCGGTGATGGTGTCGAGCTTGTCGGCGACGGCGACGACGCAGCCGCAGGTGCCCTCGGGCAGCTCGTCTCCGGCGAAGCGCGGGCGGTAGTGGTCGCGAATGCCCTCGGCCACGTCCTCGCCCTCGCCGGCGGCAAGCGCGTAGTAGCCGCCCATGACGCCCTGCTGGCTCGTGAACTCGACGACGGCCGAGCTCACGAGGTCGGCCTTGCAGAGGTGCGCGGCGCGAGCGCTCGCGGCGGCGAGCTTGGCGCCGATGCGAGCCTCGTGCGTGATCGCGAGCGCGAGGCTCTCGATGCGCTCGGACTTCTGAAGGACGTTGCCGAGCTTCTGCTGGAAGGCAACGGTGGCCAAGCGCTCACGGAAGGTGTCGAGCGAGACCTTGAGGTCCTCCTCGTAGAAGAACTTCGCGTCGTCGAGGCGCGGGCGTACGACGCGCTCGTTGCCGGAAACCACGGTCTCAGAGACCGCAGGGTCGGCGTTGGAGACGATCACGAACTCGCGCGTGAGGTTGCCCTCGGCGTCGAAGATCGGGAAGTAGCGCTGGTTGGAGAGCATGGACTCGCAGATGATCTCGTGCGGGACCTTGAGGAACTCCTCGTCGAAGGTGCCGACGAGCACGGTCGGCCACTCGCAGAGGTTTACGACCTCGTCGAAGGTCTTCTTGGGCGTGTCCACCTTGGAGCCGGGACGCTCGGCCTCGATCTTGGCGATGCCCTCGCGGATGGTGGCCTCACGACGCTCGGCGGAAAGCACGTAGGCGGCCTCGAGCACGCCCTCGTAGGCGGCAGGCTCGGAGACGACGTGCTCACCGGGGGCAAGCACGCGGTGACCGCGGGTGGTGTTGCCGCTCGTGACGTCGGCATAGGCAACGGGCACAACCTCAGAGCCGAGAAGCGCGCAGATCCAACGGATGGGACGCACGAAGGTCTCGTGCTCGGAGCCCCAGCGCTGGGAACGGTAGTTGGGCCACTCGATGCCGGCAATGACGTCGTGGCAGAGCGTGGAGAGGATGGGCATGGCCTCGACGGAGGGCACGTTGCGCTCGGCGAAGACGTACTCGTTGCCGTCCTCGGCGACCTTGCGGGTGAGCTCGGCGGCGGCGACGCCGTTCTTGCGGGCGAAGCCCTCGGCGGCCTTGGTGGGGTTGCCGTCGGCGTCGAAGGCGATCTGGGCCTTCGGGCCGCGGAGCTCCTCGTGGATGGCCTCGGTGGCCGTGGCGACGTCGGCCACGATGGCGGCAAGGCGGCGCGGGGAGGTCACGACGCGGACCTCCCCGTGGGCAAGGCCGGCCTCGTCAAGCTTTGCGGAGACGAGCTTGGGGAGCTGCTTGGCAGCGTTGATGAGCGGCGCGGAGGGCATCTCCTCGGTGCCGATCTCGAACAGGAAGTCTCGGGTGTCTGCCATTTAGGCCACCTCCCCCTTCGTGGAATAGCTGTCCTTCTTACCGGCGACCTCCGCGAGGTAGGACTCGCAGCAGGCCTTGGCGACGGCACGGACACGCAGGATGTAGTTGGCGCGCTCGGTCGCGGAGATGGCGCCGCGGGCGTCGAGGATGTTGAATGCGTGGCTGCACTTCATGACGCAGTCGTAGGCCGGAAGCGGCAGCTTGTGCTCGAGGCAGGCGTGGCACTCGGCCTCGTACTCGTCGAACTTTCGACGCATGAGGTCGACGTCGGCGACCTCGAAGTTGTAGGCGCTGAACTCCACCTCGTTCTCGTGGAAGACGTCGCCATAGGTCATGGGAGTACCGTCAGGCAGGTAGCTCCACACGAGGTCGTAGACGGAGTCCACGCCCTGGGCATACATGGCGATGCGCTCGAGGCCGTAGGTGATCTCCACCGGCACCGGGTCGACCTCAATGCCGCCCACCTGCTGGAAGTAGGTGTACTGGGTGACCTCCATGC
>CAVIES010000246.1:0-2270 GCA_963641675.1 Anaerovoracaceae bacterium
GCCCTAGCGCGTGGAGTTTCGGGCCACGACCTCGTAGCTCATGCGGACCTCGCGACGGGCCGCGCCGCCGGAGAGCTGCTCGCACAGCATGCGCGCGGCTTCGGCGCCCGAGGTCTTGTAGTGGTGATGCACCGTGGTCAGCGTCGGCGTGACGATCTGGCTGAGCTCGGCGTCGCCCACGCCCGTGACCTGCACGTCCTCGGGCACGCGGCGCCCGTACTCACGCAGGCAGGTCATGGCGCCAAACGCGATGGAGTCGGTGGCGCACACGATGGTGTCGACCTCGGGGTAGGTGTCCAGCAGCTGCTCGGCGGCCATGTAGCCGCCGTCGACGGTGAAGTCCGAGACCAGCTGCGCGCTCTCGGGAACCTTGATGCCGGCCGCAGCGCATGCGTCGAGAAACCCGAGGTGACGGTCATGACCTGCGGATTCGTCCTCCTCAAGCACGCCGATGTAGGCGGGGCGCGCGGCGCTGCGCAGCGCGTTTGCCGTTACGTCGCGCAGGGCGTCGCGGTCGTTCTGATAGACGCACGAGTGCCCCGCCAGCCGCTGGTCGAGCACCACCAGCGGCAACCCCAGCGCCTCCATGGCCGCCGCGTGCTCGTCGGTGAAGACGGTGGCCACCAGGACCACGCCGTCCACCTGGCGCTTCTCGCCAAACAGACGCAGGTAGCCGACCTCGCGCGAGGCGTCGTTGTCGGTGTTGGCGAGAAGTACCTGGTAGCCGCGCTCGGCAAAGACGGGCGTCATGCCGGCGACCATGCGGCTGATCGAGGCGGAGTTGATCTTGGGGATGATGACGCCCACGGTGTTGGACTTGCCGGTGCGCAGGCTCTTTGCGTGCTGGGAGGGGGAGTAGCCGGTGGCCTCTACGACGGCGCGGATGCGCTCGCGCTTCTCCTGGCTGACGTAGCCGTCGTTGAAGTAGCGCGACACCGTGGCGCGAGAAACGCCCGCCATCTGCGCTATCTGGTTGATGTCCAAAGCCGTCTCCCTCGCGTTCGTGTGTGTTCGAGTCTACCCCACAAGCTGCGCGGGCGAGACGTCCTTGGCAGCCACAACCATGCGCGCCACGTCCTCCGGGGTCTCCTTGCCGCCGCGCGCAAGCCACAGGTCGATGATGGTCAACACGTGGGAGATGGCCAGCTCGCGGGCGTAGGCCTCGGGAAAGACGTCGGTCTTGACGGCGGTTCCGGCGCGCGAGAGGCCGGCGTCGAGAAGCCCCTCGATGATGCGCTTAAGCTTGGACGAGAACTCCGGGTCTCCGCCGTGGCCCGAGATTGCGGCAACAAACTCGAAGTCCGACTTCACGATGAGAAGCGCCGAGAGGATTTTGTCGTAGGGAAAGAGCTCCAGGCAGTTTGCGCCCTCGGGGATGCCCCCGGCGAGAAGAACCTCCTCCAGCTGACCGATGATATCCGCCTCGAGCTTCTCGAGCATGTCGTACTTGTCAACAAAGTGCAGGTAAAAGGTGCCGCGGTTGACGCCGGCGCGGCGCGTGACGTCGCTTACCGTCAGGGCGTCGAAGCCCTTCTCGCCCATGAGCTCCACGAGGGCCTGCTTGATGCGCGCTCTTGTCTGCGTGTTTCTGGTTGCCTTGACCTGGTCGTCCATGTCGATTTCCGTCCTGCTGGGCCTAAATGAACAACATGTTGATTATTGTTCATGGTAAACGTTAAGCCTAAGGGTATACTCCGCAACGTTATTAGTCAACACGTTGTCTATTTAAGGAGTGTGCATGTCATACATCGAGGTAGTCCACGAGTTCAAGCGCTACCAATCCGGCTCAACAGAGATTCTGGCAAACAACGACGTGAGCTTCACCTGCGAGAAGGGCGAGCTCGTCGTCATTCTGGGCTCCTCGGGCGCGGGCAAGTCCACGATGTTGAACATCCTGGGCGGCATGGACACCGCCAGCGAGGGCCAGGTCATCATCGACGGCAACGACATTGCCAAGTACAACTCGCACCAGCTGACCGACTACCGTCGTACCGATGTCGGCTTTGTCTTCCAGTTCTACAACCTGGTCTCCAACCTCACGGCCAAGGAGAACGTCGAGCTCGCCTCCGAGATCGTGGCCGACGCCGCCGACCCCGCGCAGGTACTGGCCTCCGTTGGCCTGGGCGACCGCATGAACAACTTCCCGGCGCAGCTGTCCGGCGGCGAGCAGCAGCGCGTGGCCATTGCGCGCGCCGTGGCCAAGAACCCCAAGATTCTGCTGTGCGACGAGCCCACGGGCGCGCTGGACTACCGCACCGGCAAGCAGGTCC
>CAVIES010000247.1:0-2260 GCA_963641675.1 Anaerovoracaceae bacterium
CCTTAGACCTCTACTTGGGCGTTCCCAGCAAGGACAAGGTGACGGTCGCAAACGCCAAGGTCACCAGCCTTACTTGGAAGTAGCTCACAACTCGGCCCATTGCACGAGGGCGCTGGATTGATTCGGCAGTAACTACCGATGGCTATACCGGCTTTCTCGTCGTGTCATATGCGGACGACGAAGACACCGGCGGATATGACAACGACTTGAGAAGCAATGGATTTAGCTTTGATCTAGACGACGCGGGAAAAGCAATCATCGAGTCGCACAAGCAATAGCCGGCTTTTGGACAGCGGCGACTGGGTGCCTAGCCCCTAACGGCTAAAATGGGCTGCGAAGAGAAAGGCAGAGGGGATGGCAGACCTTATCGCAGACAAGTACGAGGCCCGCAAGGCCGAGGTGAACGCCCGCTTTGAGCAGCTCCGCGCAAACGAGGAGGAGCTCAACCGCATATTTGCCGAGATCTACAACATGGTGGGTGAGGTTCCCATCGAGGTCGAGGACAAGTACGTCTCCGTCGCGCGCATCTTCGACACCGCGGAGGAGATTCCGGAGAGCTACAAGGGCAATCGCTACGTGCGTACCAAGCGCGACGAGGTCACCTCGCTCATCAGCTATGCAGTTGGCTGCATGTTCGGCCGCTATTCGCTCGACGCGGACGGCCTCGTGTTGGCAGACGCCGGCGCCACGGTAGATGACTACCTGGCCAAGATGCCCGACCCAGCCAATGTCGCCTTCATGCCCGACTCCAACAACGTTATTCCCATCACCGACGACCAGTACTTTGGCGACGACATTGTGGCAAAGTTTGTTGAGTTCGTCCGCGTGGCCTATGGCGAGGAGACACTCGAGCAGAACCTACGCTTCATCGCGGAAGCGCTGGGAGGCGCCGGCACGGAGCGCGAGGTCATCCGCAACTACTTCCTCAAGGACTTCTACGCCGACCACGTACAGACCTACAAGAAACGCCCCATCTACTGGCTCTTCGACTCCGGCAAGAGGAACGGCTTCAAGTGCCTCGTGTACATGCACCGTTACCGCCCCGACCTGCTCGCACTCATCCGCACGAGCTACATCCACCCGCAGCAGGAGCGCTACCGCGGCCGCCTCGACGCGCTCACAGACCAGCTCGCCGGCGCGGAGGGCCGCGAGAAGGCCAGCGTGCTGAAGGAGCAGAAGCGCGTGAGCGACCAAGAGGCCGAGCTCGCCGCCTATGAGGAGAAGGTCCACCACCTGGCCGACCAGATGATCGCCATCGACCTCGACGACGGTGTGAAGGCCAACTACGCCAAGTTCGCCGACGTGTTGGCCAAGATCAAGTAAGAGGTGTTCGCGGGGCAAGCTGCCAAGCAAATGAGCCTCCCCTTGCCAGGGAGGCCACAGCTTGTGGACAATTGACGTCGCGGCAACGCTCGCGAGACAGGCAGGCACGACGAGAGGCGCGCGACCTTGAAGCTTCAGGACATCCAGAAAGAGCTCACCCGACTCATCGGAACGCAAGACGCCCAAACTGGCGGCGCCATCGTAATCTGGCACGACCCAGACTCGGAGTTTGCCGAAGACGTTGAGTCACTCGAGCTAGAGGGCATCGAGCTTCTCCGCGAGCGAACGGACCGCCTCATGGGGCTAAAGGCCGAGCTCAACGGCAACCTCACTGGCAGGAAGATTGTGCTGTGGCGCCCGCGCGCGCGCAGGCTCGAGGGCGACTGGCTAGCAGACGTAGAGATGCGCGCCGCGCAGTTCAGCGCCGACCACACCTCCACGCAACTCAACGAACTTAACGCCATCGATTCGCCAGAGATGCGCAACGTGCTCGCACGCCACCGTACGTTCCTTTCCAAGAAGACCAACGTCCGCAAGCTTTGCAAGCTTAGCGACGGCTTCGAGACCACCTATCAGCTTGAGGTGGCAATCGTCGCAGTAGAGCTTGGGGCAGAGTCCACCTCCCCCGAAGACGTGCTGAGGGCGCTGCTCGTGGGCTGTGACGAGCGCGGCGCCGTCGACTTCATAGGCGGCCTTTCCGAGCCCACGGCTGAGTGCCTTGGTCGAGCCGTAGACGCCTGGACTGGCTATGCCGCCGAGCTCACGGACGCGCGGGCGCTCACGCAGCACATCCTCTTGAGCGCTCTTATGGCCGAGCTACCCCAAGGCGCGCAAGGGGCCCTCCCCCATGCGGGCTCGGCCGAGCACGCCACGTTCTGCCGCAACGTTTTTGCCGCGTGGGCCAGGCACGAGGAAGAGATGAAGAGGCTCGAGGAGC
>CAVIES010000248.1:0-2245 GCA_963641675.1 Anaerovoracaceae bacterium
CCCTTCTCCGGTGATTGACACTATTGCGCCTGGACTACTCGACGACCTCGAACTCGGGGAAATCGGCAATGGAGGTGTAGCCCCACTGGCCGTGGCACTTGTCGCAGCGGTACTGCTGGAACTGGGAGCCGTCGTTCATGCTCTTGGTGAAGAAGTAAATGTGGCCGCCGCAATCCTTGTGGACGTAGTTGGTGGCGGTTGCCTTGCCGCCGGAGACGCCTTCCAGGTCGTTGTCGGCAAGGGTGTTGAGCTTCTCGTCTGCCATGGGAGTTCCTCTCTCTTGGGTGGCGTGCCTCGTTCCGGCTCCGCACTATGAGCATTCCCAAATGCTGCTTTGCGCTTACAAGGATAGGCAAAGTTGACCCTGCCGCTCGCCGATTTCGGCGTAAGTGCCCGCTTGGTTGATGCCGTCTTGGCGACGCCGTTGCAAGCGTTTGGCCTTAGCCCAGGTTGCGTCTCGGTGGCTTCGCCGTGCCCCGAGCGCGCTCGTCGGCGATTCGGGTACCATCGAGGACGAATAGGGGGTCAGCTTTGGACATCAACCAGATCGCGCAGATGGCGGGCGTTTCTCGCGCCACGGTCTCGCGCTACTTTAACGACGGCTACGTGAGCCAGGAGAAGCGCGAGCGCATCCGCGCCGTGGTGAAGGCCACGGGTTACTCGCCCTCCCAGCACGCCAAGAGCCTGCGTACCGGCCGCTCCAACACCGTGGGCGTCATCATCCCCAAGATCAACTCCGCCTCCATCAGCCGCGTGGTCGCCGGCCTGACGCAGGTCTTTGCCGAGAGGGGCTACCAGGTCCTTCTTGCCAACACCGACAACGACGCCGAGCGCGAGGTCTCCTACCTCAGGTTCTTTGGCGAGAAGCGCCAGGTGGACGGCGTGATTCTCGTGGCGACCGTCTTTACCGACGCCCACATGGAGGCCATGGAGGCGCTGGGCCTTCCCATCGTGGTGCTCGACCAGGAACTCGACGGGCACGCTTGCGTGTACCAGAACGAGCGCGGTGCCGTGCATGACGTGACGGCTAAGGTGCTGGCAAGCGCCAAGCACCCGGCCTACATCGGCGTCTTTGAGGACGACCTCTCCGCCGGTCGTGACCGTCACCTGGGCTTTTTGGATGCAGTTGCCGAGGCTGGCCTTGAGGTGCCCGAGCGAGCCCAGCTCATTGCAGACTTTACGGTGGACGCCGGCTACACGGCGGCCGAGAAGCTGCTGGAGGATTATCCCGAGCTCGACACTCTCGTTTGCGCCACCGACTCCATCGCCTTTGGCGCCATGACGTGCTTGCGCGAAGCCGGCCGCCGCGTGCCGGAGGACGTGCAGGTGACGGGCGTGGGCGACGCCGAGCTCTCGCAGATCGTGACACCCACCCTCACCACGGTGCATCACCACTACAAGACCTCTGGCATAGAGGCTGCGCGCATGCTTTGCGACCAGCTTGCGGGCGACGTGACCCAGCGTGAGGTGCGCATGAGCTATGAGGTCGTCGTTCGCAACTCTACGAGGTAGGGAAGCGACGAGGCCGGCCTACATACCGCTCGCCGGCCATATACGACCGCTTGCCGCTGAAACTGTGTGAGAACGTTCCCATAGACGGCCAAATGCGGTTTTCTACGTGGTGTGAGAACGATTCCACATACAAAGTGGAATTAACCACCCCCCTTGAAAGAAGGTCCACATGGCACTTGACCACCGTAAGGCCGCCCAGGACGTCCTCGACGCCATCGGCGGCGCGGAGAACGTCGTCTCCGCCGCCCACTGCGCCACCCGCCTGCGTCTCGTCCTCGCCGACGACTCCAAGGTCGACCAGGAGAAGGTCGACAACGCCGAGGGCGCCAAGGGCAACTTCAAGGCCGCCGGCCAGCTCCAGGTCATCTACGGCACTGGCACGGTCAACAAGGTCTACGACGAGTTCGTCTCGCTCGGCAACATCACCGCCGCCTCCAAGGAGGAGGCCAAGGAGGCCGCTACCGAGAAGCAGAACCCGTTCATGAGGGCCATCAAGGTGCTGGGCGACATCTTCGTGCCCATCATCCCGGCCATCGTCGCCTCGGGCCTGCTGCTCGGCATCATGAGCGCCATCAGCTACATGAATACCGCCGGCATCATCACGGTCGACACCGACTCCACTCTCTACGTCATCGCCGACCTCGTCAGCGGCACCGCGTTCACGTTCCTGCAGGTGCTCATCGGCTACTCCGCCGCCAAGGTCTTCGGCGCCAACCCCTACCTCGGCGCTGTC
>CAVIES010000249.1:0-2239 GCA_963641675.1 Anaerovoracaceae bacterium
CTCTCCATGTGGCGCGTGATGGCGGAGGCCGTCGGCGTCTCCAAGCTGCGCTGGCGTTTGGTGGACCAAGACAGCCCGGCGCTCTCCTCGCAAGAAGCCTTCTGGCTCGCAACCCTCGGCGGCGGCTCCTACTTTGGCAAGGTCGGCTCCTTTAAGGAGGGCTACGAATTCGACGCCCTCGTGCTCGACGACTCCGCGCTGCGCTCCCCGCGCGAGCTTTCGCTCTGGGACCGCCTCGAGCGCTTCATCTACCTCGAGGGCGAGGGCGGCAAGCTTGCCCGCAAGTACGTGGCCGGTCGCGAGGTCTCCCTGGCGTAGCGCAGCGCCACGCATAAACATGGTGAGGCGAACAGACGGCGATTTTGGGACGTAAATCACGCTCGGCTCGAGTAGCGACACGTCTGGCCGAGTGCGGCCAGCCCGTCTAGCACGGCCTTTTTCGTAAGCCGTTCCTGGGCTACTTTTGCATGTTTGGCTTTGCGTCCCAAAATCGACATGTTTTGCTTGTGCAGGGTGGGCTTGCGCCCCCATCAGGCTGGCCCGCTATTTTGGTAGGGAAGCTTACTAATTGTTTGAGTTGGCTGGTAGTGCGCCTATAGCTCATCAAACAGGCGTTGTTTTTGTTCCTGCATAACGAAACTGCAGCTAACTTGTGGGTTTTGACGCGCTATTACAAACCGTTCGCCGAATCGAAAAACAGTTGTAACCCGACGGAATCTCGGCATAAACCTGCAGATATGACAATTAGTTAGGTCAAGCGGCAACACACGTGTACCATTGCCGCTTGTCGGGATGTGGACAAAGTCCTTATCTAAAGCGGGGAAAATTCGTCCCAATGAGTGGTCGGCATGGCCACGTGCGGCCGGCGCAATGGCCGCTTGCGTGAGTGCGGGGGAGGGCCCGCCTCCGACAATCTCGGACGCGCTCCATAACTGACTCGTCGCAGGTGACAAACCCCGCCTTCGACAACGAAGGGAGCACCATGCTGATTGTCGGCAACGGTCGCGTCATAACCCGCGATGCGGATAACCCCTACTTCGAGCGCGGCGCGGTTGCCATCGAGGGCGACGCCATCGCCGCCGTCGGCAACGAGGCCGAGCTCAAGGCGGCCTATCCGGGTGCGGAATACGTGGATGCCCAGGGCGGCGTCATCATGCCCGGCCTCATCAACTGCCACACCCACATCTACTCGGGCCTTGCCCGCGGCCTCGCCATCGAGGGCTGCAACCCCACCAACTTCCTCGAGAACCTCGAGCAGCAGTGGTGGAAGATCGACGACAACCTCACGCTCGACGGCACCCGCGCAAGCGCCTATGCCACCATCCTGGATAGCCTCCGCGATGGCGTGACCACGATCTTCGACCACCACGCGAGCTTTGCCGAGATTCCCGGCTCGCTCTTTGCCATCAAGGACGTGGCCGAAGAGCTCGGCATGCGCTCCTGCCTCTGCTACGAGGTGTCCGACCGCCGCGGCCAGGAGAAGTGCGACCAGTCGATTGCCGAGAACGCCGAGTTCGCCCAGTGGGCGGCCGAGGCGCGCGCCGAGGGCAACACCATGGTGGCCGCCATGTTCGGAGGCCATGCCACCTTCACCCTCTCAGACGAGACGATGGACAAGATGGCCGAGGCCAACAACGGCCTTACGGGCTTCCACATCCACGTCTGCGAGGGCATGAACGACGTCTGGGACTCGCGCGAGAACCGCGGCGGCATCAGCCCGGTGGAACGCCTGCTGCAGCACGACCTTCTCGGGCCCGACACGATGCTCGGCCACTGCATCCACGTCACTCCCGCCGAGATGGAGATCGTGCGCGAGACGGGCACCTGGCTCGTGAACAACCCCGAGTCCAACATGGGCAACGCCGTCGGCTGCGCGCCGGTGCTCGAGTTCTTCCGCCGCGGCATCCCCGTGTGCATGGGCACCGACGCCTACACCCACGACATGCTCGAGAGCCTCAAGGTCTTCCTCATCATCCAGCGTCACAACGCCGCCATGCCAAACGTGGGCTGGGGCGAGGCCATGACCATGCTCTTCAAGAACAACGCCGCCATGGCGACGAAGTACTTCGGCCGTACGGTGGGCGCGCTTGTGCCCGGCGCCGCCGCCGACGTCATCGTCATGGACTACAAGCCCTTCACGCCCTTCTCCGACGAGAACATCGACGGGCACATGCTCTTCGGCATGATGGGCAAGAACTGCCGTACTACCATCGTGAACGGCAAGGTGCTCTACAAGGAC
>CAVIES010000250.1:0-2226 GCA_963641675.1 Anaerovoracaceae bacterium
CGTCTGACCTGCGCCTTGAATAAAGCGATGGGCAGTGTCGTCTTGCTGGTCGTTTGTGTAGAAAGTCTCCATGCGGCCGCTTCTGAGCACCTCAGTGGTGGCCTTGCTGTTGGGAGCGCCCGGCTCAATGGCCGGAGAGACGGCTCCGTCGGCGGCAAGCACCTTTGTGGTGTCGGTGATGGCAATGCCCTCGGCGTTGGTCTCGGGGAGAAGCAGCTGGCAGAGGGCCTGCGCGTTCTCTGCGGTAAGGCCGCCGCGCAGGTGCTCCAGGGTGTTGCTCGCAACGCGAAGGGTACGCTCGGTGGCCTGCGAGCGCGTGTCATTGGGCACCAGGCGCCCGGAGCCCACCAAGATGATCAGCGCGGCGAGAAGCACGCCGCAAAGCGCGGCCACAAAGATGTTGTTGTCCCGGATGCTCCAGCCAAAGGCCACCATAACGAGAATGGTGGTGCAGGTGAGCAGCAGGTCAGCCACATGGGACTGCTTGGCCGGAGAAAGATTGATGTTGTTGCCGGCGGCCACTACAGGTCCTCCTCAACTTCGGGGACGCAGAGGTCGGGCGCAGCGGCGGCCTTTTGCGCGGGAAGGCCCGCCTGCCCGCAGACGTCGCCGGTGCGAAGTATCGCGGACTGCAGGTACTTGTCCTCCCAAAGCGTAGAGGCAATGCCGGGCCACGCCATGGCAAACGAGAGGTACCTGGTGGACGACGACTTGGCAAACTTGTCTGCCTCATAGCGTCCGCCGAGAAGAATATGCAGATAGGCAAGGCGATGTGGACCCTTGACCATACGACGGGCGGCCGTCTTGAACACGCGCTCACGCACGCCCTCGGAAAGCCAGGGCGCCGGATACGGCATGAGGGACTCCGGGGTGATGGTGCGCAGGTTGCGACGCGCATTCATGGCGTCGAGCTTGCGATACTCATAGAGCCAGCGGTGAACGTCCTGCATGAACTGGGAAGGCTCGGAGGCCATATCCTCGGGCTTGACCATGCGGACCGACCACTCGTTGTCAAACCAGACGTCAAAGCCATTGGCACGCAGGTCAAGCACGTAGTCCAGGTCTTCTCCGCGCGTAATGTAGGGGTCGAAGGGCACCTTGGTGAAGGCCTCGGCGTGAATGGCGCAGCAGCCGCCGCACATGTGGTTGGAACGCGTGATGCGCGTGCCCTCCATGGCGCGACGCATGACCTTGTTGAAGTCGGCAGCCTTTGACCAGTAGTGCTCGGTCCATTCGTGCGAGGGGTTGGCGTAGGGTGAGCCATCCTCGTCAACAAAGTAGCCGCTCTTGGCGCAGATCTTGAGGTTCTGACGGGTCAGGGCCCCCAGGCCGTAGACACCCTTGATCAGGAAGTCTTCGCTCAAGACGGTTTCGTCGTCGTCCATAAAGACCACGACATCGTGGCCAAAGACGCAAGCTGCGGCAAGGCCCATGTTCTTAATCGCACCGTAGCCGCGCAGGGCCACAGTCTCCCCTACCACGTTGGGAACAAGACGGCCGACGGCCTGGGTAATGTGCGCCGCCTCCCGCTGGCCGATGACCAGCGTGTTGAGATTGGGGTGACTGCGACAGATGCTATTGACGCGGGCGCGGGCGGACTCCTCGCACTCGGGCGGGGCCACCACCAGCACGATCACGCGAAGCACGCCGCGGACCTGCTCAAGAGACGAGAGGCATGTCTCCAGCTCTGGCATGGGCTTGGTGATAGGCGTGGCGTAGTCGTAGGCGCCTCGCTCGCCCAAGCCGCCGGGCTGAGCCGACTCAGTCCAGTAGGACGGTATGACAATCGCGGGATTCAAACGCTAGATCTCCTTGCGGGGATAGAAAAGACGGCGAACCACCCGCAGGTAGTTCACCGTCAATAGTAACCCTAATTATGTGACACCGTGCTTAACTTGACCTGCACGTTACTTGTCGAGAGACTCGTGTTGCGCGGACTAGTACGCAAGGCCCATGCCCGGCAAGCGGAAGGTCTTGAGACGCTCGTCGTAGGCCGCCCTGAACTCGTCCTCAAAGGCAAGCTTAGCGTCCTTCTCGCCGATGAGGTCAAGAAGGTAGCGCGTGAAGTCCGGGTTGAGCGGCAGCAGCGGACCGATGAGCCAGGTGGCCATGAGGCTATTCTTGCGGAAGCCCTCGTCGGAGCTCTTCTCGTTGAGGCCAAAGCCGACCTCGTTATGGCAGAAGGGAACCTGGGAAGCGGCGCCGGCCTCAACCTGCGTGAACTGG
>CAVIES010000251.1:0-2224 GCA_963641675.1 Anaerovoracaceae bacterium
AGCTCTGCGGCATCCTCTCCACCATCCTGGAGGAGGCCGGCGAGTAGGCGAGGCCTCAGAGAGATTAGTGCGGCCCCGCAGGCTTTCGTTGCCTGCGGGGCCGTTTGCGTTTGCGCGTAGGGCGCGTTTGCGCGCACTAGGTGCGCGTATTACGCGAGCGCGGTCTCCAGCTGGTTGCGCGCGCGGGTGAGCGTCTGCTCAATCAGGCGCTCCTTCTCCTCGGTGAGGCGGTAGGCCGGCACCGAGACGCCCATGCCAAAGCGCACGTCGCCGTGCTGGTAGATGGGGATCGCGATGCACTCCACGCCCTCGAGGACCTCTTGGCGGTCGTGCGAGAAGCCCGTGTCGCGCACCTCGGCGAGCTCTTCCATGAGCTCCTCCACCGTGGCGGCGGCGCGTTCCGTCGGGCGCTCGAGCGGCCCCGGGAAGAGCCCCAGCACCTCGTCGTCCTCCCAGCTGGAGAGGATTGCCTTGCCGATGGCCGTGCAGTTGGCCGGCAGCGTCTTGCCGATCTCTGAGGAGAGGCGGATGCGCTGCGGCGAGTCGATCTTTGCCACGTAGAGCACGCGCCCGTTGTCGAGCATGCCGAGCTGGCAGGTCTCGCCGCAAGTGTTCACGACCTCGCGCATGGCACTCTTGATGAGGGGCAGCCCGTGCTCGTCCTGGTCGAAGGCGCGCCCAAGGAGATAAGTCTTGAGGCCCACGCTGTAGCGCGAGCTGTTCTCGTCAAAGACGATGTACTCGGTGTCGGCCATTGTGTGCAGGATGGGGAAGAGGCTGCTCTTGGGCGCATCGAGCTCGCGGCATATCTCTGCCATGGTGAGGCCGCGCTCGCTGCTCGCGAGCGTGTCGAGGATGGCGAGCACCCTGAGCGTGGCGCGATGGCCCTGGCTGTCTTCTGTCTGTGCCATGAGTACTCCTCTGCTGAAAGTAACTTGCTCACCTTAGCGCTCTTTCAAGTTGTTCGAAATACCGAACTCCGTTCGCAGAGAAAACTATACCGTTCGCCCGTGACTTTACTCCCTCTAACAAACGGCTAGTATCGTTCTAGATGCCGGAATTAGGAATAGCGTTCCGAATAACGAACGCCAGCAAGGAGGCCGCATGGGCTGCGCCGAGAGCCAGAAGCGAAACGCCGTCGTCATTGACGAGAAGGACAACGTCGTCATCGCCATCTATCCGCTGAAGGCGGGCGACGAGGTTCGCTACCCCGCCCCGGACGGCACGCTCGCAACCTTCACGGCCACCCAGGACATTCCGCTGTTCCACAAGGTCGCTCGCGCCGATATCGCTGCCGGCGAGAAGGTCGTGAAGTACGGCGAGTTCATCGGTGCCGCCACGGCCGACATCCACGTGGGCGACCACGTCCACACCCACAACTGCGAGAGCTCCGACGCCCTCAAGGACGGCGCGGTGGAAGACGTCGCCGCTGCCGCGGGGGAGAACGCGGCACCCACCAAGTGCACCCGCACCTTCATGGGTTATCGTCGCGCCGACGGCACCGTGGGTATCCGCAACCACGTCCTCGTGCTCCCCACGAGCATCTGCGCCTCCGACACCACCGAGCGCATCGCCCGCGCGGTTGAGGGTTGCGTCTCCTTCCACAACCAGAACGGCTGCAGCCAGGTCAATATCGACCAGCAGATGACGGTCGACACGCTCGCCGGCCTTGCCGCCAACCCCAACATCCACTCCGTCCTCGCCGTCTCGCTCGGCTGCGAGGGCTGCCAGAACGACCTCGTGGTCGATGCCATCCGCCAGCGCACCAACAAGGAGATCCGCTCTCTGGTGATCCAGGAGGTCGGCGGCTCCATCCGCGCGGTGGAGGAGGGCACTCGCATCGCCCGCGAACTCGTGCGCGAGGCCAGCACCTGCGTGCGCGAGGAGTGCGGTATCGACGAGCTGATTTTTGGCACCAACTGCGGCGGCTCCGACACCTCCAGCGGCCTTGGTTCCAACCCGCTCATCGGCGAGGTCTCCGACTGGATGGTCGCCCAGGGCGCCACCACCGTCCTCTGCGAGACGCCCGAGCTCTTTGGCGGCGAGCACATCCTGGCCCGCCGCGCCAAGACGCCCGAGGTGGGCGAGCAGGTCATCAAGATCGTGCGCGACTATGAGAAGTACGTGCAGATGTTCGGCGCCGAGATGCGCGAGGGCAACCCCAGTCCCGGCAACATGGCCGGCGGCCTCACCACGCTCGAAGAGAAGTCGCTCGGCTGCATCC
>CAVIES010000252.1:0-2214 GCA_963641675.1 Anaerovoracaceae bacterium
GGCTGGGAACCAGCTTGGTCTTCTCGATGCCAGCGGTCTTGGCGGCCTCAACGGCGCCCTCGGCGGCAAAGACGACCACAGCGCGCATGTCCTCGTCCTCGGGGATGACGCGACCCACGAGGTCGGCGTCCTCGGCCTTGGCGAGCATGGCGTCGACCTCGCGCAGGCGCATGCCCAGCAGGTCGGCAATCTCCTTCTGCTCCATCTTGGGCTTGAGCTCCAGAAGCTTGAGGGCACGAACCAGGCTGTTCATGCGCTCGGACTTCTCGGCGTCCTCGGCAGAAATCATGTCGCGGCGGTTGCGAAGCAGGCGAGCGGCACGGTTGACCTTGTCGAAGAGCACCATGTCGGTGTCCACGGTCTCCTCGGCCTTCTCGTCGGCAGCGTCAGCCACGTCAGCCTCGACGGCCTCCTCGGCCTCGTCAGCAACCTCGACCTCGTCGAGCTCCTCGTCAACGGCCACCTCGGCCTCGAGCTCCTCGTTCTCGTCCATCATCTCGTCGTTCTCGGTGTACTCAGACATGCGTCTCCTTCTTGCGCCTTCCGGCGAATCATTGGCCCGCGGGCCCCTGTGGCCGCCACTCTGCGGCTATTCACAAGTCACAAAGTTTATGCTGCCAACACGTCCGCGCAGGTAGACAAAGTGCGCGCACACGCAAACGCCGCAAGTTGCCTACAGAACGCTCGCAAGCGCAGCGAGAAGAGCACTCATCTCGATGGGCTTGGAGACGTGCGCATTCATGCCGGCGCCCAGCGAGCGCTTGACGTCCTCCTCAAAGGCGTTGGCACTCGCGGCTACGATGGGCACCGTGGCGGCATCGGCACGCACAAGCTTGCGGATGGTTCGTGCGGCCTCAAGGCCGTCCATCACCGGCATCATGACGTCCATGAGGACCAAACTGTAGTAGCCCGGCTCGGAGGCAGCGAACTTGTCCACGCACTCCTTGCCGTCGGAGGAGCCCTCCACGATGCAGCCCTGCTCCTCCAGCATGTACTGGATGATCTCCATGTTGAGGGCGTTGTCCTCGGCAACAAGAACGTGCAGCCCGTCAAGGCTCACGGCGGATGCGTCGGCACCAGCCACGCCGCCGCCAGTCACGCTACCCGCAGCCGTGTCCTTGCCCTCCGCGGCGCCCTCCCCTGCAGAAACCGACAGCTTGATCTCAAACGAGAAGGTGCTGCCATGCCCGACCTCGCTGGCAAGCTGGATCCTGCTGCCCATCAGGCGCACCAGGCTGTTGGAGATGGCAAGCCCCAGACCCGTGCCCTGCTGGCGAGCATCAGTGGCATCCACCTGCTCGAACTTCTCAAAGATACGCGCGGCGTCGGCCTCGCTCACGCCCACGCCCTGGTCGCTCACCGCAAAGTAGACGCTGCTCACGCCCTGCGGCCCCACGGCCTCGCGCACCGTCAGCGTGACCTCGGTGCCGTCGCCGGAGTACTTGTTGGCGTTGCCCAGAAGGTTGATCAGCACCTGGTTCAGGCGCAGCGAGTCGCCAATGAAGTAGCGGTTTGTCAGCTGAACGTCGCTCACCAGCGTCTGGTGCTTCTCGTCAAAGCGCGAGCCCACCACCACGCGCAGGTCCTCAAGCAGCTGGGGCAGGTCAAACTCGGCGTTTACCAGGCCCATCTTGCCGCTCTCGATCTTTGACATGTCCAGGATGTCGTTCAGCAGCGCCAGCAGGTAGTGAGAAGAACTGCGGACCTTCTGCAGGCAGTCCGTGCGGCGCTCCTCGCTCTGGCCGGGCCTCAGCGCGATCTCGGTCATGCCAATGATGCCGTTCATGGGCGTGCGGATCTCGTGAGACATGCGGGCGAGAAAATCGCTCTTGGCCTGCGCGGACTGGTCCAGGCGCTCCTGGTTGATGCGGTTCTGGATGATGCCCGCGATCTCCCAGAGCAGGTTCGTGTCCTCGTCGTTGGCCAGAACGGCGGCGGAGTCGACGCCCTTCATGACGATGCTGCCGGAATAGTGGCCCTCGTAGGTCATGAAGTAGCTCACGCCATCGACCTTCTGCGTGGACGACCACGACTTGAAGCCTCCCAGCGGCGTCACGTCACCGACGGCCACAAGGGCGCCGCGATCGGCGCCGGCCTGCATGCGCTCGGCATCGGCGGCCGAGCAGCGCAGCACCGTGTGCTTGCCATCGTAGTCGCGCACCTTTTGCCACTGGTAGGCCACGGTAAGGGTGAGGTAGTCGTGCGAGAAGCTCG
>CAVIES010000253.1:0-2199 GCA_963641675.1 Anaerovoracaceae bacterium
CCTTTACGGTCTCCTCCTCATACTCCGCCGCAAACTCGTACACCGCCGTCCAGCTGGTGCTGCTCTCCGTCGTTACGTTGCTTGTGCACGTAAGCGTCACGTTGCTGCCGCCTGCCGTCCACGTCTGCTGGTTGATCGCATACGCCACGATGCCGTTCTGGATGCCGTTGATGCTGGGCGGTAGGCTGGCGTTGTCGCTGGTGATGGTGAAGCTCGTCTGCTTCTTGTCCAGCTGGGCCTGGATGCGCTCTGCGTACGCCTTGGCCCACTCCGCCGCCTTGCCGTTCCTTACGAAGTAGTTGTTGCTGAGGTCGGTGCTGCGGTAGGCGTAGCCGTCTGCCTGGTAGGTGGTTGCGTGGTCGCTGTGGGCCTTGGCCATGAGCTCGTCGGTGAGGCCAAAGTAGAGGTGGGTGGCGTCAAAGCCGTAGCTCTTGGTGTTGGTGCCGTCATCGTCGTCCCAGTTCACGTCCACCTGGCACCACTTGCCGTCTATGCACACGGCGTTCCAGGTGTGGCCGTTGCCCTCCATGCGGGCGTTCGTGAGGCCCGCCTTGGTCAGCAGCTTCTGGTAGATGCGCTCAAAGCTCTCGCACGTGCCCTTGCCGCGGGTGAGGCCGCTCTCTGCGCTGCAGTAGTTGAGGCTGTAGTCGTAGTCCAGCTGCTTAAGCTCCCAGTCGTGCAGCCACAGGGCCATCTGGTAGTCGCTGCCGTCGGTCTCTGCCTGCGCCTGCGCCACGGCGTTGGCCACGATGGTGCTCACGGCCGGGTGGCCGGCGTCGTCTATGGTGATGAAGAAGTTATTGCGCGCGTAGGTGATGCCGTTCTCGGTGTCCATGTAGTAAAAGATCATGTAGTACTTGCCGCTGGCGGTGAAGTTAAAGGTGAAGTCGTGGCCCTCCAGCCCCAGCGTGTAGAAGGTGCCCCAGCTGTTGCGGCTGGGGTCGCAGACGCTCTCGGCGCTGCTGCCGTCCGCGTCGTAGTAGGTGGGCACGTCCATGCGGGCCTTTGCCGCGCTGGTGCTGCCGCCGGTCTGCGTTACGTGGAAGGTGGTGTCCTCGCCGGCCACGGGGTCGTTCCACTGCACGGTAAAGGTGACGTTGCCGCTGGTCTTGGACTCGCTGTGGGCGTAGGTGACGGCGGTCGTGGACTTCTCGCTGGCCGCGGTGGTGACGGGGCCGGTGTAGGTGCCGTAGCCGTCGGCAGGGACGGCGTAGTCACTTGCGGAGGCATAGGCCGCCGACCAGTCGTGGTGGCCGAGGCTCGTCATCGTGGAGTCGCCTATGAGGAAGTACGTGTGGCTGACGGCGTGGTCGAAGCCGCCGTCGTACTTCTCGCCGGAGGTGCTCTGGTACACGGGGTCGTCGTAGGTTACGTCAACGTGGTACCAGCTGCCGTCGTCCATTTGGACCATGTTCCAACCGTGGTTCATGGACGTGGACGTCACGAAGACGCAGCTGATGCCCAGGCGGGCGAGTAGCAGCTTGTAGGCCAGCGCGTAGCCCTGGCAGACGGGCTTGCCGTCTACGAGCGCGCCGTAGGCGGTGAAGGCGGCGTCGTGGCCGTCGCCGGTGGAGGAGACGGAGGTGTCGTAGGCGCAGTTGCGCACGAGGTAGTCGTGCAGGGCCTGGACCACCTGGAACTGGGTCATCTCGTCTGCGTCCACCCAGCTGAGGGCCTCGGAGACCTTGGCTTCCATGTTGGTCTTCATGGTGGTCAGGGCGTCGGCGTCGAAGGCGAGGTAGGTGAGGCTGATTGCCGCGGCCTCGTCGGCGTCGGAGGCGGACGAGTCGCCGTCGGTGTCGTAGTAGCTGATGGAGAAGGCGGGGTCGAGCCAGTAGTTCTCGGGGTCTGAGACCGCAAGCCCCATGGCGTCGCGGAGCTCGGCCACGGTGTAGGTGCTGCGGGGGAGGGTGATGGTTGCGCTCAGGTTGGCGACCGCGTCCTCGATCAGCGTGACGAGGGCCTGGACGTTGGTGGAGGCCGTCTCGCCGTCGTTGGTGACGGTGGAGTAGGGGTCGGCCGCGACGTCGGAGGTCACGTAGTCGAAGGCGTTTTCTTCGACGGTGAGGAGGTCGGCGGCGGGGGCGGTGGTGTCGGGCGACTCGCCGGTGTCGTCGGCTTCAGTCGTGGCCTCCTCGTCCGTCTCGTCGTCCGCGAGCTCCTCGGCCACGCACTCGGCGACCCCCTGGACCTCGGCCT
>CAVIES010000254.1:0-2172 GCA_963641675.1 Anaerovoracaceae bacterium
CTCGTCCAACAATAAGTCCAGCTGCGCCTGCAGTTCCTCCCGACGGGGCAGATAGAGCTGATAGCGTGCCGTGAACAGCTGGTTGGTAATGCCCTCCAACGCGTACTCCATCAAGAGCTCGTCCCTACGGGCTCCCAGCACGATGCCGACGGGTGGATTGTCGTCCGGCTGGCAAATCTCCGTTTTGAAATAGTTCAGATAAAGGTTCATCTGACCCACGTCGCCGTGCTTTATCTCCGCCCGCTTGAGGTCTATCAACACGTAACACTTCAGGATGCAATGGTAGAACACCAAGTCCACCTTGAACCGGCGGCTCCCGATCAGCATCTCGTACTGACGCCCCACAAAGGCGAACCCGCGGCCCATCTCCAGCAAGAACTGCTCCATGTGGTCCGTCAGCGCCTTCTCCAGGTCACCCTCCAAATAGCGTCGCTTGGGCGGCAGACCGGCGAACTCCAGGACGAACGGATCGCGGATGATGTCCTGCGGCGTCTGCACCTGATGACCCTCGTTCGCCAGCGCAAGCACCCCCTCCTTGTCAGTGCTCAGCGCAAGGCGCTGAAACAGACTGCTCTTCATCTGTCGCTTCAGCTCGCGCACCTTCCATCCCTCCTTGATGCACTCCTTGAAGTAAAACCGCATTTCTAACGGGTTGTCGCACTTGAGTAACTCAAAATAGTGGCTCCACGTCAATTTGTGAGACAGCGTCTCACGTTTTGGAAAAGCGAGATACAACTTACGCATATAGGTGAGGTTCGACCTGCTGACGCCCTTGCCGCCACGGGCCGTCAGGTCCTTGGATAGATTCACCAGCAGACGCTTGCCATAGTCCGCCCGCTGTCGGCCTCCTTGCTCATACTCCACAATGTACTTGCCCGTCTGCCAGTTGGTCTCGAGCAACTCGGTGTTCACAGCCGTGATGGCCCTTGTCCTCGCCTCGCTCCACAGCGTGGAGATGCTGTCCACCAATAGCTGATAGGACGAGTCTTGTTTGATTACTGTGTTTTGGTCGTTGTTCATACGCTCAATCGATGTGAGACGAAAACCGCCCCGATGTGAACACAAAAGTACAACATTTCAGCTTACCGGGCGAACGTTATAAGAATAATCCGCCCAAATTCTACCAAATCCGCCTCGAACCTCCCGAAACCCCCAACCGCCCGTTTCCACCGCCGTACCTTTGCAATGTGAACGATGAGGGACAGCGCTTAACCGACACCGCTCACGGCGCTCTGACGAGGAAAATTCACTTTCCCAACTAGAAAAAACATTTTTCCTGACCGGGCATTTTTCTTTACAATTTATGAACCAGACTCCAGGCCCCGAAACGAGTCCTTCCGACCTTCCGAAAACACGAAACGGAGGCGAAGTCAACAGGGGGCATTTGAGAAATTATGGCAATAAACCTTAAAGCAAAGGAGACGCTCATGCAAGTGGGCGACATGAAGGGACAGTACCGCTACATCATGGCCACCGAGATCTACAACAAACTGACCGAGGACAAGGTCATCGAGGAGGCCTCAGCCCGCAGCGGCCTGCCCAAGGGAACCATCAAGGCCGGATGGGACGCAGCCGGTGAGGTAATCAAGAGCTGGGCCACCGAGGGCCACTCCGTGGCGCTGCCCGGACTGGGCACCATGCGCTTCGGCGTGCGAGCCAAGAGCGTGTCCACGGTGAACGAGGTGGCCGCCGAGCTCATCACCAGCCGCCGCGTGGTGTTCACCCCCAACGTGGACATCAAGAAGGAGCTGAAGGAGACCTCCATCAACATCACCTGCTACGACCGCAACGGCGACCTGGTGAAGCGTGTGACCTCCGACGACAGCGGCGCCGTGGAGGACAGCGAGAAGATCTCCGGCAGCGGCAGCGGCTCGCAGACCAGCGGCTCCGACTCCGACAGCGACGGCGACGACTTGGGAGGCAACATTGATTAAAAACGCCGGGCGTTTTTAATGTTGAAGGTTTTATGTTTTACGTTGAACGCTTCGCGTGAGATATTTCTAACACAAAACCCAAAACCCAAAACCTAAAACGGCCGAAGGCCCACAAAATGTTGAAGGTTTTATGTTGAATGTTGAATGCTTCGCGTGAGATATTTCTAACCCAAAACCTAAAACCCAAAACATAAAACGGCCGAAGGCCAAAAATGTTGAAGGTTTTATGTTGAATGTT
>CAVIES010000255.1:0-2123 GCA_963641675.1 Anaerovoracaceae bacterium
GAAGGGCATCGGCAAGCCCGGCATGGGCTGCACCGCCTCCTGTGCCCTTATCGAGAAGAACAAGATGGCAGTCGCTCACGTAGGCGACTCGCGCATCTACCTGCTGCGTCATGGCACGCTGGTGCGTGTGACGCACGACCACTCCTACGTCGAGGAACTCGTGGAGTCCGGCCAGATCACGGCCGACGAGGCCCGCGTGCACCCCTCGCGCTCCATTATCACCCGCGCCCTGGGCTCCGACCCAGACATGTACGCGGACCACTTCACCCTTGAGGTCAACAACGGCGACCGCATCATCCTGTGTTCGGACGGCCTGTCCTCCATGATTTCGGACTCCGAGATCGAAACCGTGGCAATGAGCAGCGCCACCCCGCAGCAGGCAGCCGACAACCTGACCTCGGCGGCATTGACCGCAGGCGGCTCCGACAACGTGACCGTCGTCGTTGTAGACGTCATCAACGACGGCGTGGCCGAAGTCAACCGCAAGCACTCCACCAAGCGCATGGGCATCATCGCCGGCGTGGTGGCCGGCGTGTTTCTCGCCACCATCGTGGGCGTCTTTGCCTTTGTAAAAAGCGAGTGGTACCTCGGCAACAACGCGGGTACCGTGGCCATCTACCAGGGCGTCAATGCCGAGCTGCTTGGCAACAAGCTCTACACGCTGGTGGAGACCACGGCCGTCGCCGTCTCCGACCTTCCCGACTCCACGCAAAGCCAGCTTGAGTCAGGTATCCGCGTGAACTCCGAGGAGGCCGGCCGCGCCATCGTGGACGACTACCGCAATCAGATTGACCAGGAGAAGAACCAGGCCGCCCAGGTGGCAAGCGAGGCCGCCGCCGGCACCGAGGAGGGCGTCGAGACAAACGCCACCGCCGCCGACGCGCCTGCAAATCCCGACGGCACCGCGGCCGAGGGCTCCTCCAGCGCCGAGAACGGAGGCGAGTAGCATGGCTCACCGTCACAAGGTGCTCACCCGCGCCGAAGCGCAGGTCCAGATGACTTCCTCCGCACCGGCCGCCACACCGCGCGGTCGTTCTCGCCGCAACACCGAGCTCTTCCTGCTGTGCCTTGGTGCCATCCCGGTGATCTTGCTGTACGCAATGTACGTGGTCAACACCGGCACCGAGCTCAGCATCCAGACCCTGGGCGTACCCCTGGGCCTGTTTGCCGCGTTTGCCGTGGCCCACGTGGCCATCCGCTTTCTGGCACCCGGCGCGGATCCGGCGCTTCTCCCCATTGTGTTTGTGCTGTCGGGCATCGGCATCACATTCCTGACGCGACTGGCGCCTGACCTGGCACTGAGCCAGATCATCTGGCTGTTCTTGTCCGTCGCCGCCATGGTGGCGGTGCTCATCGTGGTCAAGGACCTTGACCAGCTGGCCAACTACAAGTACACGCTCGGCCTTGCCGGCGTCATATTGCTGCTGCTCCCGATGCTTATCGGCACCGAGAAGGGCGGCTCCAAGCTGTGGATTTCCATCGGCGGCTTTGGCTTCCAGCCCGGCGAGTTTGCCAAGATTCTCATCGTTTTGTTCCTGGCGTTCTACCTTGCCGCCAACCGAGAGGCGCTTTCCATCTCCATGCGCAAGGTGGGCCCGATGCGCATCCCGCGCCTGCGCATGCTGCTTCCGCTGTTCCTCATGTGGGGCGTCAGCCTGCTTCTGGTTGTCTTTGAGCGCGACCTGGGCAGCGCCCTTCTCTTCTACACGTTCTTTGTGATCATGATCTTTGTGGCCACGGGACGCGTGAGCTACGTCATTGTCTCCGGCCTGCTTCTGGCCGTGGGCGGCGTCTTCTGCTACTTTGCGTTCTCGCACGTCCGCACCCGTGTGACCATGTGGCTTGACCCCTGGTCCGACGCCCAGGGCGGCGGCTACCAGATTGTTCAGTCGCTCTACTCGCTGGCCGATGGCGGCCTTGTGGGCACGGGCATCGGCAAGGGCATGCCTACCAAGATTCCCGTGGTCGAGTCCGACTTCATCTTCGCCGCCATCGGCGAGGAGATGGGCCTTCTGGGCGGCTCGGCCGTTCTGATTCTCTACCTGCTGTTCTGCGTGCGCGGCTTCATCACCGCGGCGCGCGCCAAGTCCGACTCCTCCGCCTTTGCGACGGTGGGTCTGACC
>CAVIES010000256.1:0-2123 GCA_963641675.1 Anaerovoracaceae bacterium
GGCCGTAGGTGATCTCGACGGGAACGGGATCGACCTCGATGCCGCCTACCTGCTGGAAGTAGGTGTACTGGGTGACCTCCATGCCATCCATCCAGACCTCCCAGCCAAGGCCCCAAGCGCCGAGCGTTGGGCTCTCCCAGTCGTCCTCGACGAAGCGGACGTCGTGCTCGGCGGGGTCGAGGCCGATGGCCTTGAGCGAGCCGAGGTAGAGGTCCTGGGAATCCACCGGGCAGGGCTTCAGGATGACCTGGAACTGGTAGTAGTGCTGCATGCGGTTGGGGTTCTCGCCATAGCGGCCGTCGGCCGGGCGGCGGCAGGGCTGCGGGTAGCAGGTGCGCCAGGCGTTGGGGCCGAGGCTGCGGAGCGTCGTGGCCGTGTGGAACGTACCGGCGCCGACCTCGGAGTCGTAGGGCTGCATGACGGTGCAGCCATGGGACGCCCAATAGTGCTCGAGGGCGAGGATCATGTCTTGGAACGTGAGGGCGTTTTCTTTCATGCCACTACTGCCTTCCGTGATATTCCTTGGGGCAAATGCCCCGCGTGCATGCAAAATGAGGCGCTAAAGAGTGCCGATGTGGTCGAGCGGCCAGAACACGAAGACCGCGCGAGAGGTGACGCTTGAGACGGGGATAGCGCCAAAGTAGCGCGAGTCGAGCGAGTTGGTGCGGTTGTCGCCCATGACCCAGATGCAGCCCTCGGGGACCACGTACGGGTAGGAGACGTCCTCTGAAAGCGACGATGCGTGGCCCTGGAGCGGGTAGCTCGGCTTTCCGTCGGTGTAGGACTCTGAGAGCATCTCGCCGTCCACGTAGACGTAGCCATCCTTGAGCTCGACCGTCTGGCCCGCGACCGCGATGACGCGCTTGATGAGCGTCTTGGAGGAATCCTCGGGGTCGGTGAAGGTGACGATGTCGCCCGCCTTGGGCGAGCTCGACTTATACGTGATCTTCTCGCCGATGAGGCGATCGCCCACCTCGAGCGTGTCGGTCATGGAGGCGCTGGGGATGATGAAGGGCTCGGCCACGAAGTAACGGATGGCGAATGCGGCCACGAGCGCGATGGCGGCGAAGACGATCAGCTCGAGTACGTCCCCGAGAAAGCCCATGTTGCCATGTCCCGGACGTGCCATTTCCTACTCCCCTGCCCTTTCACCTGCAGTTTGTTTAACAAGAGAAGCGGCATACGCGCGCTCCTCGTCAGTGAGTGAGGCCGTCTCCAAAAGGTCCGGCCTCAGCCTTGCCGTACGCTCGATGGCGTTCTTGCGCCTCCAGGCGTCCACCTTCGCGTGGTCGCCGGAGAGAAGCACCTCGGGCACGGCCATACCATCATAGACCGCCGGGCGGGTGTACTGCTCGTATTCGAGCAAACCCTCAAGCGAAAAGGATTCGTCCACGGGACTCATCTCGTCACCGAGGGCACCGGGGAGCAACCTTACGACGGCGTCTGTAACGACCATCGCGGCGAGCTCGCCGCCGGTGAGGACGTAGTCACCGAGGCTCAGGCACTCGTCGGCCAGCGAGTAGGCGCGCTCGTCCATGCCCTCGTAGCGGCCGCAGACAAAGAGGATGCGATCCTCGGTGCTCAGCCTCTCAGCAACGCGCTGGGTAAACGGGGTCCCCGTCGGCGTGAAGAAGACGATATGGGGCGCACGCTCGTCACGCTCGCGGATATCGGCTACGGCCTCAAAGATGGGTGCGGGCTTCATGAGCATGCCCTGGCCCCCGCCGAATGGGGCGTCGTCAACCGTGCGATGGCGGTCGTGCGTCCAATCGCGCAGGTCATGGGCCCTGAACTCAAAGATGCCCTTGTCCTGCGCGCGGCCCATGATGGAGGCGGAGAGATAGGCATCGAAGACGCCGGGGAAGACGCTGAGGGTCTCTATGAGCACGACTACTCCACCTCGCCCGTGTCCCAAGGGGCAAGACCCACCGGGATGCTGACGTAGATGACGCCGTCCTCGTCAACGCCGCGGAGCATCTCCTCGACGACGGGCACGAGGGTCTCCCCGAGCTCGCCCTGGACGACCCAGACGTCGTTGGCGGGGCCGACCATTACCTCCTCGATCTGACCGAGGAGGCCAAGGCGCTCGTCGACGACCTCTCGACCCATGAGTTGCTCCACAC
>CAVIES010000257.1:0-2104 GCA_963641675.1 Anaerovoracaceae bacterium
CTCTCAGAGATCTTTGCCAAGCTCGTCTCCATGCGCGACGAGCTTTCGGCCGAGCTTGAGAACAGCCACTCCGGCGCCGCGGCCGACCTACGCGCCCTCTCCGACGAGATCCGCCCCGACTACGGCGGCGCCGCGGACGAGGTCATGGAGACGCTCGCGGCAATCGAGACGCTTAACTCCGTCATCGACGCCTACAACCAGTACCACGACTTCAGCGTGGACAAGCTCCGCCGCCTGCTGCTGCTTCTGCGCCAGCCCTACTTTGCCAAGGTGCGCCTCAAGATGGCGCCCGACCGTCCCGCGCGCGACGTCTACATCGGCGCCGCCGGCATGACCGACGAGCGCAGCCGCCCGCTTATCGTGGACTGGCGAAACCCCGTCGCCGAGACCTACTACAACCAGGAGAACGGCGAGACCTCCTACACCGTGAACGGCCGCACGCGCACGGTTGAGCTTGAGCTCCGCCGCCAGTTCTCCATCACGCGCGACAAGCTCAACATGTACTTCGACACCACGGTGGCCATCGAGGACTCGCTTCTGCTCTCTGCCCTCAAGAGCCACCACTCAGAGAAGCTCAAGGACATCACGGCCACCATCCAGCGCGAGCAGAACGAGGTCGTGCGCCACGAGGACGTTCCGGCGCTGCTCGTGAACGGCGTGGCCGGCTCGGGCAAGACGAGCGTGATGCTCCAGCGCATCGCGTTTCTGCTCTACCGCCAGAGGGAGACGCTCAGCCCCAGCCAGGTGCACCTCTTTGGCCCCAACGCCGTGTTCGAACACTACATCGACAACGTCCTGCCCTCTATGGGCGAGGCCAACCCCGAGGTCTACACCTGGAGAGACTTCTGCGAGGCCCATGGCGCCGGCGGCCGCGACTTGGGCGTGGACTGCCCGCCCGAGAACCTGAGGCGCCTGGAGGAAGAGCTTGGCGACCTCACCCTCACGGTCTCTGACCTCAAGGAGATTCGCTGCAACGACGTGGTGATGCTCAAGGCCAACCAGATCGAGGGCGCGGTGGACAAGTACGCCAGGTTTGGCGTGGGCCCGCGCTTCTGCGCCCTTGTGACCGACGACCTGCACGAGCGCGTGAACCGTCGCATCGGCTCCATGGCCCGCGACGAGGAGCTTCAGGAGGAGATGCTCGGCCTGGACGTGGACGACCAGGTGCGCTTCTTTGGCGAGACCATCAGCCCCGAGACCGAGGAGGAGACGGCCGCCTACACGCGCCAGTGGCTGGAGCAGGTCTATGCGGGCGCCCACGACGAGGTCGACCGCCTGGCGTGGCTCAAGCTCGACCGTGTTGCCATGCGCATGCTTGGTACCCAGAGCGTGAGCAGCAGCGAGTGGCTGTACCTGCGTCTGCTCGTGACCGGGCGCGGCGACACCGACGCGCGCTACGTGATGATCGACGAGGTGCAGGACTACACCGTGGCCCAGCTCATGGTGCTGGCGAGGCACTTCAGCCGCGCCCACTTCCTCATGCTGGGAGACGAGCACCAGGCCATCCGCGAGGGCACGGCGAGCTTTGCCGAGATTCGCGAGCTCTTCAGCCGCACACACGGAAGCGTCGACGAGGTGCGCCTGCTCACGAGCTACCGCTCCAGCCCAGAGATCACCACGCTCTTCAGTGGCCTGGTGGAGCAGGACGGCGCCGTGAAGCTTGCGAGCGTGCAGCGCGCGGGCGTGGCGCCCGTAATGGAGGCTCTGCCCGGCAAGGACGAGTTCTTGGCGCGCCTGCGCGAGGAGGTGGCCGCCGCGCACGAGGCCGAGGGCCTCACCGCCGTGGTGGCGGCCGATGACGGCGCCGTGAGCTGGCTGGCCAAGCAGCTGGGCGATAGCGTTGAGGTCATCAGCAAGGATCGCGAGCTGCCGGGCGAGGGCGTGGTGCTCATGAGCCTGCGCTTGGCGAAGGGCCTCGAGTTTGACCAGGTGATCGTGCCCGACGCGAGCGCGGAGACCTACCCGGACACGCCGCTTGCGAGAAGGCGCCTCTACACGGCGGTCTCGCGCGCCATGCACCGCGTGACCTTGCTGGCCCAAGGCGAGCTGAGCCCGCTTCTGGGCTAGGGGAGCGCGCCCCTTTGTGGAATGTTCTCCACAAAGG
>CAVIES010000258.1:0-2102 GCA_963641675.1 Anaerovoracaceae bacterium
CCCCAATTGCAGGCGCGCATTTTTGTGCATAGGCGCAGGCTGTTACGCGCGGCGCTTGCCTGTGAGGCGGGTGACGTCGGCGCGCCAGATGTCCACGCGCTCGATCCCGTCGGGCGAGAAGGACTTGGGGGCGTCGGGCGCCATGTGATCCATAAGGGCATTCAGGCCGCGGAGCTTGTCGTCGGTGCTGAAGACGCGATGCATCTGCGCCGTGGCCATGATGGACTCGTAGGCCAACGAGTAGTTGCAGGCAAACGCGCCGGAGATGACCTCGGACGGCACGTCGAGCTCAAGCGCGACCTCGGGATCGGCGAGCCACGCGTCGTGTTTGCGACCCTCACCAGCGCAGTGCAACCAGAAGGTCCAGCGTGCACCACCCGTCTCCACGGCGCTCTCGTCCGGCACGACCTCAAAGCCGTAGGTCATCGGAACGACGAACTGCCCCTCGGCGTCATGTGACGCCACGTGCAGCACGGTCGCACGCTTGGCAATGGAGCGCAGCTCGGACAGGTCGTTGATCTCGCGCTTGGAGAGGCGCATCGCGCGATGGGCGGCAGGCACGCCGACGCCCGCGGCCTCGAGGGTCTTCTCGTCCATTACAGCACCTGCTCCATTCCGATCTTGTACGGGACAAGGCCCATCTTCTCGTAGAACTTTTGCGCACCGGGGTTGCAGCTCCAGACGTTGAGGGTCACGTTATGGGCTCCAAGCTCGCGCGCGAACTCAACGATGTGCTGGTAGATGGCCGTGGCCACGCCGCGGCCTCGGGCTTGCTCGTCCACGCAGATGTCGTCGATGTAGACGGTCACGATGGGCTGCATGTTGTTGGAGCCGCGGAAGTCCTGGATCACGCAGAAGCCGTGGCCCAAGACCTTCTCGCCGTCGACGGCCACAAAGACGGGACGCGTCTCGTCGGTGAGAAGGGCGCAGAGCTCGGCGTCGGTATACTTGCGCGCGCCGTTGACAAAGAGGTCCGGACGGCCCTCGGCGTGCACCGCGCACACCTGTAGCAGCAGGTCCACCAGGCCCGGAACGTCGCCCAGGCCCGCACGTCTCACTGCAAAGTCAGCCATCGCTTATGCCCTCTTCTGCACGTATGCCACGAACTTGTCCAGCTGCGCCTTGGTCTTGAAACGACCCACATAGGCAAAGTTACCCAAGTCATCGGACAAGCCGTCCGGCATACGTGAAGTCGCCATCACAGAGCCGGCGAACTTCTCCATGACCTCCTCGTGCGTGTGGGCGTACTCGTAGATGTCGCGACGACTGGCGTGCACGCAGAAGTAGTCGTCGCCGCCCTTCTCCACGTGGTTCTCGTCGAAGCAGACCATGTCGGCCCACACCTGGTAGACGTTGAGCGAGTGCGCGTAGTTCATCATCTCGGGCGTGTAGCCTCCGGGCGGACGCGAGTTGACCTCCAGGCCGACGTAGTCGCCCGCCTCGCCCAGGCCGGGCTTGGCCTCGGTCAGACGGAAGAACTCCATGTGCACGAAGCGGCTGGCATAGCCAAAGGCCTTGACCGCCGCGCGGCCCATCTTGCGAAGCTTGGGATCCACCTTGGGGCGGCAGTAGTAGGAGATGTCCAGCTGCTGGGCACAGACGTCAGCCATGGAGGGCGGGAACTCCTCCTGGTTCTCAAAGAGCGGCTCGCCGTTGGAGTCGACGATGGCGTCGTAGGAGCAGATCTCGCCGCCCACGAACTCCTCCAGCACGTAGGGGGTATCGCCCTTCTTGGCAAAGACATCGACGAGCTGCTCGTCGTTCTCGACCTTCCAGGCGCCGCCGGAGCCCATGCCCACCTCGGGCTTGGCGAAGGTGGGGTAGCCGACCTCCTTGGCGAACTTGCGCGCCTCCTCCAGCGAGGTCATCTTGACCTGGCGCGCCACGGGGATGCCCGCCGCGCGGTAGCAGGGCTTCATTGCCGCCTTGCTGGTCCAGTCCACAAGCTTTGCGGGGTGGACGCCCGTGGTGACGTTGAAGTCCTCGCGCAGGCGGGCGTCAAGCGGCAGCCAGTACTCGTTGTTGGACTCGATCCAGTCGATCTTGCCGTGCTTCCAGCTGAAGTACGCCAGTGCGCGGAAGACCTGGTCATAGTCCTCGAG
>CAVIES010000259.1:0-2077 GCA_963641675.1 Anaerovoracaceae bacterium
AGGCCTCGGCGCTGGCGGTCTCGGGCTTGCCGATCTTGAACTCGACGATGGTGGCAAGCTTGCCGTTGGAGTGGACGTAGGAGCCGAAGGCCACACCCTCGCCGGAACGACGGGCGAAGCGGGCGATCTTCATGTTCTCGCCCATGGTGTGGATCATCTCGGTGAGGGCGGCGTCAACGGTCTCGCCCTCGGAGAACTCGGCGGCCTTGAGGGCCTCGACGTCGGCCGGGTCGGCCTTGGCGACGACGGCGGCGACGTTCTTGGCGAAGCCGGTGAACTTGGGGTTGCCACCGACGAAGTCGGTCTCGCAGGTGACCTCGACGAGGGCGGCGCAGCAGCCGCACTCGGAGACGTAGGCGGCGCAGGTGCCCTCGTTGGTCTCGCGGCCGGCCTTCTTGACGGCCTTGGCCATGCCCATCTTACGAAGGACGTCAACGGCCTTCTCGAGGTCGCCGTCAGCCTCGACGAGGGCCTTCTTGCACTCCATCATCGGGGAGTCGGTCATCTCGCGAAGCTGCTTGACGAGGGCGGCGGTGATCTGAGCCATGTGAGCCTCTTTCTTGTGTTGGTGCGCGTATGCGCAGGACCTTTACATATAGGCGCCGTCTAGGTTAGTAGACGGCGCCCTACGTTACTGCTTGTTGCGAAGCGCCTTGTTACTAGGCCTCGACGGCGGGGGTGGTGGCGCCAGCGGCCATCTCCTCAGCCGTGATCTGCTCCTTGCCGGTACCGGCGAGGACAGCGTCGGCGACGAGCTCGGTCATGAGGGCGACGGAGCGGATGGCGTCGTCGTTGGCCGGAATGCCGTAGTCGACCACGTCGGGGTCGGAGTTGGTGTCGAGGAGGGCGACGACCGGGATGTGCAGGCGGTTGGCCTCGCGAATGGCGAGCTCCTCGCGCTTGGAGTCGACGACGAAGAGGGCAGCCGGGAGCTGCTTCATGTCGCGGACGCCACCGAGGTTGCGCTGAAGCTTCTCGAGCTCCTTGGTGAGGACGCTCTGCTCCTTCTTGCCGCGGGCAGCCATACGGCCGTCCTCGACCATGGCCTCGAGCTCCTCCATGCGATCGATGCGGGAGCGCATGGTCACGAAGTTGGTGAGCACGCCGCCGAGCCAGCGCTGGTTGATGTAGGGCATGCCGCAGCGCTCAGCCTGGGTGGCGATGGGCTCCTGGGCCTGCTTCTTGGTGCCGACGAAGAGGATCTTGCCGCCCTTGGCAGCGGTGTCCTTCAGGAAGGTGTAGGCCTTGTCGGCGTCAAGGATGGTCTGCTTGAGGTCGAGGATGTAGATGCCGTTGCGCTCACCGAAGATGTAGGACTTCATCTTGGGGTTCCAGCGGCGGGTCTGGTGGCCGTAGTGGCAACCGGCCTCGAGCAGGGTGTTGAGATTGATCTTAACTGCCATGGTGCTACCTTTCTTTGGTTTGGCCTCCGCGCCGGTCATCCCCTGGGACCACCCGCTTTTGCGGGCACCGTGGCCTTCGGGTCGCGACGCGTGTGATGTGTATGCTGTGCGGTCGCACAACGGTTTGCAAGTTTACCAGCGCCTGTAGCGGCGTGCAAGCTCGAAGTTGGCCTCCAAAAGCCTCCACATATCACTCACCCGAGCGCGGGTGCGCCATGAGCGAGGCTTCCTTCAGCCTCTCGACCGAGAGATGCGTGTAGATCTGGGTTGTTGAGAGGCTCTCGTGGCCGAGGAGCTCCTGCACGCTCCTGAGGTCGGCACCTCCGTCCAAAAGCTCGGTTGCAAAGGTGTGGCGCATGGCATGGGGCGTGAGTCCGGGATCGAGCCCGGCAAGCTCTACGAGCCTCTCGAAGCGCTGACGCAGCGTGGCAGCCGTCATGGCGTTGCCGCGCGCCGAGATGAAGAGCGCGTCCGTCTGCCTCTTTGCAGAGAGAATGAGCTCGGGTCGCCCTTCCTTTATGTAGAGGCTTGCGGCATCTAGGCAGCGCTTGTAGACGGGGACGACGCGCTCCTTGGAGCCCTTTCCGAAGAGGCGCACCTGGCCCTGCCCGAAGTCGATGTCCTTCAAGCTAAGGCCGGCAGCCTCGGAGATTCGGGCGCCCGTGGCATAGAGG
>CAVIES010000260.1:0-2070 GCA_963641675.1 Anaerovoracaceae bacterium
GTCCTGCCGTCTATTTGATAGTTGAGAATCTTATAGGCGTCATAGAGTGGTGCCCCCGCTGCATCCGTTAGGTTGCAGCAAACGACGGGAAGGTCATAGGTCTGACACAGGTCTTGCAGCGTATCGATTCCATACTCGAACTCGTGGTTGCCAAGCGTCATGACATCAAAGCCGCAGGCCTGCAGAAGCTGCGAGGGGTACGTGCCCTTGCTCGCCAAGCCCACGGTCTCGCCCTGGAGAAAGTCGCCGGCGTCCACCAGGCTCACGTTGTCCAGCCCATAGGTCTTGCGCTGCTCGCTCGCGTAGTCAACAAGCTTTGAGTAGCCAAGGCCCGTGGACTGGTTGTCAAAGCGGCAGTGCACGTCATTGCTGTGGACGATGACGATCTTCTCGCCGGCGGTCTCGCCGGCAAAGGCCGCGACCGGTCCCGACGCAAGAGAGACGGCAGCGCTGGCAAGCACCGTCCCCGCGCCGGCGAGAAACCCGCGACGCGTGAGCGTGGGACGAAAGGCCCCGTGCTTGGGATCGTTCATTTCTAGAGCTCCTGCCCCTCGGCCGCAGACGCCGCAGCGCAAGCCCCGCCGGCGAGAACCGCCGCAGCGCCAAGTGCCGCCGCAACGGCCATGTTATCGGCCGCGTCACTTGTCTCGGGAACGCTGCCACCGCCACGGGCGTCAGGTCCGCTCTTCTCGCCGGAGTCCGCATCGGGGCTGTCCTGGTCAGAGCCGCCGCCCGGCGTGTCGTCGCCGCTTGGCGTGTCGTCGCCACCCGCGTCATCGCCACCGCCCGGTGTGTCGTCGTCGCCCGCGTCATCGCCGCCGCCCGGCGTGTCGTCATCCGAGCTCCAGAGCCTCACTCGGCTGCTCCCGCGCTCGTTCTCGTACCCCTCGCCAACGTGGCCGTCCAGGTAGGTCTGGATGTACCACGCGACCGCATCGATATCCTTACCGCAGCTAATGGCATCCTTGGGGTTCTTGACCGAGGGGATGCCGTAGCCGCCGCCATACAGCAGATAGCTGATAGTCAGCAGGCCGTACGTTGCGTCCGGGTCGATCTCGGTGCCATTGAGCTTGGCGCTCACCACGCGGCGCTCACCCTCGATCGAGGTGACGTTGGTGCCGCTGGGCCTCTTGACCGGCGTTGGGATGTCGTAGCGATAGACGACCTCAAGGCCCTTAGAGACGCAGGGGAAGCCGGCGCTGTACTCCGGCATCCAGGAAACCATAATTTCGAGCATGTCGAGGATATGCTGGCCTTTTACCTGCATATACTCCAGCTCATTTGCATAGGTAAAAGCCTTGTAGACGTCTCTCAAGGTGATTTCGCCGGCCGCGACGTCAATGGCCGGCGAGCCCGCATAGGTAATTGCGACGTCAACGGACTTGCCCGCCTTGAGGCCGTACTGGAGCATCGCGTCGCAGGCAAGATCGCCAAAGTTGGTGCCGACGGTATCGGGAGGAGTGCCGCCATTCTAGCTCTGGAACTTTGCCAGCTTGACGTCCAGCGTTCCGATGGTAGTCGCAAGAGCCTCGTCGGTCTTTTCGATCAGACCATCTGCGATCACGGCAACGCCCTCGTCCTTGCCGCTCCACTCCTGCACCATCCCGGCGCTGATGCTTCCAACCTCAATTCCGGCCTCGCCGGTTGTGGGGTCGATCGTAATGCGCCCGACGATGGTGAACCTGTTACCGGTCTGCGTGATCGGCACCTCAGTGCCGTCCAGGTTTTTGGCGTGCTTGACATAGATTTCGTGCGAGTGCCCGTCGATCACGATGTCAATGCCACGGGTCTTCTCGATGATGGTGTCGCTGCGCCATTGGTCCGGGCACAGCGTCTGGCCCAGGTGGCTAAGAAGCACGACGTAGTCGGCGCCGGCCTTACGAGCATCGTCGACGGCTGACTGCACGGCCGAGACAAGCGCGTCGCTCGACTCGCCGTCGTCCTGGCAAAAGTCGTAGATGTAGTTCCCGTCGTCATCGCAAAAGAAGCTCGGCCTGTAAGAGCCCAGCGTCGAGGGGGTGACCACTCCCACGTAGGCAATGCTCACCTCTTTGCCGCCCACCGTGTACT
>CAVIES010000261.1:0-2065 GCA_963641675.1 Anaerovoracaceae bacterium
GCCCGCTGCGGCGCGAGGAAGTAATATACGCGCCTCCGACAGGGTGCGCAAGGGGCGCGGGGGCGCTCCACACCTCCTTCACAAGTCTTCGGGCACGCCGATCCGAGGGCGCTAGATGGTGTGTCGAGATGCTCCCCTGCACACAAGAGAGAAGGCGCGCCAGCCCTCAGTCCGACGCGCCTTCATTCATATATGTAGAACGTTCTTCCCTAGCCCATCGCAAGGGGGTTGGTGGCGAGATTGGCCGCGGCGTCGAGGAGCTCGTCGCGCAGGGCCTTGGTCTGGGCCTCCGCGTAGACGCGGGCCATGGGGTTGTTGCGCGAGGGGCGAATGAGCACCCAGGCGTCACCCTCGAACTCGGCACGCATAGAATCCTGCGAGTGGGAAACCGAGACGGGCTCGAGGCCGGCCATGGAGCCGGGGTTGATGCCCGGCAGGAGGTTGCGGAGCATCTGGATGTCGCCGGCGCCCATACGCACGTCGCGGCGGCCGTACTCCATGTGGCCGAGCTCGTCTTCCAGAGACTGGCTGATCTGGGAGAGCGGACGGCCGTCACGGGCGATGAGATCGGCCAAGACGGCAGCGGTGCCAAGGGCGTTGCGCTCGAGGCCGAGGGCCGGAATGCCGATGCCACCAAGGGCGTCGCCGGCGCAGATGACGTCGCCGGCGAGCATCTCGTCGCGCATCCAGGTGTAACCGGCCGGCGTCATGGTGAGCTGCATGCCGAGGGCGGCGGCCTGCCTGCGGATGAGCGAGCTCATGAAGACGGGCGAGCACATGCGGCCGGAAAGGCCGCGTTCGCTGACGAGGTAGCGCATCACGAGGGCGAGCATCTTGTGGGATGAGACGAGGTTGCCCTTCTCGTCGATAAGGGAGAGGCGCTCGCCGGCGCCGTCGAGAGCAAAGCCAAACGCGGCGCCCTCATCGATTACGGCCTGCTCGCAGTCGTCGATCCAAGGCTCGGCCGCCACGGGATGGAGACCGCCGAAGTCGGGCTTCTCGCCCTGGTGAATCTCTATGACGCGGGCACCGAGGCCGCCGAGCAGGCGGCTGGCGTAGGAGCTGAGCGCGCCATGCATGGGGTCGCAGACGATGAGCGGGGACACTTTGGCGATGGCCTCGCCGCCCACGAAGGAGGCATATTGGGAGAGCGTGGGGCCCATGAGGTCAACCATCTCGACCTCGCCGCGGGTGCTCGGGAGCTCGGGGACGATGAGGTCTTCCAACACGTCGGTCTCGGAACTGGTGGCAGCAGAGCCGTCGGCCATGCGAATGCGCATGCCAAAGTAGTCGCCGGGACGGTTGCCGGCCGTGAGCATAACGCCTGCGGTAGCCTTGGGATCGAGACGCACGGCATCGGCCAGCACGCCCGCCGGGCAATAGGAGTCGCTTACGCGAGCCTTGATGCCGTGGCCGGCGATAACCTCGCCCATCTCGCGCGCAAGGGGCGCGGAGAGCGGACGGGTGTCGTAGCCGATGAGGACGTTGCCCTCGGGGTTCACTTCGTGGATGAGCTTGCCGAGGGCGTCTGCGATGCGCAGGACGTCCTCGCTCGGGTCGCCGTCATCGAGGCGGGTTCCCCAGTAGTCACCGTTGAAGTTGATCACGTTCATCTACTAAAGCCTCCAGGGGCCGGTCAGTATGCGACCCCGCAGACACAGGGCCTGGCGGGGTCGCGGTTGGGTCTGTTCGGGCCTTATACCCTACTTAGTGGAGATACTCCACCGCAGGGCCGAGGGCCTCGATAAACGCCTCGCGCGTGGAGGGGTCCTCAAGCGCGGCGCGGGCGACGACGCCGGCCCAGGCGGCAGGCGTGCCGGTGTCGCGGCCTTCGTCGATGTCGATGACGAGGGCGTACATCTCCTCGTCGTCGAGCAGACGCAGCATGGCGTCGGTGAGCTGGATCTCGTTACCGGCACCCGGGGTCTGCGTGGCAAGCAGCTCCATGATGCGCGGGGAGAGCAGGTAGCGTCCGACGATGAAGAGGCGGCTCGGGGCGTCCTCGGGGGCAGGCTTCTCCACAAGGCCGTTGACGCGCCAGACGGCGCCGACCTCCTCGGGCTCA
>CAVIES010000262.1:0-2059 GCA_963641675.1 Anaerovoracaceae bacterium
TGGGGGTTACATTAACTGTTGAACAAATTGCTGGTGCGCGGGCGCGAGCCGAGGCGCGAGCCGAGACGCGGGCGCGAATCGAGGCGTCGGCCGGTGCCGCGCGGCGTAAGAAGCGAGTCGCGGCGCCGGCCGGCGCCGCGCGGCGCATGAAGACGGAGGAAAGCCATGAAAGTCCTGCACATGGGTGTTGCCGGCAACCTGCAGAAGTACTGCGGCGACGACGAGTACCTCAGCCAGATAGAGATCGTCGACAAGCCAGGAGACCTCGCGGACGAGGAGTATCTCGCCGCCGCCGCGGACGCCGACGTCATCGTGGTAGACGCCGTAAGCGCCGTGCCCGGCAGCCTCATGGAGCGGATGCCTAACCTCAAGATGGTCCACTCCGAGGGCGTGGCCTATAACAAGATTGATGTGGATGCTGCCACCAAGCTGGGCATTTACGTCTGCAACAGCCAGGGCATGAACGCTTCCGCCGTGGCCGAGCAGGCGGTGCTTCTCATGCTGGGGATGCTGCGCAATGTGGTCGTGAACCACGAGGCGGTGCTCGCCGGTCACCAGATTGAGCACAAGGTCGCCTACATCCAAGGCGGCAACCTCACCGAGCTCGCGGATTGCGCCGTGGGCCTCGTGGGCTTTGGCGACATCGCCCGCAAGACCGCGGCCCTCTTGCACGCGTTTGGCTGCAAGGCCGTCTACTACAACAAGCGCACGCGCCTCTCCGCGGCGGAGGAGGCAGAGCTCGGCGTGGAGTTCCGCGAGCTTGACGACCTGCTCGCCCAGAGCGACATCGTGAGCCTGCACGTCCCCGTGAGCGCCGAGACCGCGGGCATGGCCAACGCCGAGTTCTTCTCCAAGATGAAGACGGGCAGCTACCTGGTAAACACCGCCCGCGGCGAGATTGTGGATGACGAGGCCTTGGCAGCCGCCCTCGCAAGCGGCAAGCTTGCCATGGCAGGCCTCGACACGCTCTCCAACGAGCCCGTGCAGTCCAGCCACCCGCTCCTCAACCAGCCACCCGAGGTTGCCAATAAACTGCTGCTCAGCCCCCACATCGGCGGCATCACGCACTCAAGCTTCGCCCGCGGCTTCGCCATGACGCTGGAAGACATCAAGACGGTAGAAGCCGGCGGCCGCCCCGCCCGCACCGTCAACGCCGTGGAGTAGGCAAGCGGCACTGGGCGCCCTTCGCAAGCACCCCACGCCCGCGCCCACGTTTCCGCTTGCCAACAATTTGCGCCCGGCTCGTAAATCAAACTTAAAATGAGGCACAAGGACCTTAATCGGCCCAGAGAACTAGGGGAAGAGGGCAACGATGGAAGACCGCATTGTTAAGCAGGTAAAGACGGGCGTGATCATCAGCTCCGTCGCCTCGATCATCATGGGCATCATGTTCCTCGCGAACCCGCTGCTTACAGGCTTTTCGCTCTGCTACTGCATCGGCGCGATGACGCTCATCTCCGGCCTCTTTGAAATGGTGTTCTGCTTCAGCGCAGGCCCCGGCGCAGGAGTCCTCTTCCTCGACGGCCTGCTGAACCTGCTCATGGGCTCGCTCTTCGTCTCCAGGCCTGACGCCGTGGCGACGCTGCTCGTGGTCTTCATGGGCATGTACGTCATCATGCACGGCTGCGTGCTTCTTACCGGCGGCTTTGCCTGCCTCAAGGCCAAGGTTCCCGGCGGCGTGGCCGTCCTTGTCATGGGCGCCCTGCTGCTCGTCCTCGGCCTCAACCTGATGTTTGCGCCCTTCACCTTCATCATGGTTATGGCCGGCATCTCGCTTCTGCTCGACGGCGTCTGCGAGCTCTGCATGCTCGGCTCGCTCGGCCAGCGCGTCAAGGAGGCCCAGGCCCAGCTCAAGAGGTAGCCGCAGCGGTGCTTGGCCGCAAGCATGCGGCACGCACCAGAAGCCCGCGGCCCACTCGTCCGGCGCTTCTGCGCGGCACGCGCCAGAACTCACGCAAACCAGCTCCACAAGAAAGCCCCGACCCGCCAATTAACCGCAGGTCGGGGCTTATTTATGCCCTATGCAGGCGCGCGCCCAAGCGCAAGCGCTTGGCGCTAG
>CAVIES010000263.1:0-2058 GCA_963641675.1 Anaerovoracaceae bacterium
CCACGCTCTCGAGCGCATGGGCAAGGGCATTGAGCTTCTCGGCATCAACGGTCATGGGTTCTCCTTATGCGTCCCGCACCGCGGGCATCAAATCTTCCAGCCAAAGTGTAGCCGCACCCACCGCCCCTACCCAAAACCTACGGACGAGCATCATCACGAGGCCGCCCGTGGCTGGGGGAGCCACGGGCGGCGAAGGAGAGAGGAGAACAAGTAGGCGCTTGGGGCTAGAGCGTCTTGGCGATGGCCACGAGAATCGAGTAGTACTTGTCCTCAGGGGTGTCGGTGCGGCTCGTCATGACGACGGGATGCGTGGTGCCGTTGAGCGAGCCGGCGCTCTTGAGCTCGGCAAAGAAGGTCAGGCTCTTGGTGAAAATGTTGCCACTAGGCAGGTCGGGCACGATGAGCACGTCGCACTTGCCGGCAGCCGGGTGGTCAATGCCCTTGAGCGCCGCGGCGGCCGGGTTGATGGCGTTGTCGAGCGCGAAGGGACCGCCCACGCAGGCGTCGGGCCACTCCATCGCGGCGATGGCAGCGGCGTCGACCGTGCTGGGGATCTTCTCCTTCACGACCTCGAGGGCGCTGAGCACGCCCACGTTGGGGTGCTCGTAGCCTAGCACGTGCGCCAGGTCGATGGCGTTGCGGGTAATCTGGGCCTTCTGCTCGAGGTTGGGCATGATGTTCACGGCGCAGTCCGAGATGACCATCATCTTGTTGGCGGCCGGCCACTCCAGCACCGTCGCCTGGGAGAGGAGCTTGCCCGCAGGCAGCAGGCCGTTCTCCTTGTCGAGGATGGCGCGCATGAAGTTGGCCGTCATCATGAGGCCCTTCATAGGGATGTCGGCCTTGCCCTCGCGCACGAGCGAGACGGCCAGCTTGCCGGCCTGAAGCTCGTCGGCACAGGGGATGAGCTCGTAGGCGTGCTCGTCCTCCCCCGCCTCGGCAAGCTGGGAGCGGATGCTCTCCACATCACCGATGAGGCTGGCCTCGACCACGCCGCGGCGGCGAGCGTCGATGACGGCGGCCAGGCCGTCGGGGTCCTGGGCGCACGCGAGCGCGATGCGCACCTTCTTGCCGCTGTCCTCCACCGAGGCAAGCACGGCCTGCTCCATGTCGGCGAAGCTCTTGTACAACTGGGTCATCGCTACCACACCCATTCCGGAACCTGCTGCTTGGGCTCGAACTCCTTGAGCTCGATCTGGCCCGAGACAGCCTTGTACGCGTTGATGCCGAGCGACTCCATCTCGCACTCGCCGGCCATAACGACCACCGGGGCGATGAAGCCCACGCGCTCGGTGATGCGGCTCGTGAGGTACTCGGCGTTGGCCATGCCGCCCGTGAGCACGATGGCGTCCACCTGCCCGCAGAGCACCGAGGCGTGCGCCGCGATGTCCTTGGAGGTCTGGTAGCACATGGCGTCGAGCACTTCGGCCACGGCCTCGTCGCCGGCCTCGGCGCGGGCCACGAGCTCGCGGATGTCGGTCGTGCCGGTGTAGGCAAGAAGTCCCGCCTCGCCGTTGATGTGGGCGAGCATCTGCTCGCGGGTGAACTTGCCCGAGTAGCACAGCTCCACCAGCGCGGCCACGGGCACGCCGCAGCAGCGGTTGTTGGAAAAGGTGCCGTCTCCGCCCAGGCCGTCCTGGGCGTCCACCATCAGGCCCTTCTTGTGGGTGGCCACGGTGATGCCGCCGCCCATCATCACCACGACGAGGTTCATGTCCTCGTAGGCGCGGCCGACGCTCTCGGCGTAGGCGCGGGCCATGGCGCGGTGGTTGAGCGCCTGGAACTTGCTCTCGCGCCGCACCTCGGGCAGGCCAGTGTAGCGGGCGAGGGGCTCGAACTCGTCGGTGGTGGGCAGGTCGGTGGTGACGGCCACGGCGTGATCGGCACGTTCGCACAAGCGATAGGCGATCTCCACGCCGAGGTGGCTCACGTGCGTGCCCCACTGGCAGGAGCGGGTCTCGGCACGCATGGCCTGGTTGATGCGGTAGGTGCCGCCGCTCGTGGGCTCGATGTTGCCGCCGCGGCTGCTGATGGCATCCAGATCGTCGAGCGCGATTC
>CAVIES010000264.1:0-2045 GCA_963641675.1 Anaerovoracaceae bacterium
ATGTATAGCTAAGTATAGCGACAGGTCTTGTTAGGACTTGGTTCTACGCTTGCCCGTCCGCAAGGGCAAAGTCGATGCGACCGCGGGGGACATCAACCTCAACCACTCGCACGCTCACGCGGCGGCCCAGGCCCCAGACCTCGCCCGTAGCCTCGCCCACCAGGCGCATACGCTCGTCGTCGTAGTCAAACCACTCGTGGCCCAATGCACGCACGGGGAGAAGCCCGTCGGCGTTGGTCTCGTCAAGCGCAACAAAGACGCCAAAGCGCTCGCAGCCGGAAACCACGCCCTGCTCGACGGCACCAATGCGCCCCTGGTAGAGCTCGGCCATCTTCACCTTCTGCGAATCGCGAGCCGCGGCGTCGGCCGTGCGCTCCATGCGCGAGCAGTCCGCGCATAGCTGCGGCAGCATGCGAGCAACCGACCGCTGCTCCGGGCAATCGACCTTGCCGGCAAGCTTTGCCTTCAGCGCACGATGCACGATGTCGTCAGGATAGCGGCGAATCGGCGAGGTGAAGTGGCAGTACGCCTTGGCGCCCAGCGCATAGTGCCCCTGGTTCTGCGGCAGATAGACGGCACGGCTCTGCGCGCGAAGAAGCAAAGCGCTTGCCAGATACTCGCCGTCGGTTCCTCTCGCCGCCTCAAGCACGCGCTGGATGGCATAAGGGTCACCTGACATAAGCGACGAAGCGTCACCAGGCTTCAGGAGGCCGAGCTCGTCAAGCGGGAGAACAACACGACGCAGGTCGTCTGCCGGCGGCTGCTCGTGCACGCGATAGGCGCAGGGCATGTCGATGTCTGACAGCGCCGTGGCCACGCACTCATTGGCAAGAAGCATCGCCTCCTCAACCAGGCTCGTGGCGCGCGAACGACGTCGCACGCTCACGCCCGTGGGGCGGCCCTTCTCGTCCAGCGTCACGCGAGACTCCAGCGTCTCGAAGTCAATGGAGCCGCGATCACGCCTGACCTTCTCGCGAAGCTCCCTCACGCGGTCAAGCACGCGCAGCATCTCTGCGATCTTCTCGACCTTCTGGGTGGCGCAAGGCAGCTCGCAGGCCTCAATGCGGCCGTCGAGAAGGGCGTCTGCCTCGTCGTAGCAAAGGCGTGCGTCCGAGCGAATGGCTGAGCACATCAGCTTGTAGCCCACCACCTTGCCGGCCGCGTCAAGGCGCATGCGCGCCGTCATTGCCAGACGGTCCTCGTTGGGGCGCAGCGAGCAGACGTCGTTGCACAGACGCTCCGGCAGCATGGGCAGCACACGATCCACTAGGTAAACCGAGCAGGTGCGCGCACGTGCCTCAATGTCGGCCGAGCTGCCCCACCTCACGTAGTGAGTAACGTCAGCGATGTGTACGTCCACGTCAAAGCCGCCGTCCTCGCGCTGCCAGGCTCCCACCGCGTCGTCAAAGTCACGTGCGTCAACGGGATCGATGGTCACGCACATCACGTCGCGCAAATCGCGACGGGCGGGGTCGGCCGCAAGTGCCTCCTCCACTCCCGGAGTCATCTCCTCGGCCTCAGCCAGCGTCGAGGGGCTGAACTCGGTGGCCAGGCCGTGGCTTGCGATCACGGACTCGATGTTCATGTCCAAGTCGGCAGGCGCGCCCACGCGACGCTCAATCGTCACCGTTGCAGCCGTATAGCGCGTGGGATACTCCGTGATGCGGGCGGCAACAACGTCTCCCTCCTGCACGCCCAGCCACCTCGGGCTGGGATCCTCGGGCACCACAAAGAAGTCGTGGCCGATGCGGGTATCCAGCGGAACCACGGCACCCAACGGACCAGCCTGCTCAAATCGGCCCAGGAAGGTCTCGGTGGCGCGCTGTATGACGCCGGTCACTATGGCACGCTTTCCTCCCCTGCCATCAGCGAGAACGACCTCGACCTCGTCGCCGCTCATGGCCTCGCGAAGCCCAGAGCGCGCGACGTCAAAGGTGCCCTCGGGCGTCTCGACAATGGCGTTGCCCGGCCGAAGCACGCGCATGATGCCAGTAAGCGAGCGGCGCTGCTTACGCGGCCCCTTGGTCGAGCCACGACGATTGTTT
>CAVIES010000265.1:0-2028 GCA_963641675.1 Anaerovoracaceae bacterium
ATGAGGCCGACCTCGTTGGACATGTGGGCCTTCTTGATGTGAACGCTCACGAAGTCCTTCTTGCCGGCGATGCCAGTGATGAGGTGCTCGTCCTCGCCCGCCTCGGCGTTCTCGCGGATGATCGTGCCCTCGTCTGCCGGACGGTTGGTGTTCTTGATCTGGATGGGGATGTTGGCCTCGCGCACCGGGAAGATGGCCTCCTCCTGCAGGACGGAGGCGCCCATGTAGGAGAGCTCGCGCATCTCCTCGAAGGTGATGCGCTTGATGGAGCGCGGGTTCTCGACCACGCGCGGATCAGCGGAGAGGAAGCCGGAGACGTCGGTCCAGTTCTCGTAGAGGTTTGCGTCGACGCAGCGGGCGAGAATCGCGCCGGTGATGTCGCCGCCGCCGCGCTGGAAGAGCTTGACCTGGCCGTCGACGGTGGCGCCGTAGAAGCCGGGCAGCACGAAGGAGCCCTTGCGCACCATGACGTCCCTCAGGCGGGAGGCCGTGCGCTCCATGTCAACGGAGCCATCGTGATGGAAGACCACGACGTCGGCAGCATCGACAAAAGGCATGTCGAGGTACTCGGCCATGAGGTTGGCGGTGAACCACTCGCCGCGCGATACCACGTACTCCGGGGAGTGCTTCTTGATGTTCTTGGTGAAGGCCTCGAACTTCTCGGCAAGCGGGTACTTGAGGCCAAGCTCGTCAACGATGTCCTGATAGCGCTGCTGAATGTCGCCCAGAAGCGAGCTGCAGTCGACGCCATACTGGATGTGGGCGTTGACCAGAAGGAGCAGGTCGGTGATCTTGTTGTCGCCCGAGAAGCGCTTGCCCGAGGCGGAGACAACCACGAACTTGCGGTCGGGGTCGGACTGGACGATGGACTTGACCTTCTTGAACTGCTCGGCGGACGCGACGGAGGAGCCGCCGAACTTTGCGATCTTGATCATGTGGGTTGGTATCCGTTCCTAGACGAGGGCTGCCATGAAGCTGGTGGGGTCGTCAGCAAGGGCCGCTTCGAGAAGGGCGCGGGCCTCGACGGCCGTCACGTTGCGCACGACCCAGGCGCCCGGAGCGTACGGCTCGGCGCCGGCCGGCGCGCTGGTAGTTCGCAGCACGTAGTCGGCGCTGAGAAGCGACGGATCGTAGCCAAGGCCACGACTGAAGTCGTAGACGGGGCGGCGCGCGCCAGAGGCGCAGTCAAGGATGTCCTGCACAATGGCGTTGCCGGTAGGCAGGCTGCCCGCACCCTGGCCGTAGAACTTGAGCTCGCCCACGGTGGGGGCGTCAAGCGTCACAAGGTTGAAGTTGGTGGGCACGTTGGCCTCAAGGGAGTCGGCGGCCACGGCCACGGGCTCGACGGCCACCGCATAACCCGTCTCGGTGGAGACGCCGCGGCCCATGAGCTTGACCGACAGGCCCTTCTCGCCAAACATCTTGAGGTCGGCCTTGGTAAGGTTGCGGATGCCGGAGACCGGAAAGTCCTTCTCGCAAGCCACGTCAAAGGCCACGGAGGCCGTGATTAGGGTCTTGTTGCGCACATCGATGCCGTCGATGTCGGCGGACGGGTCACGCTCGGCGTAGCCCAAAGACTGCGCCTCGGCGAGCACGTCGGCAAACTCGGCGTCGTCCTTATGCATCTTGTAGACCATGTAGTTGGTGGTGCCGTTCATGATGCCCTTGAAGGAGGTGACGCCCTCGATGCGGCGGACCTTCTCGATGGAGGCAATCCAGGGCACGCCGCCGGCGACGGAGGCCTCGATGAAGAGGCTGCAGTCGTGGGCAAGCGCGGTGGCGGCAAACTCGTCGAAGTACTCCGCGACCACGGCCTTGTTGGACGTGACCACGTGCTTGCCGGCCTCGAGGGCGCGCATGATGTAGGTGTGGGAGGGCTCAAGGCCACCCATGCACTCGACGACCAGGGCAATCTCGGGATCGTTGACGATGTCGTCGTAGTTGGAGGTCATACGGGGCTCGCTCAGGCGGTCGGGCAGTTCGAGCACGCGTGCGAGCTCAACGTCGGCGATGCGCTCGTCGATGATC
>CAVIES010000266.1:0-2026 GCA_963641675.1 Anaerovoracaceae bacterium
CGGTGTCGCCCCGATGCTTTTCAACGATTCCGAGAAGTGTCTCGGCGAAATTACGAATGTCCTGCTCGTCAGCGCGTTCGTCAAAAGATACCCTAAGCGAGCCGAGCGCGTCGTTGCGCGAGATGCCCATAGCCGAAAGCACATGGCTTGGGTCAAGCGAGCCCGACGAGCAGGCCGATCCCGCCGAGACCTCAAAGCCAAGTCGGTCGAGCTCCAAGATCATGGTCTCGGAGTCGAGCTTGGGGACCATGATGCTCACGATGCCGGGAAGCTTGCCATCATCAACGGTGGCCGTGGTGGTAGGCACGATTCCCGTGCCTTCGGCGCAGAGAAGCTCATAGAGCAGATTTGCCATGGCGGCAGTCCTGGACCTGCTGGCGTGCAGGTTCTCCGAGCACCAACGCGCGGCGGCGGCAAAGCCGAGGGCACCACGGACATCCTCGGTACCCGCACGACGGCCAAGCTCCTGGCCACCGCCAACAAGCATCGGGCGGATTGGCACGCGACCACGCACGGCAACGGCGCCGGCGCCGACGGGGCCACCGATCTTGTGGGCGGCAAGACTCACGGCATCGACCTCGGCAAGGTCGAGGGGAACGTGGCCAAAGGCCTGGATGGCGTCGGTGTGAAAGACTGCGCCGACCCTGTGGGCGACCTTTGCAAGATCGGGGACGTTCTGGACCACGCCCGTCTCGTTGTTTGCGTACATGACGCTCACAAGGGCGACGTCGGGCCCCATGAGGGACTCAAGGGCACTGGCGGTCACGCGACCGTCTCGGCCGGGGCGCACGAGGTCGACGGAATAGCCGCGACCCCGAAGAACGGAAGCCAGGTCAAGTACTGAGTCATGCTCGATCGCAGAGAGGATCACGCGGTTGCGTGAGCCCTGCGCGATGTGCGCCGCCTCGGTAAGACCGATAACGCAGAGGTTGTTTGACTCCGTGCCGCCCGAGGTGAGGGTCACGTCGGCGGGGCGGAAGCGACCACCGAGGGCCCGTGCAAGATCGGCGCGGGCGCCGTCAAGAGCGCGCGCGGCCTGACGACCAAGGGTGTGCAGCGAGTTGGGATTTGCCCCCGCATAGCAGCTCTGGTCATAGGCAAGCTCGGCCTGCGCGACGACGTCACGTCGCGGGGCCGATGCCGCGTAGTCGAGATATACGGTTTTACTCAAAGGCATGGTTGCTAGGCCCTCTTAACGATTCCGTTGCGGCCAGCCTCGCGGATGGAGGCGATGGCCTGTGCCCTGTCGTCGGCCCCGAAGACCGCGCTTCCCGCCACAAGGACGTTGGCGCCCGCGGCGCACACGTCGGCTGCGTTGGCGGCCGAGATGCCTCCATCGACCTCAACCATGGGGCTCACACCGTGCTCGGCGCACATGCGGGAGAGCTGCTCGAGCTTGTGCAGAGAGCCCGGGATGAACTTCTGGCCACCGAATCCGGGGTTGACGGTCATGAGAAGCACCATGTCGACGTCCTCGATGATGGCGTCAAGGGCGCTGACGGAGGTACCGGGGTTGATGGCCACGGAGGCCTTGGCACCCTTCTCGCGAATGAGGGCGGCAAGGCGGTTGGCGTGGGCGGTGGCCTCCATGTGGAAGGTCACGACGTCAGCGCCGGCCTCAAGGAAGAGGGGCACCATCTCGTCCGGGTTGGTGATCATGAGGTGCACATCGACGGGAATGTCGGTCGTACGCTTGACGGCCTTGAGGATGTCAAGGCCAAAAGTCAGGTTGGGCACGAAGTGCCCGTCCATGACGTCATAGTGAATGTAGTCGCAGGTGGAGATGGAGTCCAGGTCCTGCGCCAGGTGCGCGAAGTCCGCGGACAGGACCGACGGCGCGATCTTGATGTCATTGATCATTGCTATTCTCTCCCCTGCTGTTGGTTGATTCCGTAAAACTCCTCGCGAGGCAGTCTACCGAGAAGCGCCTGCCTGGCCGCCTCTAGGTCGATGCCGTCCACGAGAACGTCATGCACGGCCTGCGTGATGGGCGCCTCGATGCCCCTGTCCCGAGCAAGCTCAAGGA
>CAVIES010000267.1:0-2025 GCA_963641675.1 Anaerovoracaceae bacterium
TGGCACGAGCGGGCCGAGGCTGCCCTTGCGGTCAAGCGCGAGGGCCCGGAGCGCTATCTGGTTGAGGATTGGAGTGAAGCTCCCACCTACAAGCGCAATCCGAACACCTCCATCGCCCGCTGGGACTTCTACGGCGGCACCCTACGCGGCATCATGGAGAAGCTCGACTACCTGCAGAAGCTGGGCATTACGGTCATCTACCTGAACCCCATCTTTGAGGCGGCGAGCAACCACCGCTACGACACAGCTGACTACCTGCGCATCGACCCGATGCTCGGCACCGAGCAGGACTTCTGCGAGCTGTGCCAGCAGGCCGAGGCGCGCGGCATCTCCATCATCTTGGACGGCGTGTTCAACCACTGCGGGCGCGACTCCAAGTACTTCAACCGCAATGGCAACTACGCCGAGCCCGGCGGCTGGCAGGCCCACGAGGACGGCGTTGACTCTCCCTACGCGGACTGGTTTACCTTCCACGAGGACGGCAGCTACGACGGCTGGTGGGGCAACACCGACCTGCCCGCCATCAACGAGTCTGCGCCGGGCTACCGCGAGCTCATCTGCGGCGAGAACGGCGTGGTTCGCAAGTGGATGCGCCTGGGTGCCCGCGGTTGGCGCCTGGACGTGGCCGACGAGCTGTCCGATGAGTTTATCGCCGACATCAAGGCCGCGGTTCTCGCCGAGCGCGCCGATGGCGTGCTTATCGGCGAGGTCTGGGAGGACGCCTCCCACAAGACGGCCTACGGCAAGCTTCGCCAGTACTTTGAGGGCGAGGAGCTCGACGGCACCATGAACTACCCGCTGCGCACGGGCCTTCTCGGCTTTGTTCGCGGCGAGATTTCCGCGTCCGACCTTGCGGCCCGCCTTGAGGAGCTGCGTGAGAACTACCCCACCGAGGCCTTCTTCTCCACGCTGAACCTCCTGGGCAGCCACGACCGCGAGCGCCTCTTTACCATGCTGGGCGACGCTCCCAACCCGGATGGCATGTCCGAGCAGGAGTGCGGCGAGTATCGCCTGAACGAGGGCCAGGTCGGGCTTGCCAAGGCTCGTCTGTGGCTGACCGTCCTGTTGCAGATGACGCTTCCGGGCGTGCCGTGCGTCTACTACGGCGACGAGCGTGGCCTTGAGGGCTTCCGCGACCCGTTCAACCGCGCCACCTTCCCCTGGGACGGCGGCTACAAGGACTGCGCGACCATCTTCCGCAATGCCATTGCGCTGCGTCGCACCCTGCCGGTGATGACCGCGGGCGACTTCGAGCCCTTCTCCAGCGGCAAGGACGTCTTTGGCTTCTGGCGCCACGGCGAGAACGGCGAGTCGGTCTGCGTGCTGGCAAACGCCAGCCTCTCCGACGCGCATACTGTCCGCGTTCCCATGGTGGGCGAGGACGTGGCCGACGTCGTGTCCGGCAAGGGCCCCAAGGTGGAAAACGGCCAGGCAGAGGTCTTCCTCTGGCCGCTGGGCACCGCGGTGCTGCACTTCCGCAACAAGGTTCGCATGCAGGAGCCGATGCCGCGCGGCATGGGCGTCTTGTGCCACGTGACGAGCATTCCGCACGGTGGCCAGCCCGGCACCCTGGGCGAGTGCGCTCACCGCTTTGTGGACTGGCTTGCCGAGGCGGGCGTTCGCTACTGGCAGGTGCTGCCAGTCAACCCCACGGATGCCTTCAACTCCCCGTATGCTGGCCAGGCGGCGTTTGCGGGCAACATCGACCTTCTCGCTGAGCCGGCCGACGAGGCTCTGGCTGCGCTTGAGGGCGTGGAGAAGACCGACGCCTACAAGGACTTCTGCGAGATTAACGAGTACTGGCTGACGGCCTACGCCACCTTCTGCGCCATCAAGGACCTTCTTGGTCCCGTGGCCTGGCAGGAGTGGCCGGCTCCCTACCACGACTACTCGCCGCTTCTGGCCGAGCGTCCGGAGCTTGCCGAGGGTGTGGAGCGTTATCGCAAGCTGCAGTACAGATTCTCCGTCGAGTGGGCCGAGCTGCGCTCCTACGCCAACCGCCACGGCGTGCGCATCATCGGCGAC
>CAVIES010000268.1:0-2016 GCA_963641675.1 Anaerovoracaceae bacterium
AGAACCGCCTCCACTTCCGCTACGTGAAGGACGAGTGGCCCGTGCCCACCAGGCCCTATGACTGCCAAGGCGGATACGAGGTCTCCATAAGCCGCACGGGCCACTGGGAGTGGCTTCTCTGCGACGCCCCTACCAAGTACGCGGACGCGCTCAAACAGGGCGGCTGGCACGCTCTCAGGCACCGCAGAATGGATTTCGGCTGCTAGAAGCCATATCCGGTAGACGGGCGAGGATGCCGACCGGGCGTCCCCTCCCGTGCTTAACACGCATAAACACCTGAACGATTGGAGAGACATGACGACACGTTCGGTACCTTACATCGGCACGGCCCCGGAGGTCGCGCACCCCGGCGACGCGGGCTCGGACCTGAGGGCGTCGCTCGACAGGCCGCTCACCATCATGCCGGGGGACATCGCGATGATCGACCTCGACCTCAGGCTCGCCATCCCCGAAGGCTATGTCGGGCTGGAGTTCCCGCGCAGCGGGCTCGGCACCAAGGGCATCACGCTCGCCAACGCCGTCGGCGTCATCGACTCGGGCTATCGCGGCCCCGTCAAGGCGGGGCTCATCAACCTTTCCAAGGAGCCGTTCACCGTCAATGACGGCGACCGCGTCTGCCAGCTTGTCCTCGTCCCGTACCTCTCGCCCGACTGGGTGGAGGTCTCCGAGCTCGGCGACACGCAGCGCGGCACCGACGGCTACGGCAGCACGGGGGTGAAGTAGATGACGGAGGACATCTATCTCGACAGCCAGAAGCTGGCCGGCTCCTTCCTCGACAGGGGCGGCGCTGCGCTGGCAAGGGCCGAGGAGCAGAAGCGCCTCGCCCTCGACCTCGCCATCGCGTTCGGGGAGCGAATCATCGAGTGCACCGACCTGCCCGAGAAGGTCATCTTCTCAGGCCCCGCCACCATCGCCATCTTCCCCGACGGCTCCAAGTCCATTGCCAAGTGCTCCGACAACGACGCCTACGACAAGGAGAAGGGCCTGCTGATGTGCATGGCCAAGAGGGTCTGGGGCAGCAAGACGGTGGACGTCCTCGAGGAGTGGTGCGGTGAGTGAGCAGCGCAAGCCGATGTCCTGCCTGACGGCGGCGGCGGTGCTGGTAGTCATGCTCAGCCTGGTGGCCCTTCCCATCTGGTGGCTCGCTACCGTGACGCTCAGCGCGTTGGGCATCTGGTACGACGGCCGGCTGCTGCTGATACCGGCGTACGCCGTGGCCGTCGCGGTCATCTGGAAAGCGTTGTAACCGATGAAGAGGCAGGGAGACGTCTCCCCGACGCTCCTCTACTTCCAGGTGGCGCGCCTGATGATGGAGATCCTCGAGGAGAACAAGTGGATCTGTTACCGGGGCACGCCGAAGCAGAGGGCCGACGCGCTTACCCTCTGCGACGACTGCGAGAGGGTCGCCGACAAGGCCTGGGAGAAGGTCAAAGCCATCGGGGAGGGCGACGAGCTCGCCGCAAGGATAATCATCGACCACTTCCTGATGGGCATGACCTGGCTCGACGCCGCGTCCGCCAACGGGAAGTCGGTCGATGCGGCGAAGAAGATAGCGAAGGCCGCGATGGAGAGGTACGACGAGGAGAGATGACGAGAGCCTGGGAAGAATGGGAGCTCGACGCCGTGAGGAGGCACTACCGCAAGCACGGGACTAGGTGGGACGGATGGTCGGCCATCCTCCCCGGCAGGACCCCGGCGGCTATCGGCCACAAGGCCAAGGACCTCGGCGTCAAGAGCGAGAGGTACTGGACACAGGAGGAGGACAACGTCCTGCTCGCCCACTACGAGAACAAGAACAAGAACTGGGACGGCTGGCGAAAGCTGCTCCCCCACAAGACGCGCAGGCAGATGACCAACCGGGCCCAGCAGCTCGGGCTCAAGTCCCCGAGGGGCGGGCGGAAGGGCGGGTGGACCGACGCCGAGAGGGCCCGGCTGCTGCTCGCCGTCCGCTCCGTCTCGGAGGAGACGGGGCACACGGTCATCGGCTGCATCAAGGAGCTGACGAACATGCGCATG
>CAVIES010000269.1:0-2006 GCA_963641675.1 Anaerovoracaceae bacterium
GTACTTGGACAGGGCGACGAGGTCGCCCTCCTCCACGGCGTCGGTGGCGAGCTCGCCGGTAATCTTGACCTGGTAGATTGCGGTGCCGGCGGCGACGGTCTCGACGCCGGTGATGCCGAGGAGCTCGACCAGGCGGTCGGCCTCCTGCTTGTAGTTGAAGACGAACTCCTCGTCCAGCGCGGCGATCATGTCGGCGGAGGTGGTGGTGTTGTTCTCGACAGCCATCGTGCTGTCTCCTTTCGGTTAGTGCGAGGCGGCGTGAATCTGCGCACGCAGGGCCACGCGCTCGGCTGAGTTGTGGGACTTGAGCACTTGCTCCATTGACGGGCCGGCGTAGCCCGATGCCGCGCCGCCCTTGTCGGCCGGGATGCCCGACTGCGACTTGGCGAACGCGACGATAGCGTCGGCGGATTCTGCCAGCTCCTCCTCCGTCGTGCCCTGGAGCAGCGACGCGGGGACCGACTTCTCCGCCGCCACCTTGCTGACGAGGGCGGCATGCGCCGTCTCGGCCTTCAGGCGCTCAAGCTCGGCGGTGGCGTCGGCGTAGGCCTTCTGCGTGCGCTCGAGCTCGGTCTGGCTGGCGGCCTTTATCTCGTCAAGCTCTGCGGCCTTCTTGCGCAGCTCGTCCATCTCGGCGGCGTCGGCCTTGACCCTCTTGAGGCGGTCGGTGACGATGCGGTCGACGTCCTCCTGCGTGAAGACCTTGCCCTCGCCCATCGCCTTGGCGGTGGTGGAGGTGTTCTGGGTATCGCTCACGGATGCCCCTTTCCCGCGCCCTAGCGCGTGTGACGGTTGCAGCGGTTGACCGCCCGCTGCGGTGCGTGGGTATGAAAAAGGCCCTGCTGGAGGGCCTTAATCAGCTTTTTTGGCCAGCCGCGTCATCTCGGAGACGATGCGGTTGCGCAGGTAGGCGTCGTAGACGTCCGTGCCCACCTTCGACGAGCGGTAGGTGCGCGTGTACTTGGCCCGCTCCTCGTCGTCCATCTGCGCCCATTGCTGCCGCGCGTCGGTCTCGACGTTGCGGCGGGCCTGCGCGTAGACGTCCACGAGGGCGTCGGGGTCGTACCCCTTCAGGCTCGGGTTCCTCGTGCCGAAGTCGGCCACGACGGTGCACTTGCAGTTCGCATGACGGGTGTTCTCGGCGCTGGCCTTGCGCGTCGTGAACCAGCCCTGCGAGCCGATCATCAGGCACCAGCCGCACGCGCCGGGGTGCGGCACGAGCGCGTAGACGGGATGCGCCGGGTCGGCGCTGCCGTTGGCGTAGATCGTCTCGTCGGCGTACTGCATGACGCGCTGCGAGGCGATGCCGGGCAGCTGCGCGTGGGACATGTTGGACGCGTCCCACGCGAGCAGGCCCGCGTTGTCTGGCTCGAACGTCCTTGGCGTGTACTCGTCGGTGACGTCGGCCCGCTCGCGCAGGGCCTCGTAGAACTCAAGCGCGACCTGCGCGGCGTACTGCCCCAGCTTGCGCACGAGGGCCGCGTAGACCTCGGACAGCTCCGTCTTGGTGAGCGAGCCGGAGTAGTCGGCGACAAGCTGCTCGCAGGCCATCTTGGCGAGGTCGGCGTTGGCGCCGAGGGCCGCTCTATAGCTGTTGAACAGCTCCTCGTCTACCATCACTCGCCGCCGTTCCCGGCCTTCTTGGCGCCGCCGAGAAGCTCGGCGATGGTGCCCAGCTCGGCGGTGGCGTTGGCCTTGCCCTGCTCGGCGCGGATGCGCGAGATGGTCGGCTGGTTGAAGCCGATGCCCTCGTACATGACGTCCGTGCCGACAAGCGAGCTGTCCGCGCTGCAGATCTTCGTCCAGGCGTCGGCGTTGGCGGCCAGCGTGGACTTGGACGGGTCTCGCATGTACGCCTGCACGGTCCACGCGGCCTCGCCCAGCTCGGAGACGGGCACGCCGTCGCGGACGGCCATCATCAGGCGGGCCAGCCCCTCCATGCTCTCGGCGTTGCGGCGGTTCATCGTCTCGACCTCAAGGATGAGCGGGTCGTTCGCCGCGCCGAG
>CAVIES010000270.1:0-2004 GCA_963641675.1 Anaerovoracaceae bacterium
TCGCTCATCCATGGGCCTCATGCCGTGCTTGACGACCTCGCCAGTGTTGACGGCGATGGTGTCTTGCGTCTCGTTGTTGAAGACGAGCGTGTCACGCTTGTAGCCGGAAGCCAAAGCGGTCATGCCGGCAAACGCAACAAGGCAAAGCGGGAAGACCACGGCGGTGATCGGCTTCAAAGCTCCCGAGATGACAAGGGCACCGGAAGACTTCGGGTTCTCAACGGCACCATGTGCGGCGGCACCGTATTTGAGGACCTGGATGACATGGAGGCCGCCCATCTCATGCTCGCCGTAGACAACAGCATCCTTGTAGCCGCGCTGCTTGAGCATGGAAAGACGCAAGTAGGCCTTTTGGATCATCTCATCACGGGGACCGAAATCGAGAGCCTCAGGCTGGCACGTGGTGACGCAAGCCGGCTTCATGCCGTTGGCGATACGATCAACACAGCCAGAGCATTTGTTGATCACGCCGCGGGTCGTGCCCTCGTCGTAACGGGGAACGTCGAAGGGGCAAGCGGTGGAGCAGTTTTGGCGACCGATGCACTTGTCCTGGTCGTAGGTGACCATGCCGGTATCCTCATCATGATAGAGGGCTCCAGCCGGGCACACGTCGACGCAACCCGCGTCGGTGCAATGTTGGCAACTACGACGACCGAACGCCCACTTGACACGCTTTGTAGCAAGAAGCGGGGTGACGTCTTTGGTGTTGTAGTCCGGGTTCTCGATCTCGTTGTACGTCATGATGAGACGGGTCGTACCGTTGATATCGGCCGGGTTCTGGTGGGAACCGGACCACTTGTTCTCATTGAGACCGAGCGGGGACGGAAGGTTGTTCCAACACTTGCACGCAACCTGGCATGCATGGCATCCGGAACAGCGGGAAGTGTCAAAAAGAATCGCAGACTCAGCCATTACTTAACACCTCCTGAAGGAGCCTTCTTGATGTTGACAAGGAAGGCCTTGTACTCGGGGGTCTGAACGACCGCGTCGCCGATGTTCGGGGTCAGCTCGTTGACGACGTCGCCCTGGGCGAACTCATGGGTGTAACCAAAGTGGTGCGTCAGACCGACCTGGTGTTGAACCTTGCCATGGACCGTGAACGGCTTGAAGCGGTGGGTGACCAAGGCCTTGACGGTGCAGGAGCTACGGTTGTTGTAGACAATGACGTCATCACCGTTTTGGATTCCGAGCTCCTCGGCGAGCTCGTAAGACATCTCCACAAACTGGTCGGGGATGGCCTCGACGAGGGCGGGGCAAGAACGGGTCTGGCCACCGGTTTGCCAATGCTCTGTGACGGAGTAGGTGGTTGCGACATACGGGAAGTCGGCAACCGTGCCGCGCGTCTCCTCGAAGGAGTCGACATGCAACGCACAAGGAGCATAGGTGCGCCCGTTGAGGGTGTTGTACTCGAAAGGAGTCTCAGTGGGCTCGTAGAACTCGGGCAGCGGGCCGTCGTCCATACCATAGGACTCGAGGCGAGCGTTTTGCTCCCAAAGCATGAAGAAGGACTTGTTGTTGGGACGAACCGCCTCGGTGGTACCGTCGGAGTTCGTCTTGCTTGCAACGAAGTCGGCCTGGTCGATGATGACCCACTTGCCTGCCGCCTCGTCCCAGTAGTTGAGAACCTTCTCGGGGTTCCAAGGCGTACCGCTGACGTCAGAGGCGTTGCGGTTGTACAGGATACGGCGGTTGGAAGGCCAAGAGAAGGCCCACTCGGAGTTGAGGCCGAGACCAGACTTGTCGACCGTGTTGCGGCGACCGACGTTCATCGTATGGGGATCGAGTGGACGATCCTTGGGCTGGCCTTCTGCCGGCGAATAGTAACCGGTATAAATCCACATCGCGCAAGCGGTGGAACCGTCGGCGCCAAGCTTCGCATAGCCAGACAAAAGGTCGATGTTGCCCTTGGAGAGCGTGCCGTTGGGTCCCTCGGAGAATCCGATGCCGCCATTGCCCTCGAAGGTGGAGTTCGCGATGTTGTAGCCGTTGAGCGCCCATGTGACG
>CAVIES010000271.1:0-2003 GCA_963641675.1 Anaerovoracaceae bacterium
GTCCATCTGGATGCCGCCGGCGCCGCTGGCGGAGTTGCCGCCGGTGAGAAGGCCGCTGGTCTCGCTGCACTGCAGCGTGAGGGAGCTCTTCTCGCCAAGGCGGATGACGGTGGCGCTGCCGTCGCCTGCGATTTTGTGGCCGTTCATGTCGATGGTGAGGGTCTGCCCCTCGGTCACTTCAAGGGTTTCGGCAAGCTGCCAGTCGGCGTTGAGAAAGATCACATTGCCGGCACAGGCGGCCTGGACGGCGGCCTCGTGCGAGTAATAAAGGCGCGTGGTGCCGTCGTCACTCAGCGAGAAGGCCACCGTGCCCGAGGCGTCCTCTGCCAGGGCGAGCGCCGGGGCAAACAGGCAGCTCGTGGCTGCTGCGGCCATCGCCGCAAACAGCGTGCGACGGGTGCACGTGGCACCGCGGTTGACTGCGTCAAAGGCCCCGTTTTCCATGCGCTTCATGGTGGTACTTCCTTCCGCTATCGCCGCCTTTCTCGGTGATGGTTCAGACAATAGTCAGGGCGCGTATCAGCAGCGCATCATGTAGTGCGGAGGGCGGCTCGCTTGGCACGGGGGTCGGTGCACTATTGGTGCGCCTTGGGCTTCATCATCTGGTTGCAGATACAAAACATACTGGGAGCCATGTTTGGCCTAAACTGGGCTGAACATGCGCAACACAGAACGGAGTCGCAGATGACGACCACATTCAACGACAAGAACATCTCTCGCCGCGCGCTGGTGAAGACGGCCGCCGCCGCGGCGGTCGGCTGCCTGTTGGCGACGCCCCCGACTGCCCTCGCCGATGACCGTGAGGTCATGGCCTACTCCATCGACGAGAGCAACGTCAGGACCAACTACTACACCACCGACGACGCCCTCCACGCGGGCTACGAGGGCAAGGTTATCTACCTGGCTTGCGACTGGATGTTCACCAATACGATGAAGATCGCCGACAGCAAGACGATTACCATCGACATGGACGGCCACAAGATCACCAGCCAGCAAAAGAACGCCGTCATTCATCTGCAAGAGCACGCCAACCTCACTCTCCAGTGCGGCGACGCCAACTCTGTTAAGACCTTTACCTTCACGGGTCCCGACGAGACCTACGTCGAGGCCGAGCGGACCGTCACCGCCGGCGGCCTGGTCACGGACGGCAAGGGAGAGATCGGCTACGGAGGCTGCGCCGGCGGCATCGAGCTGGACGCTGGCAGCACCCTCACCCTCGACAACGTCGCGGTCGCCGGAAACCACAACGGCGACGGCGGCGGCATCTACACGAAGGGCAACTGCACCGTCAACATCAACAACGGCTCCACGGTCAGCTACAACAGTGGCACCTCTGGCGGAGTCTACGTTGCCGGCGAGGACTGCTATATCAACTTGAACAACGGCTCCATTACCCACAATGGCGGCGGCACTGACGGCGGCGGCATTACGGGCAAGAAGGACGGCCTCAGGGTCACGATGGAGAACGGCTCCATCATCTCCAACAACGTGGGCGGCCATGGCGGCGGCATTCGTTTCGAGGGCTCGTGGTACTACGTCATCTCCAAGGACGGGACCGGCCGCATCGAGAACAACAGGGCGAAGAACGCCCATTACAGCGGAAAGGATGCCTACGGCGGCGGTATTTACGTTGCCTCCAAGAGCTCGGACTCGTGCGAGGGCAGGATTGAGGGCTTGACTATCTCCGGCAACTACAGCAAGTCAAGCGGCGGCGGCATCGAGCTCAACCAGCAGAACACTCGGGTCATCGACTGCACCATTACCAATAACACCACCGACGGTTACGGTGGTGGTGTCGACCTGAACAGTAAGTACTGCTCACTTGAGGGCTGCACGGTCACGGGCAACAAGAGCGTCTACCCGGCTGGTGGCCTCTGCGTCGAGAAGAACATCAAGCTTGCTGGCGTGTGCACGGTGAAGGACAACAAGAGCGGTAAGGACGGCGCGACGCCCGACGACCTGCGCTTGTCCGAGGGCGCTAACTTCTACGGTCAGGTGGACGA